>CAVVNE010000030.1:0-14170 GCA_963749245.1 Bryobacterales bacterium
AGCCCGGCAGCATCGCGATCACCGCGGGCGAGCGCGTCATCGAAGAAGTTGTTCTCAAATCGGGCGACGGTTTTGCGCATGTTCTGTTCGGCGAAATCGAAACGCTGCTGGCTCGCCACCATCTGCGCCTGGCCGATATCGACGGATTCGCATCGGCATCGGGTCCGGGAACCTTCACCGGGGTTCGCGTGGGGCTGACGGCGGTAAAAGGCCTGGCGGAAGCCATGTCGCGCCCGGCGGTCGCGGTGTCGAACCTCCGCGCGATGGCGTACTTAGGAACGTACGAGCTGCGCGCGCCCTGGATCGATGCGCGGCGCGGCGAGATTTACGGCGCGGTATACGACGCGTCGCTGGAACCGGTGTGCGAGGAGGTGGTCACGACGCAGGATGCCTGGCTCGCCTCGTTACCCGCCGGGGCGGAGATTGTTTCCGGGCCCCGTCCGCTGGCCGGCGCAATTGGAAGAATCGCCGCTCGCGAATTTGCCGCCGGCCGCGGACTCGATCCGGCCGCCATCGATGCAAATTACGTCAGGCGGTCGGATGCGGAGCTGCTGTGGAAAGATGTTCCTTAACGCAGGCATTCATCAGCGCCGGCGCTATACGCTCGAGCGGAAGGGTCTGGTCCACGGCTCCGGCGCGAATCGCCTCCCGGGGCATGCCGAAGATGACGCAGGTCGATTCGTCCTGCGCGATGTTGTAACAGCCCTGGTCTTTCATCCGCTTCATCCCCTGCGCGCCGTCGTTGCCCATGCCGGTGAGGATCGCGCCGACCGCTTTCGCGCCCGCCGCCAAAGCGACGGATGTGAAGAGCACGTCGACCGAAGGGCGCTGGTAGCAAACCAGCGGACCATCTTTAATTTTGATGCGATAATTTCCCGCGGCCCGTTCGAGCACCATGTGAAGTCCTCCGGGCGCGACCAGGGCGAGCCCGGGACGCGCGAAGTCGCCGTCGACGGCCTCGCGCACGTCCATGCGGCACAGTTTGTCGAGCCGTTGCGCAAAGGTTTTGGAAAACATCGGAGGAATGTGCTGCGTGATCAGAATCGGCGGCGCTTCGGCCGGGAGACGTGAGAGCACGGCGGCGATGGCCTCTGTGCCTCCCGTCGAGGCGCCGATGGCGATCAGGCTGCCCGGATCGAAAGCAGTGTAGGTGGTTTTGTCTTGCAAGACCGGTGGCAACGGCTCGGCTGGCGCGCTTTTTCGCAGCTTCGCCCGGGCCGCGGCGCGGATGCGGTTGGATAACGTTGTGCGCAGTTCGCCGACGGAGTAAGGTCCGCTCGGCTTCGCCAGCACGTCCACGGCGCCGTGCCGCAGCGCTTCGAGCGCGATCTCGACCGAGGATTGCGCAAGCGAGCTGATGAGGATGACCGGCATCGGCTGGTCCTGCATGATCTGTTTCAGAAACGTGAGGCCGTCCATACGCGGCATCTCGATGTCGAGCGTCAGCACGTCGGGCTTCAGCCGTTTGATTTTCTCCAACGCGACGAAAGGGTCCGGCGCCGTTCCCGCCACTTCGATATCGGCCTCGGAGGCGAGCGTCTCCGAAAGAATTTTCCGCACGATGGCGGAATCGTCGATCACCAGCACGCGGATTTTGCGGGCCCCGGCCATTGCTTAGCTCTGGTCGAAATCCACGCGCAGGCAGACCGAGAGCGTTCCTCCTTCGAGCAGAAACGCTCGACGCACGCCCTCCACCCCCGGAGCGAATTCGTGCGGACGCGAAGTCTCCGGCGTCTCCAGGCTGAAATACTCCACCCGGCCGAGGCTCGACAACGCCGAGCCGCAGGTCATGTTGCAGAACTCGGCCATCACTTCGTCTACCTGAACCGGGGTCACCTCGCTTTCCTCGATTCCCAGAAAACCGGCGGTCAGCGACCGCGCGATTCCGGGATCGGCGTCCACTTCGAAGTCCCCCGAAGGCTTGCCGTGGAAATGCAGCCGGGACGCGACGCGTTCGCAGCCGGCGCTGGCGGCCGGATCGGTATGGTCGTACACTGCCGCGAAAAACATGGTCTCGAGAACATGCTCGCTACAGGAGTGGAGCAGCGCCCCAACCAACGAGTCCATATTTGGGACCGCGATGTTGGGAACAGCCGGGTCATTCATGGCGGACCCCCAGCACGCGATCCAGCTCGTTGCGCAGTTGCTCCGGCCCAAAAGGCTTTTGCAGATAGCCGACCGCGCCCAGCTTGCGCATGGTCTGGATGCGCTGCGTCGTGGCGTCGGTCGAGATCACGATCACCGGCATTGATCGAAATGGCCCGTTCTCGCGCATTTTTCGCACGAAGGTCTCCCCGTCCATCACCGGCATGTTGATGTCGGTCAGCACGGCGTCGATGCTGTTCATGGCGAGCTGCGCCAGAGCCTCTTCGCCGTTCCCCGCTTCGAAATAGCAATCGACGTCGATTCCGCTTAATTTCATCACGCGGCGGATAAATCCCCGCATGGCCGGAGAATCGTCCACGATCAAAATTTGAAGAGCCATGTCAGCCTCCTTTGCCGAACCCCGCGTTGGCCTTTAATTCCTGATCCGAGCCCGCGGCGCGAACCCAAAATGTTCCCGTCTGCAACTCCAGGCGCACCGTGCGCGACCCCTGGCCCCCCACGTCTTCGCTCAGCGTCAGCAGTCCGGCCTTCCATAACGCTTTCCGCACCGCCAGCTGGTTCCGCTTTCCGATGTTGAAAATTCCGCGATCGTCCATCACCGCCGACCCGCCCGCCAACCACACCCGCAGGCGGGATTTCGCGGCTCCGAGCTCGGCGCAGCGATTCAGCAGCTGGCTGACGCCCGTATCGGCGAACATGCAGGGATTCTTCGCCGCCTTTTCCGCATCCAGGCTCGATTCCGGCAGCAGGACGTGCAGCAAGCCGCCCACCGTGGCCGCCGGGTCGAATACGCCGATGCCCACGCACGAACCCAGCGCGTACGTCACCAGCGTCGAATCGCGCTCCTTGGAAGTCTTGCAGTCCGCGATGCCGACTATGATCGCCGTCATGCCCACCCTCTCATAACAGTTCTCCAGGCTTCCGGTAAACGGCCGGCCGTACATATTCGAGACCGTGGCGGACCCCCATCAGGCTTTCCGAATGCCCGATCATCAGATAGCCCCCCGGCTCCAGAAACTGCGACAAGCTGGCCACCACACGCTCCTGTGTCGGCTTATCGAAATAGATCATCATGTTGCGGCAGAAGATGATGGGGAACGCGCGGTTTCCGTGCATCGGCTCGACCAGATTCGCCCTTTCGAATTCGATCATGCGGCGGATCTCCGCCGAGATCTGAAACGATCCCGGACCGGTCTGGGTGAAGTATTTCCGGATCAGGGGCATCGGCATCGACCCCAGTTTGTCCGCTGGATACGCGCCTCGCTTCGCCACCGCCAGCGCCTTGGTCGAAATGTCGGTGGCGAGGATGCGCAGCGCGGGCTTTGGAGGCAGCCCCAACTGTTCGAGCATGGTCACGGCGATCGAATACGGTTCTTCGCCGGTAGAACACGGCGCGCTCCAGATATCGATCGACTTACGTTGACGCAGCCCCGGAAGCACGCGCGTCAGAAGAAAATCAAAATGCGAGGCTTCGCGCAGGAATGACGTGTGGTTGGTGGAGAGCGCGTCGATCAGCGCGATCAGCGATTCGCCGCTGCGGTCCGCCACCACGTGATCGTAATAAGCTTTATAGGTGGGGATTTTCAGCTCGCGCAGTTTTTTCCCCAGCCGGGCGGCCACCAGGTCGTGCTTGGCGCCGGTCAGATTCAATCCGAACTTGTCATAAGCCAGGCGCCGGAATTTTTCAAACTCCGGCGCGCCCAACGCCGGAGAAGGTTCCGTGGCCGGCGCGTCCTTATGCACTTGTTTTCTCCCTCAGCACGCCGTTCACGTCGAGAATCAAGCCGACCCGGCCGTCGCCCAGAATCGCGCCTCCCGATATTCCGGAGACTTGGCGAAAGGTATCGCCCAGGCTCTTGATCACCACTTCCTGTTTGCCCAGCATTTCGTCCACCAGCAGGCAGAATCGCCTCGCCTGGGCTTCCACCACGACAAACAGCGCCTCCGACGGATTCTGGCGGGCGCCTTCGATGGCAAACCGCCGGTCCAGGCGCACAATGGGCAGCAACTCGCCTCGCACCATCGCCATTTCCGCGCGCCCTTCCATCGTGAAAATCATTTCCGGGGTGGGGCGCAGCATCTCCCGCACGGAATTGATCGGCATGATATAGCGTTCCAGTCCCACGCCCACGATCAGGCCGTCGATAATAGCCAGCGTCAGCGGGAGCCGCAGCAGAAACGTCGCGCCCCGGCCGCGGACTGAGCGGATTTCGATTCTCCCGCGCAGGCCCTGGATCTGCCGCCGGACCACGTCCATACCGACGCCGCGCCCGCTGACGTCGGTCACGGTGTCGGCTGTCGAAAAGCCGGGCTCGAAGATCAGGAAGAAAATTTCGTTTTCGCTGAGATTCTGTCCCTCCGGAACCAGCCCCCGCTCGCGCGCCTTCTGGAGAATTTTTTCGGTGTTCAGCCCGCGCCCGTCGTCGGCGATCTCGATCAGGATGTGCCCGGCCTGATGCGACGCCGACAGCGCCAGCATTCCTTCCGGAGATTTACCGTTCGCCAGCCGCTCCTGGGGCCCTTCCAGGCCGTGGTCGAGCGAATTGCGCACCATGTGCATCATCGGGATCGGCAAGCTGCTCGATGATGGTCTTGTCGAGCTCGGTCTCTTCGCCCGATAGCTCCAGGCGGACTTTTTTTCCGTTCTTGCGCGTCAGGTCGCGCACCAGCCGGTTCATGCGGCCGAACAGGGTGCTGACCGGCGTCATGCGCATGCTCATCGCCACACGCTGCACTTCGGCCGTGATGCGGCCGAGCTGCTGCAGATTCCGCTGCACCGGGCCGCTTTCGAGCGCGCCGATCTCCGGGTTATGGGTGATCAGCGATTGCGCGATCACCAGCTCCCCCACCATGTCCATCATGTAGTCGAGCTTGCCCGCGTCCACTCGGAGGGAAAATGCCGTCTCGCCGCCGGACTTGGCATTTTCGACGGTCTTGGTTTTTTCGGCCGGTTTCGCCGGCTCCGGCTGTGTCCATGGGCGCGGCCGGCTCTTCCAGCGCCGCCGCGGCGACGGCCACCTGCTTCCCTTCCAGAACCGCGCGAACCCGCTCCAGCAATCCGTCGTACGCCGGGGCCTCGGCCGCTTTGCCGTGCAATCCGGCTTGCACGCAGGCGATGGCCCGCTTCAGATAGTCCGCGCTCTCCAGCACCACGTCGATAATGGCCGGCGTCAGCAGCAGTTGCTGGTTGCGGGCCCGGTCGAGCAGCGTTTCCACTTCATGCGACACCGCGCGGATGTCGCCCAGATCCAGGAATCCCGCCAGCCCCTTGATGGTATGAAAACCGCGGAAAGCGGCATGCAGGGGATCGTGGGCGGTCGGATCGCGCTCGAGCACCAGGATCTGCGATTCTATGGTCGCCAGGTGTTCTCCGGCCTCGTTCACGAAGTCGCCCATCAACTCCGGATCCTGCGCGATGGAACTGGCCACGGCCGATGCCGGCGGCGGTTGTTCCGGCAGCGCACTGGCCGATTCCAGCGCCCGGCGCAGGTTCTCGATCCCGGCCGTGACCACCTGCTCGAACTCCTCGGGCGAGGTTTTCGCGGCGCCCGCCGCCCGGGCCCGAAGCTCCCGCGCGGCGTCGGCGGCCGGGGCGCGGCCGGCTTCGCGCGCGGTTTTCTCGATCGCCGCCAGAACCCGGAGCGTATCCGGAGCGTCGGCTCCGCCGACGACCATCCTGACGCTCAGCTCGTCGAGCTGGCCGATGACAGCTTGAATGACCTCTTCCATGGCTCCCGTTTATTTCGCGGTCAGATCCAGGCGCGCCAGCTCGCGGGCCGTCATCACCTGGTCGATATCGAGAAGAATTTTCACTTTGCCCTTGATCTTCGCCAGGCCCATCACATAGGACAGTTCCACTTCCCTTCCGAAACTCGGCGTGTCCTCCACGTCGGCGCCCGCCACCTGCAGCACTTCCGCCACGCCGTCGACCACGATGCCCATCAGCATGGAACCGCGCGGGCCGGACACCTGCACCACGATGATGCACGTGCGGTGTGTATATTCCTTGGCCGGCATGGTGAATTTCAGCCGGAGATCGACCACCGGGATCACTTTACCGCGCAGGTTGATCACGCCCTTTACTTCGGGCGGCGTCTGCGGGACCTGGGTAATGTCCTGCACGCCCATAATCTCCCGGACTTTCTGTACCTGGATCCCGAATTCTTCTTCGCCCAGATGAAAAACGAGATATTTGCCCGCGCGCGCGTCGGCCTTGGCGGTGTTTTGATCGTTCGGTGTAAGGAGGCTGGTTGCCATGAAGTTTTTTCCTGTCAGTCGATTGTCCGGAGTCCGTTCCCGGTTGGTACATGTGTCTTAACGGCAGCCGGGGAGGGAACTTGAGCGGCAAGTGGGGCTGGGCCGCTCTCGCTTGTGGCCGCCGTGTTTGCGAGTCTTGAGCATGTTCACGCGCCACGGATGAACTCGAACGATGGGATATGAGAAGAAGGAGGCGGGTTGCCGAGTCCGAGAAGTAGTCTTGAGTCAAATTATGTCGCGGCAGGGGCGGAAACCGTCGGCTTAGGGTGATGAGTTTTAGCCGTCACCACCCCCGAGCGGATCCGCTAAACCGGCGCGAGAACCAGCGGCGCGCCTCCCGCCGGACCCTGATACCGTGCGTCGCCGAAAGCCAGAATCGGGAAGAAAACGAATCCGAATACCAGCAGGCCGACCCCGAACCCAGTACCTTTGCCGAAGCACTTTGCCAGGTTAATCATGATCATGACGATCACCACGAAGTTGGCGAACGGAACGCAAAACATCGCCAGCCACCACAACGGTTTCCCCGTGATCTTAAGCAGAACAATCAAATTGTAGACGGGAACCAGAGCCGCCCACCCCGGCTGACCCGCTTTGACGAACACCTTCCACATCGATGCGATCATCAGCGCGAAAACCGCCGCCATGACGATCGCGAATAATAAGCCGAACAAACCCTCGCCCGCAGTACTCATTACTTGAAGTCCTCCTTTGGACTATCCAGTCTCATCGCCGGGTCCGGGACTTGTATGAAAAATGCCGTCTTGACCTTCATCCCCCGGCGCGGATATACTCGACACGGACAGAAAATGTCCGGATGGACCGGAAATTTCTTTCTTGAACGTGTTCTGAGGGTTACAATTAAGACCGCGCGCCCGCGGTGCAACGAATTAGCCCGCTTGGCGCACTACAGAGGGAGGATCAATATGGCCAGAGAAAGTATACATGCCAAACTGGGGCGAGTCCGTCCGCCGCGGGTTCATATCACCTATGAGGTCGAAATCGGTGATGCCATCGAGATAAAAGAACTCCCATTCGTGATGGGCGTTCTGGGCGACTTTACCGGTCAGCCCACCGAACCGCTGCCCCGCCTCCGCGATCGCAAATTTACGGAGGTCAATCCGGACAACTTCGACAGCGTGCTGGAAGGCATGAAGCCGCATCTCGCCTTCGCGGTCGAGAACAAGCTGGCCGAAGCCGCCGACGCTCCGCAACTCAAAGTCGACCTGCATTTCAAAAATATGGACGACTTCGAGCCGGAAAATGTCGCTAAGCAGGTGAAGCCTCTCTCCGAGCTGATGGACCTGCGCACCAAACTGAGCAATCTCCGCGCCAACCTTCAGGGCAACGACAAGCTGGAAGAAGCGCTGCTTGGCGCGGTCGGCGATAAGGATAAGCTGGACAAACTAAAGAAGGAAATGGGCAGTCCCGCAGGAGGTTCCAATGGCTGAGGCAAAGAAATCGGCGGCGGCAGCGCCGCAGGCAACCGAGCAGGTGCTCGAAAAAGGCCTTCTCGACCAGATCGTTGAAGAAGGGCGGATGGGCAAGGACCAGAGCGCCAGGGAGCGCGGCAAGGACCTGGTCAAGGAGTTCGTCGCGCAGGTGCTCGAAGGCTCCATGACCGTCACCAAGGACGCCGAGACGATGATCAACCAGCGCATTGCGCAGATCGATCATTTGCTCTCCATCCAGATCAATGAGATCCTGCACCACCCGTCGTTTCAAAAGCTGGAGGCGAGCTGGCGCGGCTTGAAATACATGCTCGATCAGAGCGAAACCAGCGACAAGCTGAAGATCAAAGTCTTGAACGTGAATAAGCGGGAGCTTCTCAAGGACCTGCAGCGCGCCCCCGAGTTCGACCAGAGCGCGCTCTTTAAGAAGGTTTACGAAGAGGAGTTCGGCGTGTTCGGCGGAGCCCCCTTCGCAGCCCTTATCGGCGACTATCAGTTCGGCAAGGGTCCCGAGGAAATCGAGCTGCTGGAGCGCATCTCGCAGACCGCCGCGGGCGCACACGCGCCCTTCTTGGCTGCGGCCAGCCCCGAGTTTTTCAATCTGGAGAGCTACGCGACCCTCGATGCGCCGCGCGACCTCTCGAAGGTTTTCGACAGCACCGAATACGCCAAGTGGAAATCGTTCCGCGCGAGCGAAGACTCGCGCTATGTCGGCCTCACGGGCCCCCGCATGCTGCTCCGGTTGCCTTACGGGAAGAATACCAAGCAGGTGGATGCGTTCCAATATGAGGAAGACGTCGACGGCACCGACCACAATAAGTATCTGTGGGGTAACTCCGCTTACGCGCTTGGCACCCGCCTGACCAACGCTTTCGCGATGTATGGATGGTGTGCGGCCATCCGCGGCGTCGAAGGCGGCGGACTCGTGGAAGGTCTGCCGGTCCACAATTTCTACACCGACGAAGGCGACCTGGCGATGAAGTGCCCCTGCGAAGTGCAGATCACCGACCGCCGCGAAAAGGAAATGGCCGACCAGGGCTTCATTCCGCTGGTGCATTCCAAGAACAACGATTTCGCGGCGTTCTTCAGCGTTCAGAGCTGCCAGAAGGCCAAGATCTACGATAAGGACGCAGCCAACGCCAACGCCCGGCTGTCCACGCAATTGCCGTACATTTTCGCGGTCTCGCGTTTCGCCCACTATCTGAAAGCCATGATGCGCGATAAACTCGGCAGCTTCATGTCTCGCTCCGATTGCGAGCGTTTCCTCAACCAGTGGATTCAGCACTACGTGACACCGGATGATACTGCCTCGCAATCGGTCAAGGCGTCCCATCCGCTGCGCGAAGCGAGAATCGACGTGGCCGAAGTCCCGGGCAAGCCCGGTGTTTATCGTGCGACAGCATTTCTCCGTCCGCACTTCCAGCTCGACGAACTCAGCGTCGGTCTGCGCCTGGTTGCGGATCTCCCGGCGCCTGTGAAGAGGTAAGTATTTTGATCCGGTTTTCTGAATTTCCACGCGAATAGAGACAAGGAGATACACAATATGGCTCAAGTAGATGCATTTTTCGATTGCCCTGATATTAAGGGTGAATCCGCGGATAGCAAACATCCAAACACAGTCGAAGTCGACTCGTACAACTGGGGCTGCCTGCAGGCGTCGACCACCGGCTCCGCGACGACCGGACCGGGCGCAGGCAAAGTCAGGCCCTTGGATTTACATTTTCGTTGCAAGCCCAGCGTTGCCAGTCCGTTGTTCTTTTCGTTCTGCGGCTCTGGTAAACCGACCGCCCTGTGCACGCTCTATGTGCGTAAAGCCGGTGGGGCGCAGATCGATTACATTACCATCAAGCTCGAACAGTGTCTGATCACTTCGGACCGGATCAGCATGGGCTACGGCATCGAACAAAGCCGAGATGGCTTCCAGTACGATTCTGAAGCCGGCGCGGGGGACATGGACGACTGGGTGGTGCATGAGTACGTCTCGGTCTCGTACGGCAAGATGACCGTGACGTACAACGCGCAACAGGCGGATGGCACGCAGGGTGCGCCGACCGTGAAATGGGTCGACTTCCAGCACAACACGAACGGCTAAGCCCTTCATGAGCGCTCAGGAGCTTTTCAAAGCGGGTAAGCTCAACGAAGCGATCGAGGCGCTGGGCGTCGAGGTAAGGGACAACCCTGCCGACGCCCGGCGCCGCACGTTTCTGTTCGAGCTGTTGTGCTTCAAGGGCGATTACGATCGCGCCGAAAAGCACCTGAATATCCTCGCCGACGCGACCCCCGATGCCCGGGTCGGCGCCATACTTTATTTCTCGGCTCTGCATGCTGAACGCCTCCGCCAGGATCTTTTTGAAAAAAAGGATTACCCGGTCACGCCCGCAACCGGGAATCCGCGCGGGGGGACCATTAACGGGCAGCCATTTGAAACTCTCGAAGACGCCGACCCTCGCGTCGGTCCCCGCCTGGAGCTCTTTGCTGCCGGCGCTTATCTGTGGATTCCCTTCGAGCATATCGAATCGATCGAACTGGAACCGCCCAGGCGCCTCCGCGATCTTTTGTGGGCTCCCGCGTTGGTCCGCACCGGTCCCGCATTTAAGGATAAGGAGCTGGGCGAGGTTCTGCTGCCGGTTCTTGCGCCCTTCTCATGGAAGCACTCGGATGACGACGTGAAGCTCGGGCGCTCAACCGTTTGGACCGAAGTGGACGGCATGAGCCTTCCCTCCGGCCAGCGCATGTTTTCCGTCGACGAGGAAGATTTTCCGCTTCTGGAGATCCGCAAAATCGAGTTCACTCCGGCAGACTCAGATCCACAGGCCGACTGAGTAAGCCCCATGCCTCTTCGCGCCGATCTGTTGAATCCCATCGCCGGCGACAATCCCAGCGGAACCAACCTCCGCTACGATCCCGTTTACGACCAGATCAAGGAAGCGCGCCGTCAGGACGACCTCGGTCCCCAGGGCGAGTGGCAGCACGACCGCAAGGCCGCCGACTATCGCCAGGTCGTCGACCTCGCCGGGAAGGCTATCGCCGAACGCTCCAAGGACCTTCAGCTCGCCATCTGGCTCACCGAGGCTGCACTCCATCGCGAAAAGTTTTCTGGACTTCAACAGGGCCTCGAGCTGTTGCGTGGACTTCTCGAACAGTACTGGGACACCCTTTATCCAGAAATTGAGGACGACGATCTGGAAGCCCGCTCCATGGCCCTTGGATGGCTCAACGAGGAGCGTATGATCCTTGCCATCCGCGTGAATACCCCAATCACCGCCGGCGGCTTGAGCTTCTTCGACTACCAGGAATCACGCCGAATCGGTACCGAAGAGGACGCCAAGACGGATGCTCAGAAGGCAGCCCGGGCCGCGGCCATCGCCCAGGGCAAGCCCGGGGCTGAGGATTTCGATAAGGATGCCGCTTCCACGCCCACTGCCCAGTACGAGGCTTGGGTTGCCGCCCTCGACGGCTGCCTTGCCGCCGTCGCGTCGCTCGGGTCGCTGTGCGATGAAAAGTTTGGCCCTGACGCGCCCAGCTTCCAAGGACTGCGCACGGTTCTTGAGGAAGTGCGGCGTACCGTCAATCAGATTCTTCAAAAGCGCCCTGGCCACGCGCCGCCGCCGCCGCTAACCCAAGTTGCGCCTGAGCCTGAGCCTTATTACCCGCCGGACCAGGATGTCGCTGCGGCCGCCGCCCCGCCCCCGGCCGGAAAAGCAACCATCGGGCTTGATCCGGAGAATATAGACGAGGTCGCCCCCCGCCTTAGCGCCGTCGCGAAATTTTTGCGCGCCCAGGATGCTTCCAGCCCCGCGCCTTATCTGATGCTGCGCGGCTATCGCTGGGGCGAACTGCGGGGTTACGGCGATCCGCCCGATCCAGCGATGCTGGTTCCTCCACCCACCGATGTCCGGCAGACCGTCCGCCGTTTGGCCGCCGAATGCAACTGGAGCGAGCTCATCGAAACCGCCGAAGCGGCCATGGCGCAGCCGTACGGACGTGCCTGGCTCGACCTTCAGCGCCACGCCGTCAACGCGACCGAACAGAGCGGCTATGCACACGTCGCCGCCGCGATCCGCAGTGAGGTCCGCGCCCTGCTGGTCGATCTGCCGCGCCTCCCGCAGTGGGAGTTTTCGGACGAAACCCCCGTCGCCAGCTCCGAAACCGTAGCCTGGTTGAAGCAACTGGAGTCGCCTGCGCCGCCGGAACTGCCGCCGCAGGTCTTTGAAGAGGTTGCCGCGCCGTCGCCCACTGCCGCGCCCGATGCCTTCGCGCTGGCCGTCGAAGCCGCCCGCTCCGGCCGCGGCAATGAAGCCATTCAGATGCTCGCCGACGAAATTCCGCGCCAGCAATCCGGACGTGCGCGCTTTCAGCGCAAACTCCAGCTCGCGCAGGTCTGCATGATGACCGGTCACGAAACGCTTGCCCGGCCGCTGCTTGAAGAGCTCGCGCAATCAATCGATCTTCACCAGCTCGACGCATGGGAGTCGCGCGAGATCGTCGCGCAGCCGCTGGTCATGCTGTATAAACTGGAGCGCGACGAAGCGGTGAAACAGAAACTATACACCCGCATCTCCCGCCTCGACCCGCTGCAAGCCCTGGAGTGCGCCCGATGAGATGTGTGATCTGCCATGGCTAGACAAGACGCCGACCAACCCGTCACGCAGCCCCTCATCGACCGGCTCCTCGACAAAGATAACGATCGCGGCCGGGACCGTTCCATCCCTATCTCTCCCACCGCCGACCCCTATCGCACCCGCTCGGCCAGCGTGCGCGGTTTGAAAGCCGCCCTCCGCCGTGACCTCGAATGGTTGCTCAATACGCGCCGCAATCCCCTCGCCGCACCCGAATCGATGGCGGAGACTTCGCAATCCCTGTTCAACTACGGCCTTCCCGATTTTTCCGCCTTTAGCGCCAGCGCTCCCAAGGACCGTCAGAAACTGCTCGCCGAACTGGAGCGCACCATCGCCTTGTTCGAGCCGCGTCTCCGCAACGTCCACGTCAACCTGGTCGAGGGCAGCGGCGTCGGCACGCGCATGCTGCGCTTCCAGATCGAAGGTTCGCTCCAAATGGACCCGTCACCCGAACGTATCTCCTTCGATGGCGAACTCCAACTGGCCAGCGGCGAATACCAGCTCCGGGGCGAAAGCTGATGCCGGCGCCTCTTGTAGGGCTGCCACCCGCGGACCGAGCGGGCTGTCCCTACGTTTTCGCCCAGGAGCTCTCCCGTGCGTGACGAACTCCTGGACTACTACGAGCGCGAGCTCAACTACCTCCGCCAGCTCGGCGCAGAGTTCGGTCAAAAATATCCCAAAATAGCCGGCCGCCTCATCCTGGAACCCGATAAGTGCGAAGATCCTCACGTCGAACGCCTGCTCGAAGCCTTCGCGTTCCTCGCCGCGCGCGTTCATCTTAAGATCGACGACGAGTTTCCCGAAATCACCGAGGCTCTGCTCAGCATCCTCTATCCGCACTACATCCGGCCACTGCCCTCCATGTCGATCGTCGAGATGCATCTCGACGCCGAAAAGGGCGGCGCCGCCGCGCCGCAGAAAGTTCCCCGCGGCTCCGTCCTCAATTCGCGCTCCGTCGCCGGTGTCCCCTGCCAGTTCCGGACCTGTTTTGAAACCACCGTGCTCCCTCTGTACGTCGCCGAAGGTGAGTGGACCTCACCCGACCGATTATCGCCGGCCGTCAAATCCCTGGACGCCGTCGCCGCCGTGCGCGTCGAATTTCGCACTCCGCCGGACGTCCTTCTTTCCGCGCTCGGCATCGACACGCTCCGACTGCACCTGTCCGCCGATGCCAATGTCGCTCACACGCTCTATGAACTCATCTGCGCCAACACCGTCCAGGTTCTGGTGCGCGATCCCACGCCCAGTTCCCGCGTCCGCCCCGTCGTGCTGCGCGGCGATTCGGTGCGCCCCGCCGGATACGCCGAAGCCGAATCCATGTTGCCCTACCCTCGCCGCAGTTTTCCCGGCTACCGGCTGCTCCAGGAGTATTTCACCTTCCCCGACAAGTTTTTCTTTTTGGATGTCGCCGGTCTCGCGGAAGCCCTCGCGGGGCTGAAAAGCCGCTTTGAAATCGTCTTCCTCATTTCGCAGTTTGAGCAGACCGAGCGCCGCCAGATTCTCGAGCTGGGCGTCAATGCCAAAACCTTCCGCGTGAATGCCACGCCCATCGTCAATCTCTTCACGCAGACGGCCGAGCCCATTCTCCTCGATCAGCGCCGTTATGAATATCCCGTCGTCCCCGACGTCCGCCGCCCGCAGGCAACCGAAGTATTCTCCATCGACGACGTTCTCAGCATCAATCCGCAGACCAACGAAGTGCAACGCTTCGAACCCTTCTATTCCTTCCGCCACGGC
>CAVVNE010000031.1:0-41654 GCA_963749245.1 Bryobacterales bacterium
GCGATTAAGTTCCAAAATGACGCCTCGCCCCGCGTGCACATTTCCGTCGAGCGCCGGAGCCGCGACTGGCTCTTCTCCGTCCAGGACAACGGTATCGGCATCGACCCGCATCACCGCGACCGCATCTTCCGCATTTTTGAACGGCTTCATACCTCCGAGGAATACTCCGGTTCCGGAATCGGATTGGCCATTACCAGAAAAATCGTGGAGAGACACGGAGGACGGATATGGGTGGAATCCCAGCCCGGCACGGGGTCGACATTTCACTTCTCCATCCCGGCCGAAATGGAAATCGCCAATGCCGTAAATGCCTCATCCTAAGCTGCTAGCACAGGGGCACCCCGGTGAGAGGAGTCGGATCTCTCCCCCACTACTGTTGTTCTCTTTTACTTACAAATGTCTCACCGTACGCTTGTCACCCGTGAACCCGCAGAGATTCTTCTTGTCGAAGATAACCCCGGTGATATCCGGTTGATTCAGGAAGCCTTTAAGGAGGGCGGTTTTTCCAGTCACTTGAACATCACCCGCGATGGCGAACAGGCGCTCGCCTTTCTGCGCCGGCAAGGGGACTACGCGAAAAGTCCGCGCCCGTCCTTTATCATTCTCGATTTGAATCTACCCCGTAAAGACGGCCGGGAGGTGCTCGCGGAAGTCAAAAAGGACAGAGAATTAAGGCAAATCCCGGTGGTGATTCTGTCGACCTCGACCAGCGCGGAGGACATCCTGCACGCCTACGATCTTCATGCGAACTGTTACGTTCCGAAGCCGCTCGATATTGAGCATCTCGTCCAGCTCGGCCGGTCACTCGAGGAATTCTGGCTCAGCACCGCCATTTTACCCGCCTGACTCCACTGCCTCTTCCGCCAGTTTGTCGAAAAACCGCTTGATCATCATCCGCGCCGTGCCGTCGATCAGTCTCTGGCCCACCGCCGCCATCGTGCCGCCCACCTGCGCGTCGCCTTCGTAGGTCACGTCCGTCCCGTCGCCGACGGCCGTCAGCTTCAGCAACCCGTCGCCCTTCATGAACCCGAGCTTTCCCGACCCCTCCACCACCAGCCGGAAACTGGCGGGAGGCGCTTGATCGGTAATCCGCACTTTTCCTTCGAATGCGCCGGAGAAACTGGCCAGCGCCATCTTCATTTTCATGCGGTACTCGTCTTCACCCGTTTTTTCCAGGCCGTCACAACCTGGAATCGCGCGGGCGAGCACCGCCGGGTCCTGCATCAACGCGTACACTTTTTCCTGCGGCGCCGCCAGCTTGTAGGATCCCGAAATCTTCAAGCCGTCCTCGACAGCGCGGCGAGAATCGCCCTTGCCGTATGCACCACCGCCAGATGCGTTCGATACTCGGCCGACGCGTGCAGATCCGAGTTCGCGTCCACGCCCTCCGCCACCATCGCCGCCGCGTGCTGAACGTCCGCCCCGCCTTCGAGCGCCTTTTCCACCGCCAGAGCGCGGTACGCGTGATTGGACAAACCGGTCACGCCCACGCGCGCCCACCCGCCTTTCTTGATTCGCACCGCGATGCCGACCACTGCAAACCCGCTCGCCTTCTGCACCACTTTTTCGTAGAAAGCGCCGGTTCCTGAGTCTTCCACCGGCACGATCACCTCCCGCACGATTTCGCCCGGCTCGAGAGCGGTCATGAACGTGTCGAGAAAGAAGTCCGCCGCCGCGACCGTGCGCTCCGATTTCGCTCGCTTCAACACAAACGTCGCTTCCAGCGCCTGCAACGCCGCCGGATAATCGGCCGACGGATCGGCGTGCGCCACACTGCCGCCGATGGTTCCCCGATTGCGAACCTGCGGATCGCCCACGCCGGCCGCGGTCTGCGCCAGCAGAGGACATTTCGCGCGCACCAACGCCGACGCCGCCACTTCCTGATGCGTCGCCGTCGCGCCGATATGCAGCGTTCCGTTCTCTTCGCGAATGTAGTTCAGATCCTTCAGCCGCCCCAGATCCACCAGATGATCCGGCGCCGCGAGGCGGAGCTTCATCATCGGGATCAGGCTCATCCCACCCGATAGAGGCTTCGCCCCTTCAGCCAGCAAGCTGCAGGGCTTCGTCCAAAGTCTTCGGAGCGGTGTATTCGAAAGTCTGCGGAATCATGCGTTTGCTCCCCCGGCCGAAACCAGCCGCCAGATTTTTTCCGCCGTCATCGGCATGTCGATGTGCCTGACGCCCAAAGGCGACAGCGCATCCACCACCGAATTCACCATCGCAGGCGAGCAGCCGATGGTGCCCGCTTCGCCGACTCCCTTCACGCCCAGAGGATTCACGGGCGTCGGCGTCG
Organism: Bryobacterales bacterium; assembly: GCA_963749245.1. Lineage (GTDB taxonomy): Bacteria > Acidobacteriota > Terriglobia > Bryobacterales > Bryobacteraceae > Palsa-187. Next base: position 2,294 of record CAVVNE010000031.1, read on the forward strand.
TCGTGTGATCGCTCTCGATCCACGGCATCATGTGCGCCCGCGGCAGCGCGTAATCGGTCATCTCGCCGGTCACCAACTGGCCGCTGTCGTCGTAGACCGCCTGTTCCCACAGCGCCTGCCCGAGGCCCTGCGCCACACCGCCATGCACCTGCCCGTCGACAATTAACGGGTTTAAGATGTTGCCGCAATCGTCCACCGCGATATAGCGCCGGATTTTAATCTCGCCCGTCTCGCGGTCGATGTCGGTAACCACCAGGTGCGCGCCGAACGGGAACGTAAAGTTCGGAGGCTCCCAGAAGTGCGTCGCGAACAATCCCGGCTCGGTATTGGCCGGAAGCGTCATCGCGCGATAGCGTCGCGCCCGCAATTTCCTGCAACGTCTTCGACGCGCCTGTCTTGTTGCAAGTCACCACGCTCGCCTGCCAACGTCACGTCGTCCGATCCGAGCAAGCATGCGCGCCGAACTTCTTGATCTTCGCCTTCAAATCCTGCAACGCGAAGTACATCGCCGTCCCGCCTACCGCCGTGCCGCGGCTGCCGAACGTGCCGATGCCGTACTGCACAATCGCCGTATCGCCGTGCAGCACCAGAATGTCGTCGATATCCACGCCCAACTCGTCGGCCGCGATCTGCGCGAACGTCGTTTCCTCGCCCTGCCCGTGCGGAGAAGCGCCGGTCATCACCGTCACCTTGCCCGACGGATCGATTTTCACCGTCGCGCTCTCCCATCCGCCCGCGGGCGTCGCCGGCGACGGACCGAACGCGCAAATCTCGCCGTAGGTCGAAATGCCGATCCCCATCAGCTCGCCCTTCTTGCGCTTCTCGGCCTGCTCGTCGCGCAATTTTTCATAGCCCGCCATTCCCAGCGCCTTCTTGAGCGGCAGCGAATAATCGCCCGAATCGTACGTCAGGCCCGTCGCCGTCGGGAACGGAAAATCCTCTTTCTGGATGAAGTTCTTCAGGCGAATCTCGGCAGGATCCATCTTCAACTCGGCGGCGAGAATATCCACCATCCGTTCGATCCCGTGCGTCGCCTCCGGCCTTCCCGCGCCACGATACGCATCGGTCGGCACGCAATTGGTGAACGCCCCGATAATGTCGGCGCGAACGTTCGCCGTCTTATAAAGCCCCGGCATCATCAGCACGCTCAACGTCGGAATCGCCGGCGTCAGCAACTGGTGATACGCGCCCAGATCCTGGATGATCAGCAGCTTGATCCCGGTGATGGTGCCGTCTTTCTTCGCCGCGACTTCGTAGTAATCCACGTGGCCGCGCCCATGAATCGTGCACAGAAAATTCTCGCGCCGCGACTCGATCCATTTCACCGGCTTGCCCAGCTTCATCGCCACGAAGCCCATCAGCGCTTCCTCGGCGTAGACGTTCAGCTTGCAGCCGAACCCTCCGCCGACCTCCGGCGTCACCACGCGCAGCCGGTTCTCTTCCAGACCCAGCATCTGCGCGACCAGCGTCCGCATCAGGTGCGGAATCTGCGTCGACGAATACAAATTCAACTGCCGGTCCGCCGCGCGCCACTCCGCGACCACGCCTCGCGTCTCCATCGCCGTCGGAATCAGGCGCTGGCTGGTGATGCGCTGCTTCACGACCACGTCGGCCTCGGCGAACGCCTTGTCGACGTCGCCGCCTTCCTGGTGATAGTTCGAACGCCTTGTTATCCGGCCATTCCGGATGCACCGCCGGCGCTCCCGCGGCGATCGCTTTTTCCGGATCGGCCACGGCGTCGGTCACATCCCAATCGATCTCGATCAAGTCCGCCGCGTCTTTCGCCACGTAGCGGTCGGTCGCCACCACCACCGCCACCGGATGCCCGACGAAGTAAACGCGTTCCGGCGCCAGGATGTGATGATGAGGCACCCGCAGCCCCGGCAGCGACGCGCCGCACGGCACCGGTCCAACTTTCTCCGTATCCTTGCCCGTGAACACCGCTGCGACACCCGGATGGGCCGCAGCCTTCGAAATATCCATCGACCGGATCTTCGCCGCCGCGTGCGGACTCCGCACGATCGTCGCGTACAGCATCCCCGGCATCTTTATATCGTCGACGTACGTCGCCGTGCCGGTGATCAGCCGCGGATCCTCGCGCCGCCGCAGCCTTTTGCCCACCAGTAATTCAGGTTTTGCAGTTGTCGTTGCCATGGTTATGCCCCCGCCTTCGCCGCGGCCCGCACCGCGTTCACGATGTGTTGATACCCCGTGCACCGGCAGACGTTTCCTTCGAGGCCCATGCGAATTTCTTCGTCCGTCGGATGCGGATTACGATCCAGAATCTGCTTCGATGCCATGATCATGCCCGGCGTACAGAACCCGCATTGCGCCCCATGTTCATTCCAGAACGCTTCTTGCATCGCATGCAGCTTGCCGTCGACGGCCAAACCCTCGATGGTGGTCACCTTCGCGCCATCGGCCTGCACCGCGAACATCGTGCAGCTCTTAATGGCCTTTCCGTCCACCTCAATGGTGCAAGCCCCGCACAACGACGTCTCGCACCCCACATGGGGCCCGGTCAGGCCCACCACCTCCCGCAGGTAATGAATCAGGAGCAGTCTAGGCTCCACATCGTGGGAATACGTCTCCCCATTGATCGTAAGGTTTATGTTCATGGCGATCCTCTAGCGCTATTGAACATATCAAAAATCGTGGGATGGGAGGTAATAACCAAAATAGATAAGTTTTGCTATCATGAGAAACGATGAACGTGTCGCTTACGCCCGAGCTCGAAAAGCTGGTCAGTGATAAAGTCGATACGGGTCTGTACCATACGGCAAGTGAAGTGGTCCGCGAAGGATTACGTCTTCTCAAAGACCGCGACGACCGCCAACTGCGCGCCGACATCCGGGCTGGATTCGGAGCCGTCGACGGTGGCCAATACACGGATTACACTGCCAGCTCTGTTAGGACGCTTGCTTCGCGGGTTAAATCCAATGGGCGCCGCCGCGCGGCAACGAAAAAATCTCGAGCGCGATGAAGCGCATTCGCGTATCGCGCCACGCCGAGCGCGATCTCGATAGTATATGGGCCTTTGTGGCGGCAGATTCAAACAGCTTCGACGTCGCCGACCGAGTAATTGACTCCATAACTGCGAATTTTGCGCTGGTCGCGAGGCAGCCCCACGCGGGCCGCCGCCGCGAGGATATCGACCCCGGCGTCAGAAGCTTCGCTTCCGGCAATTACTTGATTTACTACTGCGAGTCGAAGTCACATCTTGTGATCTCCCGCATTCTTCACGGCAAGCGCGACCAGCGTGGCGCCTGGAACGAACCCGAGACTTCGTAACGCTATACTAATCCCCTAGTGCAACTCACACCCCTCGACTGGATCGTCGTCGCCCTCTATTTCGCCTTCAACATCGGTATCGGATTCTATTACAAGTCCCGCGCCGGATCGAGCGTCAACGAATTTTTCCTCTCCGGGCGCAACGTGCCCTGGTGGCTTGCCGGAACCTCCATGGTCGCCACGACCTTCGCCGCCGACACGCCTCTCGCCGTCACCGGCATGGTGGCCAAAGGAGGCATCGCCGGAAACTGGCTCTGGTGGTGCTTCGTTGCCAGCGGGATGATGACCGTGTTTTTCTACGCGCGCCTCTGGCGGCGCTCCGGCGTCATGACCGACGTCGAGTTCGCTGAAATCCGCTACTCCGGGCGGCCCGCCGCATTTCTGCGAGGATTCCGCGCGCTTTACCTGGGAATTCCCATCAACTGCATCATCCTCGGCTGGGTGAACAAAGCCATGGTCGATATTCTGATGCTGATTCTCGGCGTGACGAAGTTGCAGGCGCTCGGAATCGTCATCGGCATGATCGCCGTGACCGCGGCCATCTCGACGTTGTCCGGGCTGTGGGGCGTCCTGGTCACCGACATGTTCCAGTTCGTCATCAAAATGAGCATGGTGATCGCCCTCGCCGTTTTCGCCATCCAGGCGGTCGGCGGCATCGATCAAATGAAGGTGAAACTCCTGGCCATCGACGCCACGCGAGGCAATCAGGGCAGCGTCCTCAGCTTCATCCCCGACCTCGACTCCTCCTGGATGCCGATGATCACGTTTTTTGTCTATATCTCGCTGAACTGGTGGGCCACCTGGTATCCCGGCGCCGAGCCCGGCGGCGGCGGCTATATCGCCCAGCGCATGTTCTGCGCAAAAGATGAAAAAAATTCTCTACTCGCCACCCTGTGGTTCAACATCGCGCATTACGCCGTGCGTCCTTGGCCCTGGGTGCTGGTGGCGCTGACTTCTCTCATCTTATTCCCCGGCCTGAAAGACCCCGAAACCGGCTATATCCGCGTGATGATCGCCTATCTGCCGCCATCGATGCGGGGCCTGATGGTCGCCGCTTTCGCCGCCGCCTACATGTCGACCATCGCCACGCAGCTCAACTGGGGCGCCAGCTACATCGTCAACGATTTCTATCGCCGTTTTTTGAAACCCAAAGCTAGCGATCACCACTACGTCGTCGTCGCGCAGGTCGCGACGATTCTTCTCACGTTCGTCTCCGCAGGGGTCACGTTTTATATGGATTCCATTGCAGGCGCATGGAAGCTGCTCATCGTCACCGGCGCGGGCACCGGTAGCGTGCTGCTGTTCCGCTGGTATTGGTGGCGCATCAACGCCTGGAGCGAAGTATCGGCCATGATCGCCGCGTTCATCGTTTCCGTCACGCTGCAAGCGGGCTTTCATTTCGATACCGACAAGCCCGTCGACTTCGCTTACGTGATGATGATTACCGTCGGCATCACGACCGTGGCGTGGCTGACGACGACATTCTTAACCAAGCCTGAGCCGAAAGACGTGTTGATCGCTTTTTATCGCCGGACGCACCCGTCACTGTTCGGCTGGCAGCCCATCGCGCGCCTGGCGCCGGACGTAAAACCCTCGCGCGACGGCCTGTCGAACCTGCTCGACTGGATCTCCGGCTGCGTGCTGATTTACGGAGTCTTGTTCGGCGTGGGCAAATTGTTACTGCACGAAACGGTGATCGGCGTGGGCCTTCTTGCGTTGGGCCTGCTAGGCGGTGCGATCATTTATTGGGACCTGAACCGCCGAGGCTGGAGCTCGGTGGTGGATTAAGCTGCTGGTCTTCGTGGTGTACCTACTCCTGCGTGCTGCATCGACACTCGTGTCGATGCCTGGCCGATTCGCGTCAAAATCTAAAGGACATTTTGAGGATAAGCTGTTGCGATGGACACACCAGTAACTGCCGCAATAATTTCCGCTTCCGCCGCAATCGTTGTCTCCGCCGTCAGCTTTTACCTCACGAAAAGCAAAGAACGGCAAGCCGACTGGCAACGGTCCAAGTTCGAGCACTATAAGGAACTCATGCAATCTCTCAGGGGGATAGTTGGAACCGATTCAACTCCGGAAGGCAACAAACGCTTCGCGCAAGCGTGCAACACACTCCATTTAATCGCTTCGAAGGCCGTGCGCGAGGCCCTTCATGATTTTCAAGATGAGATCCGAGCATCAAATCCAAATCGCTCGACTGACAGGCATGACGCACTTCTGGCCCGCCTGGAGTGGCAGATAAGGGAGGACCTGCAAATTCCAGATAATCCACCGATGGGGGACTTCAAAGCGCGTCTCTGGTGCTCTGGCACCACTCCCGAGAAGAGCTAGTCCTCCTTTCCAAGCCCATCTCGGCCTTGTGGGGCAGGCTGGCAGCCTGCGGCGGGTTGGCAACCCGCCTGGTCGCGTGAAAACAGCAGTGCGCCGGTTACCAACCGGCGCGCAGGATACCATCCTGCACCACAAAAAACCTACCGCGGTCTTAACCCCGACCTGATCGCAATCACCAGATCTTCCTCCGTTACGAATCCCTTTCCATCCCGATCCGCCCGATCCAGCAACTCCGCCGCGAACCGACCGCGCCTCTCGTCTTTCGTGATCCTGCCATCGCCGTTCTTGTCGAGCATTTGCATGATCCCGGCTGCCATCGCGATCGCTTGATCGGGAAGAAGTTCGCGCTCCACCAGCTTGCCGTCATGATTTGCGTCGAGCGTGCGCAGTGCCGCCGAGGCGTTTCTAATCTCGCTCTCCGAAATCACTCCATCGTGATTCGCGTCCAGGGCCGCCAGCACCGGATGAATGCGCATGAACGTCAGCCTTACGCTCCCCAATTGCATCGGATCCAGGTTTGGATCGGGCTTCAGACCGCACTCCTCGGCCGACAATTGTCCGTCGTGATTCTTGTCCAGCTTCCAGAGCGCTGCCGGAGCGTTCTCGATCTCCTCGGCCGAAATCACATTGTCCTGATCCACATCGAGCGCGCCCAACACCAGCAGGAACCGGAAATACGGCGAAACCGGAGGATGGGACGGATACGGTTGCACCTTGACCTCGGCCGGCAAATCGGCGACAGGCTTTGCATCCGTGTGTGCCCGCAGCAAGTGCGAAGGGCTGGGATGATGGGAGCCGACAATCCAATCGGCCTGCTTCCATCGATGGGCCATCATCATCGAGAAGGCCCCGAACGCAAGCAACGCGACCAGCGCTCCGTGGGCCAGCGCGGTGGAGCTCGGAATCTCCGGCTGCGCTGAGTAAAACAGCGGCACGCCGTCACTCATAGCGGTCCGCGAGAACGCCGTCTCGTCTCGCCGTAACGCCCATTGACGGAACAGGGATAGAATGCCGTCGCCAAATAGCGTCCATTTTTTCGGAGACTCATCGAAAATCCCCAGCATCTCATCGCCGAAACGTCGCCGGAATTGCCGTGGATGCATTTTGAGTAGCAGGATATAAACTTGCCGAGTCATGAAAATCACCTTACACAGCGGACGCGCGCTCACTTCTGCGTCAGCTTCCTTTCTGCCAGGCGCACCGCCGCCGCCAGCGCATCCGCGGGTGTTATCTCGACATCCGGTTCCACGCCCCTCCCCTCCCAGTTGTCCTTCGAGAAGGGATTAATCGCTCTTACTTCCGTAATGCCCATTCCGAAGTGATCGTCAAGTCGATGATACGTCCCAGCATGTGCGCCGCCGCCTGTCCTTGCACCCACCAGAGTGGCGCGTTTCAGCATCTTCAAGTCGTAGCTGAATTGCTCCGCGCCGGAAAAAGTCCTGGCGGAGGTCAACACATATACCGGTTTATCCGCCAGCCTGTTTCCCGGCACAGGCGACCGCGTCCAGGATTGCTCCGTCGTATTTTCCCGGGCATTGTACCAGTACTCAGGATGATCGAACAGGTAGGAGCCGATCAGGGCGACCATATCCGGAAACCCGCCGGTGTTGTCTCTTAGATCGAAAATAATCGCATCCGCGCGGTTCACCGAGGCCATCGCGTCCGTCGCCGTTGTGCGGCAAATGGAAACATCGGGAAACGAATTGAGCTTGAGATAGCCGATGCTGTGCGGCAGCATCTCGACTTTTTCAAACGTGCAGTTGGTCTGCTCCATCGCCTTGCGATAACGCGCAAGGCTCTCCGGCGTTGGACCCGGCGGACGATCGGGCCTTGCGGCCCGGCTGTAAACCACGATCAAATTCATGTCATGGCTCACGTCCCTCATCTGCCTGGTCAGCAGACTGGCGAAGGCTTCGCCCTCAGTCACCGCGTCATCTCCGTTTTCTTCGTGCGCCAGAAGCGCCTCGGCGATCTTCCTCCCGGCTTCCGGGTCGACGTAGTGTTCTCTCAGATTCGCGGCCACAAGATCAATCACGCGCCGTCGCGCCGCGCCATCCAGAATTCCACCCTCATTCGCCTGCATTGAGGGCTGACTTATTCCGGAGCAAATCGCCGTGAACGCGAGTAGTGTAATCGTAACTCCCCGCCTCAACACATTCAGCGATCGAAGACGCAGAATAGAACGTCTCATCAGGAGAACCTCCGCAAATGCAATCGAGCCTCGCGAACCACGCTCTCCAGACGCGAAATTTCGGCAGAGAGTACTTTTCGCCCCAGCGAACTGAGGCGGTAAATCCTCCTACGGGGATCGTCGCTCGAAACTTCCGTCGCCATCCCCTGATCCATCAGCCGTTGCAGATTGTCGTACAACGTACCGGGCCCCAGCTTATACGCGCCTTCCGACTGGCGCGCGACCTCCTGCATAATGCCGTAGCCGTGCATGTCCTCGCCGGCCAGCGCCAACAGAATATGCAGCGCGGCGGGCGACAGCGGTAGGAATTCGGTCAGAAGATCTTTCATAGCTCGGTTTCCGTTATATCGGAAACCGAGCCTTTTGTCAAGACCGCGCCTTAGTTAACGGGCGGCCAAACAACGACAGGTTCTCCCATGTGCGATTCCCCTTTCTGCCGCAAGGGTAGTGGGAGAAACCGTGGCCGCTGTCCGGTTGAAAACGCTAAATTGCTGAGGAATTACGGATTTTTAGAACTGAAAATAGACGAACGGGAGAGCTTTTTCGGTGACACCAATCAGTTCGATGGTCAACAGCAGAAGAATCATGAAGGACGCGTAGGCCCACGCCGCGCCGCGCGACAGGCGTTCGGTCCACTCGAATTTTTCCTCGATGATGGCGATCAGCAGGGACGCGCCGGTCATATACATCATCCATTTGGGGATCAAAGCTTGAAACTGTTTTCCGCCGTGAAACAACTGGCTGATGACATAACGGCTGTCGGCAAATGTCGCCGCGCGAAAAAACACCCAGCCGACGCAGACCAGGCCGAAGGTGATCAGCGCGCGCAGTGGATAGAGCCACGCCGGAGGTTGTTTTTCAAATTCGCGGCGGCCCATCATGCGTTCGATTGCGAGAAGTCCGCCGTGATAGCCTCCCCAGATGACGAAGTTCCAGCTCGCGCCGTGCCACAAGCCTCCCAGCAGCATGGTCAACATCAGGTTGCGATACGTCATCCAGCGCCCGTGGCGGTTGCCGCCCAGAGGAATGTACAGATAATCCCGCAGCCAGCGCGAAAGCGACATGTGCCAGCGATGCCAGAAGTCGGTGATGCTGAACGCGAGATACGGGCGGCGGAAATTGATGGGGAAGTGAAAGCCCAGTAGCAGGGCCATGCCGATGGCCATGTCGGTATAGCCTGAAAAATCGAAGAAAATCTGCATCGCGAAGGCGAACACGCCGCTCCAAGCCGCGAAGCCTCCGGGATGCGCCGCCAGGTTTTGAAAATACGAATCGGAGATCTGTGCGAACTGATCGGCGAAAACGATCTTCTTGGTCAGGCCGAGAAACACCAGCAACACACCGCGCAGAACCTCTTCCTGGTTCGGATGCCTCCAGGCGTAGAGGTCGCCGAAGAACTCGCGGGCGCGCACAATGGGCCCGGCCACCAGTTGCGGAAAAAATGAGATGAACAGCGCGTAATCGATGGGATTGCGAATGGCCTTCTGTTCGCCGCGGTAGACGTCGACGACGTAGGAAATACTTTGAAAGGTATGGAAGCTGATGCCGAGAGGCAGGACGATCGAAAGAGTCCACGAGTGCGGCGGGAAACGGAGCAGTTGCGCCAGGTTATCGGCAAGAAAATTGTAGTACTTGAAAAACCCCAGCATCCCCAGGTTGGCGGCGAGGCTGATCAGCAGAAAGGGCTTTTTTCGATTGGCCGAGGCGCGCTCGATGGCGATCGCGGCGCCGTAATCCACCACAGTCAAGCCCAGCAGCAGGACCACGAACTTGTAATTCCAACTGAGATAGAAAACGTAGCTGGCGACCAACAGTATCACGCGGCGAAACGCGCGCGGCGCGGCATAAAACATCGCCAGCACGATTGCGAGGAAGACGAAAAACTGCGTCGTATTAAAGAGCATCGAGCGTTCGCGTGACTTGCCTTCCAAGCATGCGCGAAAACTCCGCGCTTCCCGGCCCATTCATGTGCATTTGATCGATGAACAGGGCCGGCTGCTCGATCGATTGAAAAAAACGCTCCGGCATCAGGATGACGCCCGGCTGAAGGGCGAGCTCGCGCACAGAGCTGTGCGGATTGAACGCCGGCTGGTCGGGACGGACGAAGGGTCCGCGCGGGAGATCGAGAAAAATCAGGCGCGTTTTCGATCCCCGATAGTGTTCATAAATTTTCCCGAACCACTGATGCAAATAGGCGCTGCGGACGCCGGTATAGGGCGGATGGGGAGCCAGAAATTGAAACTCATACGCCGCTTTTTGGGCCGCGGTGAAACCAGGCGGTACGGTGACGGTGCGATTTTTCCAGTCGACCACGACGCCTTCCATGCTCGAATTGGAGCCGACGTAGTTGTAATACCAGAGATAAGAATCTTTGCGCGCAAGCTCGGCCATGGCGATGCGGTCGGCCGGATGCAGCAAAAAGTCCTGAAAATCGCGCTTGTAAATCAGGCCTTTGAGGATGATGCCGCGCACCGCCGCCCATTCGAGCTTCGGGTCGTGCTGATAAGATCTCGCAAAATAGGGGATATCCGAGTATTTCAAGCGTCCGATGACGTAGTAAAGATCGGTCGCGCGGACTGAGTAATCCTCCTCGATTTCGGCGTCTTCGTAATCGTTGACGGCGATGATCACGGCGGAGTAGCGGTTGGCATTGGGGTCGACGCCGCGCAGCATGTAATACCAGTCGCGGGGAGTGGAGCCGCCGAGAGCAATCGACGCGAACTGGTAACCGGTTTTCAATTCGTTGGCATAGCGGGGAAGAAACCCCATGCGCGAATCGCCGATGGTAATAACCTGGCGGGGATTGGTGCGGGACCGCCGCAGCTCGTTGCGGACATAGGTCTCCACCGAGCCGGTGGAGGAATCGTGCTTCAAAATCGTGTAATACGCGTCGGTGTGAAAGAGCGCGAACTCGACTGCCCAGAAGCCAAACACGGTCGAAATCAGGGTAAAAAGGGCTCTCACGAGATGGTCATTTAAGCTCGCCACCCGCGGGGCGAACGCCGTTGTTCTTCCATTCTCGCAACTCAGCAAAGCCTTTGGAGACTTCGCCCGGGAGAATGGCGCAATGGCCATCGTGTTTCACGAATTGCTGGACGAACAGGCTCTGCGTTCCGGCGAGCTCCACCAGCGTGGAATAGGTATTGGGAATGGTCACGGGGACCAGAGGATCGTAACTGGTATGGATGGCCAGCATCGGTTTGGCGATTTTGCCGGTCGGCGTGTAATTGGCGCGCAGATAGGCGACGGCCTTCGGATCGGCGGCGTAGCGGGAGATGGTGCTGTTCAGCGTGTTGTCGTCCAGAGTGCCGCTGTAGATCACGTTGCGGTTGTCGAAGGGATTGCCGCCGGAGCGTTCGTTGATTTCCTTCACCAGGTAGACCAGAAACGTGAGCGTGCCGGCGAGATCCTTATGGGATTTCAGGTTGTTTTGGTGTCGAAGGGATGCGGCTTTCTCGGGGGACGATTCGAGCGCCTCTGTGATCTTCGCGTTCAGCGCCTTATCGCCGGTGCCGGAGACGAAATCCTTGGGGATTTTCGTGGGATCGGGCAGGATTCCGGGGAAATAATAGCTGAACAGGACCAGGGCGTCGAAGGCTCCGCGGGACTGGAAGGATTCGCTGGCGGCGAGAGGGCCGCACATGGGCAGCGCGGCGTCGTAGACCTGCGGATACTGCTCCATCAGCATCATGGTGAGGAAACCTCCCATGGAGTGGCCGGTGACGTAGGTTTCCTTGGGTGCGCCGTATTTCGCGATGAAGTAGCGGCGGAGGCTTTCGGTATCGACGACGGCTTCCTGAACGGCCCATCCGCCGGCTGCGTAGCCGGATTGAGCGACGGCGTAACCTAGATCGGTGAACACCTTGGAGATGGGATTCGGCGCGCCTTCTCCATACTTGACCGGGGATGCATTGTAGCCGTGGCAGTAGACGACGAGTCCGCCGTTCCAGTTTTCGGGGACGTCTATGCGGAATGCGGCGCCGTTGATGACGCCGATTTCGACATTCGGGGCGGAGGAGGCCAGGGCGGCGAAGGCAAAAAGAGCAGCGAGGGTCTTCATCGGCTGAAGGTAAGCGATTGGGGAGGGTCGTGTCAAGTCGAGGCAGCGGAAATCCGATGAATGAAATCCGATGAAAGATAAAGGTTGCCCGTCCTTGGAATTGCGCCGCCCGCTGACTGCCATTAAATTAAGTGCAATCAACAGCTCAAGGGTTTCATAGACCGGAAGGCACAGGTTTTTCCGGCGGGTGAACGCGGCAGGATCCGGCGTACTTTGGGCTGCATGACGTGATCGCGCTAAAGGAAACAACGGAACAGGGCACCGTCGGCATGTTTCTGGCTGGACTCGGTATGATGCTTGGCGGAATCCGGGCCCGGTCCTGGTCGAAGCGCTAGGTCACCGGTTTCCCGCCGGCAACCCAAACCCGAACCTCGACTCTGTCACCGCTCCTGACGGATCGACAATCGCGGTTGCGGCGAAGCCCGGATGTTCCGGCGTGCCGAACCGTAAATCGACCAATTGCACCTCCGACGAACCGTCGGCGAGCTTCGCAATCTTCCAGAACGGCAACTGGTCGAACTTGCTGAATACTTCGAAAGGACGAGGTTTTCAGCGCCGCTTCGTTTGGCGGACCGGTGTAATCGATACGACCCGCCGACGGGTCGAATTCCGTATTCAGATCGACTAGCACGTCGACCACGTAGCCGTCTCCTTCCACGACGCCCCGCCAGTGAAAAGGGGTCCAGCGGTTCGGCATTGCCGTCAGCCTGTTTGCCGGCCGGCCTTCATATAGCCTCGCGCTCATCACCGCCAGCGCCCTTTGATGCGCGGCGAATCGCCCGCCTTCCCACGCCACCAGGAAAACCAGCGCCGCCCAGGCCCAGCCTCGCTTGACGCCGGCGTTTTTCTTCGCGCCGATCTCGGAACTTACCAGACCCACCAGCGCCGGCGCCGCAATCGCCAGCAGGAAGCCGAGCAGAATCCAAGGATCGACAATATCCACCGTATCCAGGCGCAGCCAGCGGGAGGAAAACGGCAGCAGCAAACGGACGCCGTACACGTTGGTCCAATCGAGCAGCAGGTGGCTCAGCACGGCAACCAGGCACGCCAGGTATGATTGCCAATTGCGGCTGCGGAACAGCAGCATCGGGATTAGCGCCAGCAGGGGAGCCGTGATCAGCGAATGCGCGATGCCCCGATGATATTCGAGGTACGTCAATGTCCCGCCGGTCCAGGAAACGATATCAATGTCAGGAAGATTGGCCGCGACCACCATCATTGCGGCATTTTTTCCACTGACGCGCGCGAGCATCAGCCCGACCAGCGAATGCGTGACATTATCCATACGTTTTCGGAACCAGCAGCGTCAGCGCATCGCGAACAATCTCGATCGTCGCCGGCGCGCGGCCCACATATTCGCCGTCGACCTGAATAGGCGCGTCGCCCAGCAGCTCGATCCGCTTGGCGCGGACCGTGTGCACGCCGGGCATTTTCTGCACTTGGTTGACGGCCACTCCCAGCATGTAAAAAGCGTAGCGCAGCGGATTCGATCCTTCGAACATCACCGTCTCGAATTCGTTGCTCAGCAGCGATGCGCCGCGCGCCAGCTCCAGGTCCCCTCCATAATTCCGCACCCTCGCCGCCAGCGTAAATCCGCAGGGATACGCGTCGCCGTTGATGCGCGTTTCAAGCTGTCCCACGCGCTTAAAGATATGGGCGAATCCCGCCACCCAATAGGCCAGCTTTCCGGTTCGCGCCTTTAGAACGGGATTCAGACCGCACACCACTTCCGCGTCCAGGCCGGCGCCGGCCATCATCAGGAAATGCCGCGCCGGCTGATCCGCCTGCCAGATTTTTCCAAGAGCCACGCGTTTCGGAGTGCAGCGCGAGAGCCGGTCGATGGCCCGTTCCAGCCTCGATCCCAGCCCCAGTTCCATGGCCAGCACGTTTGCCGTGCCGCCCGGAAGCACGCCCAGATGCACATCGGACCCCAGCAGGCCGCCGACCGCTCCGCCGTTCATCCCGTTGACGACTTCGTTGATCGTGCCGTCGCCGCCCAGCACCAGGATCAGGTCCGCGCCATCGCGCACGGCTTGCGCCGCGATTTCGGTCGCGTGTCCCGCTTCCTCGGTGGGAATGAGGCGCGGCCGCAGACTCGCGCGGCCGAGTGCGTCAGTGGTACGTTGTAAAGTACGCTCAGGGTTGCGTCGGAATTTGCCGGCTTCGGGATTGTAGATGAGAACAGGCTGGCGATACGTTGCGATCCTCATAGTATAACGTCTGTGAGCCAAATCTCCCAAAAGATCGAACGCTTGCGCGAACAATTACGCCGCCACGAGCGTTTGTACTACGTGCTCGACGCCCCCGAGATCACCGACGCCGAGTATGACGCGATGATGCGGGAGCTGAAGGCGCTGGAAGCGGCGCATCCGGAATACGCGTCGCCCGATTCGCCCACGCAAAGGGTCGGCGGCAAGCCTCGCGAAGGATTCGTCAAAGTGGCGCATTCGGGCGCCATGCTGAGCCTCGACAATGCGCTGGATGAGGCGGAATTGCGCGATTTCGACCGCCGCGTGCGAGAACTCCTAGGCGACGAGTCGTACAGCTATGTCGCCGAGTTAAAGCTGGATGGATTGTCGCTGGCGGTGCATTACCGCGAGGGGAAATTCGCGCAGGCCGTGACGCGCGGCGACGGTCTGGTGGGCGAAGACGTCACGGAAAATACGCGCACCATCAAGTCGATTCCGTTGCGCTCGCGTGGATCGTTTGAAGCGCGCGGCGAAGTCGTGTTCAATAGAAAGGCCTTTGAGAAGTTGAATGCCGAGCGCGAACTTGCCGACCTCCCTCGGTTTGCGAATCCGAGAAACGCGGCGGCCGGGTCGCTGCGGGTGCTCGACCCATCGATTACCGCTTCGCGGCAGCTCGATTTTTACGCGTATTTTCTAATTCCGCCGCGGCCGACGCAATGGGAATCGCTGGAAACACTTGAAAAATTAGGTTTCAAGGTAAATCGCCACCGCAAGAAATGCGGGAGCGTCGACGAACTCGTCGATTTCTGCAAGGAGTGGGAAGCAAAGCGCGATTCGCTGCCGCTGGAGATCGACGGAGTCGTCGCGAAGGTCGATTCCGTGGAGCAACAAACGAAGCTGGGGTGGACGGCGAAGGCTCCGAGATGGGCTATCGCGTTCAAGTTTCCAGCACGGCAAGCCCAAACTGTGGTCGAGGATATCATCGTCAGCGTAGGCCGGACGGGAGCCGTTACGCCGACGGCGATGTTGAAACCGGTGAATATCGGCGGCGTGATGGTATCGAAGGCGACGCTGCACAACGAGGACGAAATCGGCCGGCTAGGCGTCGAAATCGGCGATACGGTGCTTGTGGAGCGCGCGGGGGACGTGATTCCCAAGGTTGTCCGCGTGGTGAAGGAAGGCGAGGCGCGGCGGCCGTTCGTCATGCCTAAACGCTGCCCGGTTTGCGGCGAGGAAGTAGTGCGGGAGGAAGGCGAGGCGATCAGCCGTTGCATCAACACGAATTGTCCGGCGAGGCTGAAGGAATCGGTACTCCATTTCGCGGCCCGGGGCGTCATGGACATCGACGGTCTGGGCGAAGTGCTGGTGAACCACCTGGTGGATTCGGGACGCGTGAAAAACGTCGCCGATCTGTATCAACTGACCGTCGACGACCTGGCGACGATCGAAAGAATGGGTGCTAAATCAGCCTCAAATGTTGTCAATCACATCGATGCCTCGCGGAAATCAGCGTTAAATCGCCTGATTAACGGGCTGGGTATTCCCTTTGTCGGCGAGCGCACGGCGCAGATTCTGGCCGAGACGTTCGGCGATCTCGACAAGATCATGAACGCCGACGAAGAGGAGCTGAAAAAAGCGGAAGAAGTGGGCCCGAAAGTGGCGCACAGCATCCAACAGTTTTTTCACCAGCACGCGAATCGCGAACTGGTGGAGCGGCTGCGCAAGGAGGGCTTTGATTTTAAATACAAAGTCACGCGGCACACCGGAAAATTGCAGGGGTTGACGTTTGTGTTGACCGGGACCCTTCCGAACTTGACGCGCGAGGAGGCGCAGGAGCGGATCGAAGCGGCGGGCGGCAAGGTTTCTAAATCTGTCAGCAAGAAAACGAACTATGTCGTCGCGGGCGAGGAGGCGGGTTCGAAGCTCGACAAGGCGAAGGAACTGGGGTTGAAGATTATCGATGAGGCGGTGTTGAACGGAATGATGGGATGAGTCATTTTTGGGAGCTGCTGAAGGCTCTGGGGCCGTGGAGTTTGCTGATTGTTTCGACCATAGAGTCGTTGGGAATCCCGAATCCGGGAGGGACCGACTGGCTGCTGGTGGGCATGGCGATCGCGCGGCCGCAGGATGCGGCGTTGTGTGCGGCGATGGCGGTGCTGGGGTCGCTGATGGGCACGGCGGCGTTTTTCGACGTGATGCGGAGGGGCGGCGAAAAGGTGCTGGCGCGATACACGTCGTCCGAGCGCGGCGCGCGGTTCCGAGGATGGTTTCAGCGCTACGGCCTGGTGACGGTTTTCATCCCGGCGCTAGTGCCTCTGCCATTTCTCCCGTTCAAAGCCTTCGCGGCGTGCGCGGGGGCGATGGGGGTGCCGCGATGGCGATTCTTGGGCGTGCTGGCAGTGGGCCGCATCGCGCGATATTCGTCGCTCGCGTATCTGGGAGTGAAGCTGGGGACGGTGGATAATTCGAAGGCGTGGGTGAAGGCACACACGTGGCACATGGCGATTTTCGCCGTCGGGATATTTCTGTTCTTTTATGGGCTGCTGAAGTTCTTGGATCGGGAAGTGGTGCCCGAGCAGTAGGAGGCCTCTGAAACACGATGAACAGGCTGCTCTCGATCATCGGAAACGGACTGAACGAGACCCGCGAGTACGACACCATGGGCCAGTTGACGCAGATCCTATTCTTCCAATCTCCAGTGGGTTTCCGACCTCTTGGTTCTCGTCATGGCCGTTTCGTTACGGGCTCGGCTTGGGTAACGATGACGAGGATGATGAAGATGAGGATCTCGACATGGGCGTCGGCCTCCACGATCCTCGCCATCGCCTCGCCTTCCTGTGCGCTCAACAGCCCTTCCGCTGCGGCCTCCACCGTTGCCGCCGTCGCCTCTTTCAAACTCTCCACCGTCTCCACGCGCGGCATCCAGAATTTCGCGTTCGACGTCGTTTGCGCGGAACAAGTCGCTGATTCGAGGAAATTTGCGTGGCGCTTTTTCTAGGTTTCTTTAGCCCCAGGGGGGTGTAAACTGGTTCGATCCGAATTCTCTGGAGCACACGTGACTAAACACATCTCTCTCACCCTTCTCGCCATCGCTTCCTCGATGCTCGCCGCCAACGGACCAGCCACGCGCCTCCTCCGCACGCCCACCGTCAGCGCCACCCAGATCGCCTTCGCCTACGCCAATAACATCTGGATCGTTGAGCGCTCCGGAGGCAACGCCCGGCGGCTCACCAGCTTCCAGGGCCCGACCTCGAACCCGCACTTCTCTCCCGACGGCAAGACCATCGCCTTCAGCGGCGATTACGCCGGCAACACCGACGTCTACATCGTCCCCTCCGAAGGAGGCGAACCCAAGCGCCTCACCTGGCATCCCGGCGCCGACACCGTCGAAGGCTGGACCCCCGACGGCAAGTCCATCCTCTTCGCATCGGCCCGCGCAACGTCGGCGCCGAACGCTACGCCGCGCTTCTGGACCGTCCCGGTCGACGGTGGAGTCGAGCAGCCCCTGCCCCTCCCCCGCGCCTATCAAGGCAAAATCTCCGCCGACGGCGCGCACATCGCCTATCGCATGAATAATTCCTGGGATGAGGAGCGCCGCAATTATCGCGGCGGACAGAACCGCCCCATCTGGATCGCCGACACCAAGACGTGGGATGTGGTCACTCCTCCCTGGACCGACTCGAAGGACATGGAACCGGCCTGGATCGGCGACACCGTCTATTTCATCTCCGACCGCGACTCGGTCGCCAACATCTGGTCCTACGACATCAAGACCAAAAAGCTCGCGCAGATCACCCGGTTCACCGACTTCGACGTGAAAACGCTGGACTCCGGCGCAGGCGCCGTCGTGTTCGAGCAGGCCGGGTACATTCACGAGCTCGATCCCAAGTCCGGCAAATCGCACGTGGTCAACATCACTGCGACCGGCGATTTTCCCTGGATGATGCCCAAGTGGGACGACGTAACAAGCCGGATGACCTCGCTGGCTCTGTCCCCAACTGGCGCGAGAGTTCTGGTCGAAGCGCGCGGCGAAATTTTCACCATTCCCGCCGAAAAAGGCGACATCCGCAACCTGAGCAAATCCTCCGGCTCCGCCGAGCGCGACCCCGCCTGGTCGCCCGACGGCAAATGGATTTCTTATTTCAGCGACAAATCGGGTGAATACAAAGTCGTGGTCGAATCCCAGGACGGCTTGACCCCGCCGCGCTCTATCGCCTTGCCGCATCCGACGCATTACTACACCTCTTCCTGGTCGCCCGATTCGAAAAAACTGCTCTACACCGATACGAATCTGAAAGTCTGGGTGCTGGACATCGCCTCAGGCCAGGCGAAAATCATTGGCGAAGACCCCTGGATGGTGCCGGCGCGCACTGTGAATCCAGTGTGGTCGCCTGATTCGAAATGGGTCGCCTACGCCAGCCATTTGAAGTCGCTCTATCACGCGATTTTTATCAGCAACGTCGAAACAGGTGAAACGAAGCAAATCACCGACGGACTGGCCGACTCGGTCTGGCCCGCCTGGGATGCGAGCGGAAAATACCTGTGGTTTTTCGCCTCCACCGATTTCGGTTTGAAATCGCAGTGGCTGGACATGACCTCCTACGATCACGACGAAAATTTCGGATTGTATCTGGCCGTGCTGAAGAAAGGCGATCCCAGTCCGATCCTTCCGGAGAGCGACGAAGATAAAGGCGTCGGCAGCGCGCTGGCAGGCGGAGGCGGCCGAGGACGCGGTGCCGCCGCGGCGGCCGAGGGCGAAACACCAGCGCCGCGAGCCAGCCGTGGTCCCGTTACCGTGACCATCGATTTCGACGGCCTGCAAAATCGCATCCTGGCCGTGCCGGGCGTGGCCGAGCATCAATACACCGAACTGAAATCGGGCGTCGCCGGAACGGTTTAT
Source organism: Bryobacterales bacterium (assembly GCA_963749245.1). Classification (GTDB taxonomy): domain Bacteria; phylum Acidobacteriota; class Terriglobia; order Bryobacterales; family Bryobacteraceae; genus Palsa-187. Next base: position 21,259 of record CAVVNE010000031.1, read on the forward strand.
TTCCTCGAAAGCAACGCCCGAGCCAATGGAGGCGGCGGAGGCCGCGGAGGTGGCGGCGGCAACGCCCTCGTTCGCTACCGGTTGAGCGACCGTCGCAGCGCACCATTCGCCTCTGGAGTGCAAGCATATAGCGTCAGCGCCGACGGGCATAAGCTCGTCTATCGCGCGGCCGGAGGAGGCGGTGGAGGAGGTCGCGGACGCGGAGGCGCGGCGGGAGGAGCGGCGCCCGCTCCGTCACTCTTTCTTGTCGATGCCGACCGTCAGCCTCCAGCCGCCGGAGCGGGCCGCCTGAACGCTACTCTCCGCATGTACCTCGACCCGAAGGAGGAGTTCAAACAGATTTTCTATGAAGGCTGGCGCAATCAGCGCGACTACCTTTATGTCCCCAACATGCACGGCGCGGATTGGCCTCGCATGAAGGAAGTCTACGGCCAGATGCTGCCCTACGTCATGCATCGCGCGGATTTGAATTACCTGCTCGATATGATGGGCTCGGAAATCGCCATCGGCCACTCCTTCGTGCGCGGAGGCGACATGCCGTCGGTTCCCGCGTCGCGCGGAGGCCTGCTGGGCGCGGACTTCACCATTGAAAACGGCCGCTACAAAATCGCGAAAATTTACGACAACGAGAGCTGGAATCCTGAGCTGCACGCGCCCCTGGCCGAGCCCGGCGTGAACGTCTCGGTGGGCGATTACCTCGTCGCCATCAACGGCGAAGAACTGAAAGCCCCCGACAACATCTACCGCCTGCTGGACGGTACGGCGAATCAGCAAACCGTGCTTAGCGTCAACGCGAGCCCGGCGATGGAAGGCGCGCGCCAAGTCACCGTCGTCCCGGTTGCGAATGAGCAGACCCTCCGGACCCGCGCCTGGGTCGAAGAAAACCGCCGCCTGGTCGACAAGCTTTCCGGAGGCAAGATCGCCTACGTTTACGTGCCTTCGACGGGCCAGCCCGGCTACGCGAGTTTCAATCGCTACTACTTCGCGCAGCAGGAAAAGCTCGGCGCGATCGTCGACGAGCGGTACAACAGCGGAGGCTCCGCCGCCGATTACATCATCGACGTGTTGCAGCGCAAGTTCGACGGCTATTTCAACAACGTCGCCGGCGACCGCGTTCCCTTCACCAGCCCCGAAGCGGGAATCTGGGGGCCGAAGGTCATGGTGATTAACGAAATGGCGGGTTCCGGAGGCGACTTCATGCCCTGGATGTTCCATCACCGCAAAGTGGGAACATTAGTCGGCAAGCGCACCTGGGGCGGACTCGTGCATACCGCCGATACGCCCCCGTTCATCGACGGAGGCTCCATGATCGCCCCGCGCGGAGGTTTTTTCAACGCCGAAGGCAAATGGGCGGTCGAGAATGAAGGCACGCCGCCCGATATCGACGTCGAGAACTGGCCCAAAGAGGTCATCGCCGGTCACGATCCGCAGCTTGAACGAGCCGTTCAGGAAGCGCTGCGCATGTTAGAGCAGCATCCGGTGACGCGCATGACCCACGAGCCCCCGCCGCCGACGTGGGGCGAGAGGAAAACGCCCATGAAACCCGCCGGAACCAACGCCGGGAGTCAGCCGCAATGACTACTCTACCTTCTTGTGGCGCGAGCTTTAGCTTGCAGCATCGGCTTCAGCCGATGTCCGGGGAACGCCGGCTGAAGCCGGCGCTGCAAACTGAAGTTCGCGCCACCCTGAGAACTGTACTGCTCTCCCTGTTGGCCGGAACCGCGGTCTTCGCGCAAACCGAGTATGGGCCCGAGAACGGGACTTTGATGATCGTCGGCGGGGGCAATCTCACTGGCACGGGAATCATGGAAACGTTCATCAACCGCGCCGGAGGGCCGTCAGCCAAAATCGTGGTGGTTCCGACGGCCGGAGGAAACAAGAACGCCAAGGGCGAGTGGATTGTCTATAAGGAAGACGAGGTCATCGCTCCTTGGAAAAAGCTGGGCGCGGAAAACGTTCATATGCTGCATACGCACGACCCGAAGGAGGCCGATACCGAGGCGTTCGCCAAGGTTCTGCGCGATGCCAACGCGGTGTGGTTCAACGGCGGGAGGCAGTGGAATTGCGTCGATTCGTATATGAACACCTTGACGTTAAAGGAATTCCACAAGGTGCTGGAACGCGGCGGCGTGATCGGCGGCAGCTCGGCCGGTGCGACCATTCAGGGGGATTATCTGGTGCGAGGAGCTGTCGCGGGGTCGGAGATTATGATCACGCCGGAGCCGGAACATGAACACGGGTTCCAGTTTCTGCGCAGGAGCGCGATCGATCAGCACATCAATACGCGCAATCGTTGGGACGATCTCGAACAGGTCATGAAGAAGTACCCGACATTTTTGGGGATAGGACTCTCGGAGGGGACCGCGATCATTGTGGATAAGGACAAATTCGAGGTCATGGGCAAGTGGAAGGTGGCGATTCACGACACCACGCATCCTCGCGAGCCGTGGGAGAAGCCTTTCTTCGTCTTGTCGGCGGGCGATGTGTACAACATGAAGACACGGACCGTGGAGAAGTACGGGATCGGGAATCAGATGCCGGTGGTGTTGAAGAAGTAGTCATTTAATTAAGTTTGCTTTCGGCGAATTTCAGGAATGTGGGCCAGTTGGGGCCTGGAGTGTGGCCGCCGCTGTGCTGGCGGAAGGCTATGTCGCCGTCGATGAGAGGAGTTTCTATGGGCGGGAATTCGGTTGTGCCGAGGTCTTTCTTGCCAAGCAACTTGTAGACGGGACCTGCGCCCACGCCGGCCAGGAACATGCCTTTCGCGTCCACCCAGCCGTCGCCCTTGGTGGCTCCGGCGCTGATGAAGACGGGGCGGGGCGCGCAGAGAGCGACGAGTTCATGGGAGTCGACGGGCAGATCGTTCCAGTTCAGAGGTCCGGCGTATTTCAGGAAATTTCCTGCCATCCAGTGATATTCGTTGGTTCCGGCGACGTTTTCGACCAGCTCGCCCCAGTTGCGGCGATGGATCTTGAGGCCTCCTTCGCCCGACGAGCTGACGAAGGCGATCCAGAAACGCTGATCGTAGGCCATGGCGACCGCGGTTGCCTTGCCGTAACGCGAGTGGCCTTCGATGCCGACATGTTTGGCGTCGACGGACGGGTCGGTTTCGAAATAATCGAGCGCGCGGCTGGCTCCCCAGGCCCAGGCGCGGAGCGCTCCCCAATCGTCGGGTTTGCGGGGCTGGCCGTGATTCATGAGGCCGATGATGCCTTGCGTTAATCCTGCGCCGTTGTCCGCCTGGATGCTGCCGGGGACGATGATGGCGTAGCCCCAGCCTTTCGCCAAAACCTGTTGCTGCCAGGTTGGACCGGGTGGTGGAGGGGGCGCAGGGCCCCTGCCTGCGCGGCCCGGGAACGGTCCGATGAATCCGAATTCCATGATCACCGGGACCTTGCCCTTGGCGTCGGCGGGGGCGGTTAGTTCCAGCTGGATGTCGACTTTGATGCCCGGATCGGAGGAGTTGTCGACGTGGCCAGTCAGTTTTTTGGTGATGGCCCCGTCCTTGGTGGTGGTGCTGATCAGCTCCCATTTCACCGCGGGGGTATTGGGCGGAACGCGGCCGTAGATTTCGCGGTCGAAGTCCTCGACGATTTCGGGGCGCCGGTTGGCCCACCAGTCCTTCGCGGATTTTACTTTCTTGCCGTTCTTGAGGGTGAGGGGATCGGGCAGGGTCGGATAGGGATTGGCTTTGGACTCGTCGTAATTGGCGTAGTTGGGCGCGTCGGGGTGGCTGCCGTCGGCGCCGTGACGGAGTTCGGTGATGTGGAGGAGGTCCATCAGGCGTTGGCGGTCCTGCTGGGCCGTGAGGGTTAGAGGTGGTTGGGCGCAGACGGTGAGGACGAGCGCGAAGAGAAGGCAGGGGCGGATTTTGGCGAGTTTCATGCGGTTACCTCCTGGGTTACTCCGAAGTGTTTTTGCAGGACGAGTGCTACGGTGCCGCGCAGGCGGGCCATGCCGTCTTCGTGGACCGGAATCAAGGTGGGAGCGACGCCTCCGGTAAGCACCTGCGCCTGGACTTCGGCCTGGATGACGGGGCCGAAGCGATGCCAGGAGCGGGTGAGGTCGCCGATGATCGACGATTTGCTCGGGGTCCAGGCCGGCGACGATCATGCGCATGCCGCGGCCCAAAAAGTGCGCCATGGTCTCGAGGGCCTTGGCGGCGCGGGGATCGCCCTGGTCGGCGAGCCGCAGCAGGTCCTGGAAAGTTGAGAGCGGCGCTTCGATTCGGAGTAGTAGCGCAGGGCGGCGCGGTTGGAGGCGAAGACTTCCCAGCAGCCGCGGCTGCCGCAACTGCACAGCGGGCCGTTGGGATCGAGTGGGACATGGCCGAATTCGCCCGCCATGCCGCGGAAGCCTCGCGCCAGGCGTCCGTTGACCAGGATGCCGGCGCCGATGCCTTCCGACACCGTGACGACCACCAGATTGCGGCTCTCGAAATGATCGAACCAGACGGCGGCGAGCACGCAGGCGTTGGCGGCATTTTCCATTTCGACGTCGAAGCCGGTGGCTTTTTCGACGGCTCCGCCAATATCGAAATCGGTCCAATGCAGGTTGGGCGCGAAGACCAGGCGGCCGGAGCCCGGCTCGACGCGGCCGGGAAGGCTGATGCCGATGCCTTCCACTTTCTTGCCGCCGCAGGAACGGAGGAGGCGCTGGATGCGCTCGATGACGCCGTCGATGGCGGTTTTAGGATCGGCGGCGGTGGGCATGGCTTCCTGGGAGGTGAACTTGCCGTTGACGTCGGCCAGCGCGACGGTGATCTGGAGCGGGCGGATGTCGACGCCGATGATGACGCGGTCGTCGTTGAGGCGGAGGAATGTCGGGCGTCGGCCGCGCGGGAGGCGTCCGGTGGCTCCTTCGAGCACCCAGTGACCGGCGATCAGGTCTTCGACGATCAGGGAGATGGTGCTGCGCTGGAGGCCGGAGACGCGGGCGAGGTCGGCTCGGGAGATGGGCTGGCGGGTGCGGATCAGGTTGAGGACGGCGCGGCGGTTGATGTCGCGGACGCCTTCGGAAGAGGCGACCTGGAGGCGGGATTTGTCGGGTGCGCATAAGAATTAATGGCCGCGTGGACGCGCATGCGCGGTTGATATGATCGTTATTCATTTTGGCGCCCCGATGGTGATTTCGCCCGATGCTTTGGGGAAGTGGACGGTTTTGCGTTCCTTGGGGCGGAGGGAGACGCGTTCGAAATTTGCGAGGGCGTGATTGACGTAGAGCTGGACTACGTCTTCGCCGGCTCTGGTTCCGGTGTTTTGGACTTCTACGGAGATGTCGGTGGTCGAGTTCAGGTTGCGATCCGTGAATGTGGTGTAGCTGAGGCCGTGGCCGAAGGGGTAGAGAGGGTCGCCTGTGAAGAAGCGGTAGGTGCGGTTCTTCATGCTGTAGTCGGAGAAGGGAGGGAGCTGGTCGGCGGATTTATAGAAGGTGACGGGGAGGCGGCCCGCGGGGTTGTAATCGCCGAACAGGACATCGGCGATGGCCGCGCCTCCGGCCTGGCCCGGATACCAGGCTTCGACGATCGCGGGGATGTGCTCGGGCGGCCCAATTCACGCTGACGGCGCTGCCGTTGAGCAGGACGAGCACGGTGGGTTTGCCCACGGCGGCGACGGCTTCCATGAGGTCTTCCTGGGCGCGGGGAATGTCGAGCGAGATGCGGTCGCCTCCGGAAAATCCTTCGACGGGGACTTTCATTTCCTCGCCTTCTAATCGCGGGGAGAGGCCGAGGACCAGGATCACGGCGTCGGATTTTTTGGCGGCCGCGACGGCTTCAGCGGTCGACGGCGAGCCGGGGCGCGACCAGATCAGCTTGATACTGGCGTCGTTCGAGAATTCGTGATAGTCGAGGCGGATGGGATAATGCTCACCGGCTTTGAGCTCGACCGGGGCGTAGCGGTAGGCGCCTTCGTGGATGCCGCTGAAGGTGACGAGTGGCTTGTTATCGAAGGAGAGCGTCCAGGCGTTCATGCCGATGGCGCCCAGCTGATAGGTTCCGGTGACGGGGGCGGTGATAGTGCCGGACCAAGATACGCCGAAGTCGTCGGGGTTCATGCCGGCGCGGGGCGAGCCTTCCCACCACTCGAAATCGATTTGCGGATCGTGGCGGGTGAAGAGAGGTTTTGTCACCGGGTTTTGTGCGGTGCGCTGGCGCGGGCGATGGGGTTTGTTGTCGAAGTCGCAGGAGGCGTAGTATTCCCCAGTGAGTGAGAGAGCGCTTGAGGGAACGGTTTCGAAGTTGGGGACATTGGCGGCCAGGTCGCTGCCACGGGCGTAGATGACTCTTTTCGCCCCGAGTTTGGCGCGGATGCCGGCGAGCGGCGTGATGGGCGCGGTGGGGATGCCGTTGTAGTTGCCGAGCAGGACGTCGAGATCGTCGGCGTTGGGGCCGATGACGGCTACGGTTTTTAAAGATTTGCTGAGGGGCAGAACGTGGCGGTCGTTTTTCAGAAGGACGATGGATTTTCGCGCGGTCTCTAAGGCCAGTTCGCGATGGGCAGGGCTGTCGTTGACGCTGTAGGGAATTTGGGCGTATTTCACCATATCCGGAGGGTCGAACATGCCGAGGCGGAATCTCGCACGGAGCAGACGTTTTAGAGGGACGTCGATTTCGGCTTCGGAGATCAGGCCGTTGGCGGACGGCGGGCAACAGGTTCGAGTATTCGGTGCCGCAGGTGAGGTCGGTTCCGGCTTTTACGGCGAGCGCGACGCCTTCGGCCGCGGTGCGCGACGAATTTGTGACGGAGGTAGATGTCGGCGATGGCGCCACAGTCGGAGACGACGTAGCCTTGAAAGCCCCACTGCTTGCGGAGAATGTCTTCGAGCAGGCGCGGGTTGGCGCAGGCGGGCTTGCCGTCGACGCTGTTATAGGAGCACATGACGGAATAGGCTCCGCCTTGCTTGATGGCGGCTTCGAATTGGGGCAGGTAGGACTCGAACAGGTCGGTGTCGCTGACGACGGCGTCGAAGGTGTGGCGCGTCGGATTCGGGCCCGCTGTGGACGGCGTAGTGCTTGGCGGTGGAGACGGTTTTCAGATATTTGGGATCGTCGCCTTGGAGGCCTTTGATAAAGGCCACGGCCATGCGGCCGGTTAAGTAGGGATCTTCGCCGTAGGTTTCCATGCCTCGTCCCCAGCGGGGGTCGCGGAAGAGGTTGATGTTGGGGGTCCAGAAGGTGAGTCCTTGGTAGATGTTGTGCTTCGCCTCGTCGAAGAGCCTCGTGATGCTTGGCTCGGGCTTCGTCGGAGATGGCGGTGGAGACGCGGAACATGAGGTTGGTGTCCCAGGTGGCGGCGAGGCCGATGGATTCGGGGAACACGGTCGCGCGGCCGGCGCGGGCGACACCGTGGAGACATTCGTTCCACCAGTTGTAGGCGGGGATGCCGAGATGGTCGATGGCGGGGGAGTCGTTCATGAGCTGGGAGATTTTTTCTTCCAGCGTCATGCGGGAGACCAGGTCGTCGATGCGCGCTTCGGTGGGGGCGGTGGGGTCTTTGTAGGTTTGGGAGAGGGCGAAGGTCGAGAAGAGGGTGAAGGCGAAGGAGAGCCAGCGTCAAACGGCGGCTGCAGCCAGAGTTGGCGCCCTACAAGACGGGTCTGGAGTAAGAAAACGAGGGGTCATTTGATTTCTATGTAGTCCAGGGCGGCGTGTTCTTGGCCGTCGGGTGTTCCTTCGATTCGGATTTCGTCGCCTCTTCGCAAAGGGATTCCTTGGATTGTACGACGGGAGGAGGAGGAGCTGTCGATTTTTGTGCGGCGCTCCGGGACCAGGGCGTCGGCTTGCCATTCGATCGATTTGCTGGGTGTTGACGAAGAGACGGAAATGGGAGACGCCGGTGCTTTGGTCGAAGTATTGGACTCGGATTTCGCGCCAGCCTGGGGGGCCGTCGTAACGGAAACTGGCGGAGCATCGCGATTGCCCGCACTCGATGGCTTTGCCGCCGGAAGCGGTTTCCCAGGGAGTGACGGTGACGATGTTGTAGCCGTCGAGGGTCATGGATTCGGCTTCGATGCGGCCGGGGTAGTGGCCGACGCGTCCCTTTTGATCGGGAATTCCGGATTCGCGGAGGAACCACGTGGTGACGGCGTCGCGCCAGACTACGGCCTGGCCGGATTGATATTTGAGCTGATCGAAGACTTCGGCGTAGCGCTGCTCATCGATGTGGGGTTTTAGCGATTGCCAATCGCGGACGTATTCGTCGACGGCTTCGGCGCCTTCGTAGTGGGAGTCGTAGATGGATTGAATGACGGTTTTTCCGGAATGAAGTTTGTAGGTATACGGGACGTGGTGGAAAAACAGCAGGAGGTCGTCGGGGCAGGTGGTTAGATTTTCGAAGATGCGCGCGATTTGCGGCCGGTATTGGCCGATGAAGCCGGTGCCGGTGGCCACGGTGCGGTCCATGCCGACGCCTTGATGGTCGGCACGGTGCCATTGGCCCCAGCCGTTACGTTCCGATGCCTCGACGGCGACGCCGTAGTGGTTGCCGACGATGTCGGTGAGGGTCTGGAGGCCTAGCGGGCCGGTGTAATTCTCGTACGTTCGCCATGACGTGAGCTGCATTTTCGCGATGGTGTCGACGGTATCGGGGCCGAAGGTCTGGGTGAGTCCATTCGTCGATGATTTGGCGGGACGTGAGATCGGGGTTCCAGGCTAAGCGGCCGAAGCCGTAGAGGTTGGCTTGCGAGAGATGATTGCCTGACCAGTTGTCTTCGAGGCCGACGTTCGCGACACCGACGAAGCCGTTGGACCGACGTCTTGAAGCCGCGCTGCAAGCTGAGCTCGCGCCACGCAGGTGTGAAGTCGAGCGCTTCTTTCCATTGGGGGACCAGAAAGACCATGTGGCGGGATTGGCCCATGTATTCTTGCGTGATTTGGAGTTCGATGGCTTTTTGAGTTTTATCGAGCACTGCGAATAAGGGCGAGGCTGGTTCGCGGACTTGAAAATCGATGGGGCCGTTTTTGATCTGGATGACGACGTTCGCGTCGAATTTGCCGTCGAGGTCGACGAAGTTGTCGTAGGCGGCGCGGGCACGGTCGTTTTTCGGATTGTTCCAGTCCATGTGATGGTCGTAGACGAAGCCTCGATAGAAGATGATGCCGTGGTGGGGTGCGAGAGCTTTCGCGACCACGTTGGCGGCGTCGGCGTGAGTGCGGTGGTAGGAAGAGGGACCGGCCTGGCCTTCGGAATCGGCCTTCATGACGACGCCGGCGAGGTCGGGGATGGCGGCGTAGATTTCGTCGAACTTTGGTTTTCCACCATTGCGGCGACGCGGGGGTCGAGAGGATCGAAGGTATCGAGGCCGCCGATGGTTTTGGGGCTGGCGAAGTCGACGGAGATGGCGGTGCCGACACCCCAGGGACGGAGCGCGCCAGCGATCGCCGCGATTTGCGGGAGAAATTCGGGTGACAAGATACGCTTGTCGGCGTTGACGTTATTGATGGAGCAGCCGTTGATGCCTAGAGAGGCCAGGAGGCGGGCGTATTCGCTAACGCGAGTGAGGTCGGCGCGGGCGCGGCCGTTTTCCCAGAAGATGGATTTTCCGCCGTAGCCGCGTTCGATGGTGCCGTCGAGGCGGTCCCATTGGTTCACCCAGCGGATGGGGACGCGGGGGGCTGATTGCTCGTCGATGGGTTGATGGAGGGCTAGTTTTCTCAGCAGGGCGAAGGCGCCGTAGAGGACTCCCCGGTCGTTGGAGGCGGTGATGGTGATGTTGCCACCTTCTGTTTTAAGCCAGTATGCGTCGGGAGGGAGATTTCCTTGAATTCGGAGGATGATTGCCGATTCCCTGGGCGTGCCGGATTCCAGGCGCAGCGTTTTGCCGGTGATGCCGCGGACGCCTTTCAGGATTTCGTCGCGGGCGGTAGCGATGAGAGGCGAGGTGTTGAGGGTCGCCAGGACGGCGGGGACCGTCGCGGTGGTGTGAGCGTAACGGAGCCAGGCGTCGCGGCCGGTTTCGGCTTGGAGGGGGAGGGCGAGGAAGACCACAGCGCCGGCTGAGAGCCGGCAGCAGGGCATGGCCCTGCCCCACATCACGAGTTCACTCCTGAGGCCAGGAAGCCTCCGTCGACGGTCAGGCATTGGCCGGTGATGAAGCTGGCGCCGTCGGAGGCTAGCAGGACCGCGGCGCCCACCAGTTCTTCAGGGTTGCCGAACCGGTGCATGGGGGTGCGAAGGAGGAGTTCCTGGCCTCTCGCGGTGCCGGATACGATGCCGTTGGTCATCTCAGTGGGGAAAATGCCGGGGGCGATGGCGTTGACCGAAATTCCATCCTGCGCCCATTCTACGGCGAGGCTGCGGGTGAGGGAGAGCAGGGCGGTTTTGCTGGCGCCGTACGCCGCGACTTCGAAGAAGCCGACGAAGGAGCTGAGCGAGGCGATATTAATGATGCGGCCGCGGCCGGAGGCTTTGAGCGGCTCGTAAAAAGACTGGCAGGCGCGGAGAGCGCCCGTGAGATTGGTGTCGAAAATGGCCGACCACTGCTCTTCGCAGATCTTGATGGTCGGTTGTTTGAAGGTGAAACCGGCGGCGTTGACCAGGATGTCGACGCGTCCGAGCGCCGCCAGGGTTTGGTCGCGGAGATTGTCGACCGATGCGCGGTCGCGAATGTCGGTGACGATGCGGATGGTGCGGCGGCCTAAGGATTCGACAGCGGAGCAGACCTCTTCGATGTGACGTTCGCGGCGGCCTGTGGGGACGACGTCGGCTCCCTGTTCGGCGAGGCCCAGGGCGATGGCGCGTCCGATGCCGGAGGTGCCTCCGATGACCACGGCCACGCGACTGGAGAGATCGAGGATGTTGGGCATTTAGTAGGGGATTTGGACTGGCTTGTCATTATATGGGTCGGCCCAGCGGTCGTTGGGGACGATGGGGGTCCAGCCGGGGCGGCCGGGGTCCTGGTCGTAGGGATAGCCGCCGAGGCGGCGGTACAACTCGCTATATTCTTCCAGTTTGGCGCGGTTCAACGTCACGCCGAGGCCGGGTTTATCGGGGACGGCGATGGAGCCGCATTGATATTGCATGAGGCCGCCTTCGATGATGTCGTCGGTCAGGTGATGATAGTGCGCGTCGGCGGCGAAGGAGAGGTTGGGGATCACAGCGCCCAGATGAAGCATGGTCGCGAGTTGGATGCCCAGTTCGCCGGATGAATGAACGGCGACGCCCAACTGAAATGTTTCGCAGACCGCGGCCGCTTTGACGCAGGCGCGGATTCCGCCCCAGAAGGTGGTGTCGAGGAGGATCACGTCGACGGCGGTGTTGAGAACGTTTGCAGCGAGCTGCTCGAAATTGACGACGACGGTGTTGGTGGCCAGGGGAACGCGGATCATTTCGCGGGTGCGGCGCATCCCGTGGAAACCGTAAACGGGATCTTCGAGGTAATCGTTGCGAAGGCCTTCGATGGCCTGGCCGAAGCGGATGGCCTGTTCAGTGGACCAGACGCCGTTGGGATCGAAGCGAAGGGAATCGCCGGGGAAGGCAGAGCCGAGGGCGCGATAGACTTCGAGTTCGTAATCGGGAGGGAAGACGCCGGCTTTCAGTTTGTGAGTGCGGAAACCGTGCTGTTTCTTTTGGGACGCGGCGAAGTCGATCATCTGGTCTATGGTGCGGGTTTCGCCCTCGCCGGTTTGCGGATTGGGGTAGCGGAAAAAACAGTACGACGCGAAGGGAACGCGGTCGCGGAGACGGCCGCCCAAGATGTCGCATACGGGGACGCCCCAGGCCTGGCCGAGGAGATCGAGGCAGGCGAATTCGAGGGCGGCCAGAACCTGAGTACGGTTGTTATAGAGCGATGCGGTGGGATTAGCGATGAGGAAGCGCATCTCCTCAAGGCGCGCAGGGTCGTGGCCCACCAGATAGGATTTCATGGCGCGGAAGGATGCTTCGGCCGACTCGCCTCCGCCGCCCATTTCGCCGAGGCCGATGAGGCCGTTATCGGCTTCGACTTCGACGATCGTGCGGACGAAGCGTCCCCAGTGGCAGCCGTTGGCGTGGCGCAGGGGTGCGTGGAGGGGGACGGTGACTGTGGTGGCGCGAATATCGGAGATCCGCATACATTAGTTGTATAGCACAACAATATCTTCCCGGCAGAGAAAAAGTCGAGGCGTCGAGCTATTCATTTGCACTGGAAACAAGGATTTTCCTGCGATCCTGGCGCGGGCGCGAGGGAATTTGGTTGACGCTCGAATCAATTCCCGGTACTCTGTAGAGAATATGCGTATGCTTCCTGTCTCGCGTTCGCTGTTCTCGTCCATGTCGACTGTTATCTCAGTTCGGTGGATCTTACTTATTCTGTTGATGGCCGGCCTGTTCCGGAACGGCTCTGCGCAGGTGCTTTACGGCACTCTCACCGGTACGGTGACGGATGCTTCGGGCGCGGCGCTGCCTGCGGCTAAGGTGGAGGCGGTTAACGTCGACACCGGTATTGCCCGGCAGACCACGACGGACGATCGCGGAAATTACGTCTTCACGGATTTGCAGGCGGGGACGTATAAGGTGACGATTTCGGCTCCGTCGTTCCGGACGGTGGTGCAGCAGGGCGCGCGGCTGGACGCGAACTCGGTGCGCCGCATCGACGCTCAAATGCAGGTTTCGACGGTAGAGCAGACGCTGGAGGTGAACGCCGCGGCGGTGGCGCTCCAGACGGATCGCGCCGACGTCAGCCAGCAGCTTCAGTCCACACAGCTGAGCGATTTGCCGGAAGCCGGTATGCGCAACTTCCAGAACGTTTTTATCATTATTCCCGGATTCAGTCCTCCCGCGTCGGAGCATTCCGAAGCGGGCAATCCGCAGGGCGCGCTGGGCACCAACGTGAACGGAGCCTCCTATAACAACAATGCAACGCGGCTCGACGGGGCGCTTGATTTATATCCGTGGCTGCCGGAGATCGTCGCGTATGTGCCGTCGGCGGACGCCATCCAGACAGTGAACGTCGTGACGGCCAGCTTCGACGCCGAGCAGGGCATGGCCGGCGGATCGGTGGTGAACGTGGCGATCAAATCGGGCACCAACCAGTTCCACGGAGCGGCCTGGGAATTTAACGCCATCAGCGCGCTGAAGGCGCGGAATTATTTTTACTACGGGGTGAACAATCCGAAGAACATCATCAACCAGTTCGGAGGCAACATCGGGGGGCCGATCAAGAAAAACAAGCTGTTCTTCTTTGGGAACTGGGAGGTAACGGATAAACGGGCCAACGTGTCGGCATTGCAGACCGTGGCGACGGATCCTCTGCGGGCGGGCAACTTCACGGGACTCTCCACCATCTACGATCCCACCAGCGGCGCCGCGAACGGGACGGGGCGGACGCCGTTTCCGAACAACATGATTCCGAGCACGCGTTTCGCGTCGGCAGCGGTCAAAATGATCGCGCTGATGCCGGAGCCGAATCAGGCCTCGGCTACCTCGACGCCGACCAACGATTATTTCGGTTCGGGTGATTATTCCTCGACGCATCACAACATCGATACGAAGGTGAACTACATTCCGAACGACAAGACATCGGTGTTCGCGCGATATAGCATCTCACCGAGCCACATTTTCGATCCGCCCGGCCTGGGCGCGGCGGAGGGAAACACGCTGGACGGTGGTCAGCCGGGAACGGCCACCGGACGCGTGCAGAGCGTGGGCGTGGGCGGGACGTATACCGTTTCGCCGACGATTCTGATTGACGGGAACGTCGGTTATACGCGGCTGCGGCTGGCGGCGGAGAACGTCGACATCGGGAAGAATTACGGGTTGGATGTGCTCAACATTCCGGGGACTAACGGCTCCTACTCGCTCGATGGAGGCTATCCGAACTTCGGCGTCACCGGCTTCTCGTCGTTCGGGAACTCGAACGTATCGAATCCCTTCCTGTTCCGCGACAACGAATACGTGGGAGCGGTGAATCTGGGGTGGGTGAAGGGCTCTCATTCGTTCCGTTTCGGAGGCGAGTATCAGCATTTCGGGATCAACCACTTCCAGCCGCAGACCTCATTCGGGCCGCGGGGAGGCTTCACGTTCTCCGGCGGGCTGACGGCGCTGAACGGCGGCGCGGCGCCCAGCTTATACAACGGATGGGCGGACTTCCTGCTTGGGCAGGCGCAGACGCTGGGAATCTCGACGGAGTACATCAACCCGGCCACAGTGCGCGAATCGATGTACGCGTTTTATGCACGCGACCAGTGGCAGGTAACCCGGAAGCTGACGTTGAGCTACGGCATCCGCTATGAGTTGTACCCGCTGGCGACGCGGGATAATTACGGTGCAGATATTTACAATCCCAACACGGGCGTGGTTTGCCTGGGAGGGCTGAACCATACGCCTAACGATTGCGGCGTCAGCGTGGGGAACGGCCGGGTTGGCCCGCGCATCGGCATCGCCTACCGATTCAACGACAAGACGGTGATTCGCCTGGGGTACGGCATCAGTGTGGATCCGAACAGCTATCGCGCGATGCGCGACGCTTATCCGGCGACCATCGCCGAGTCGATCAGCGGTGCGACATCGTTCCAAGCGGCCGGGACGCTGGCGACCGGGATTCCGGCTATCGTGGGACCCAACTTGACGAGCGGCCAGCCGATTCTGCTGCCGACCAATATCACGACCACGACGTATCCGATGAATTACAATCGCGGCTATATCGAATCGTTGAATGTCACGCTGCAGCGTGAAATCGCGAAGGATTTTACGGCGCAAGCCGCTTTTGTCAGCACCAAGGCGATCCGGCATACGGACGACATCAATATCAATCCGGCGGGTCCGGGCGGCGGCGTGGCGGGCCAATACTATTACCCGATTACCGGCCAGACCACCGCCATCACCGAAAGCATCCCGTTCAGCACGTCCAATTACAATGCCTTGCAGACGCAGTTGATCAAGCGTATGGGCACCGGAGTGGTGGGCGCGACCTACACATTCTCCAAGGCGATGGATTTCGGCGACAACGACGATTCGGGGCTGACCTGGGCTTGGGCTCCGATGTGGGAACGCAATTACGCGCTGGCAGGTTTCGATCGGACGCACAACTTCCAGTTGTTCGCCAACTACACGCTGCCGTTCGGGCGCGGGCAGCACATGCTGTCGCACGGGGTGGCGGCGATGATCGCCAGTGGCTGGCAGCTCAACGGGATCCTGAGCCGGGAAAGCGGACTACCGTTCACAGTGGCTTCCTCGGGAACATCCCTCAATTCGCCCGGCAACTCCCAGACCGCCGAGCAGGTGATGCCGAACGTTGCGATTCTTGGCGGGCATGGGATCGGCGCCAATGGGGCGTCGTATTTCAATCCGACCGCGTTCGCGCCGGTCACGACGGTGAGCTTCGGCAACAGCGGCCGCAATATTCTGCGTGGTCCGGGCGTGTTCAACACCAACGCCAGCCTGTTCCGGACGTTCCGGCTGACGGAGAAGTTCCAACTGCAATTCCGCATGGAAGTGTTCAACCTGACGAACACTCCTCAGTTCGGACTGCCGGGCGCGACGGTTACTTCGGCCACGTTCAACTCCGACGGCAGCGTCAAGGCGTTGAACGGATATACGCAGATTACGTCGGCCAGCAACGAGCGGCAGCTGCGGTTTGCGCTGAGGTTTTCGTTCTAGCATTTGGTGGCGGGAGCTTCGGCTCGCCGCCTCGGCTTCCGACGATGTCTAATCGCTCAAACGCCGGCTGAAGCCGACGCTGCAAACTAAAGTTCGCGCCACCCGGCGCTTGAAATGCGTGTAGAATCGCGCCATACTTCCTTGGTTGGAAGACCTCGATCGTGCGCGCTATTTGCCGAATAGCATAGGAGTTAACGCTCCCCATCGGAAACCTGCGAGGTTTGAAACGGCGTCTAGTAATAGATTCATTTCCGCGAAGGAGAAATATGAGTCAAACGACTCCTACCGAACCGCAGGCCATCTCATCCAACGCTTCCGCCCCGCGGTCAAGCAAGGCGCGCTGGGTGTGGCTGGCGGTACTGGTTGTGGCGGCGGGCGCGGTGTATTATTTCTGGCCCAAGATTAAGGCTTACTGGTCCACTCCGGCGGCTGCGCCCACGACCGGCAGAGGGAAGCGAGGCGGAGGGACGACGCCGGTGGTCGCCACCAGGGCTCGCAGGGGGAACATCGGCGTTTACGATAGCGGCCTGGGAGCGGTGACGCCGATTTACACCGTGACGGTGAAAAGCCGCGTGGACGGCCAGTTGATGAACGTTTTGTTCAAAGAAGGGCAGATGGTCAAGAAGGGGGACCTTCTCGTCGAGATCGATCCGCGGCCTTACCAGGTGCAACTGGACCAGGCGCAGGGTCAACAACTGCACGACCAGGCGCTGTTGAAGAACGCCCACGTCGATCTGGACCGGTACAAGGTGCTGCTGAATCAGCAGGCGATTCCGGAGCAGCAATACGCGACGCAGGAAGCGCTGGTGACCCAGTATGAAGGGACGATCAAGACCGACCAGGCGGCCATCGACAACGCGAAATTGAATCTGACCTATGCCCACATCACTTCGCCGATCGACGGGCGGGTGGGGCTGCGTCTGGTCGATCCGGGCAATATCGTCCACGCCTCGGACGCGAACGGGCTGCTGGTGATTACGCAGATGGACCCGATCAGCGTGATTTTCACCATCGCCGAGGATCAGCTTCCGCCGGTGCTCGAAAGAATGCACGCGGGGGCTCATTTGCAGGTGGAGGCGTGGGACAGGGATTTGAAGAACCGGCTGGGGCAGGGGACGCTGGAGACGATCGACAATCAGATCGATCCCACGACCGGCACGCTGCGGCTGAGGGCGACGTTCGAAAACAAGGCCGGCAAACTGTACCCGAGCCAGTTCGTGAACGCGCGGCTGCTGGTGGAGGAAAAGACGGGCGTGATCCTGGTGCAGAACGCTGCTATCCAGCGCAATACGAATTCGACCTATGTGTGGCTGGTAAAACCGGACAACACGGTGACGGTGCGGACGATTGCGGTGGGCGTAACGGAAGGCGATCAGACGGAAATCACCTCGGGCCTGGAACCGGGCGACGAGCTGGTGATGGTGGGCGTGGACAAGCTGCAGGAAGGGAGCAGGGTCAACGCGCAGGTTCCGGGGGAGGCGCCGAAGGGCGGCGAGGAGAAGTCGGGCGGAGGCGGCGGATCCAGGAAAAGCGGGAGAGGCGGGAGAGGGAAATCGTGAATCCGTCGCGGACATTCATCCTGAGGCCGGTGGCAACCTCGCTGTTAATGGTTGGGATTCTTCTCGTCGGAGGTGTTGCCTATAGGCAGCTGCCGGTGTCGGCCTTGCCGGAGGTGGATTATCCGACGATTCAGGTGATCACGTTTTATCCGGGGGCGAGTCCGGACGTGATGGCGTCGTCCGTGACTGCGCCGCTCGAAAGGCAGCTGGGGCAAGTGCCGGGCTTGCAGCAGATGACGTCCACGAGTTCGGACGGATGTTCGGTGATTACACTCGAGTTCAATTTGAGCCTGAACATCGACGTGGCCGAGCAGGAAGTGCAGCAGTCGATCAACGCCTCGGGGACGTATCTGCCGGCGGAGCTGCCGACGCCTCCGATTTACGCGAAAGTGAATCCGGCGGACACGCCGATTCTGACGCTGGCGCTGGCCTCCGACGCGATGCCTTTGCGCACGGTGGAGGACCTGGCGGATACGCGCCTGGCGCCGAAGATCTCGCAGTTGCCCGGAGTCGGCCTGGTGAGCATCAGCGGAGGGCAGAAGCCGGCGGTGCGCATCCAGGCGAATCCCACACAACTGGCGTCCTACGGGATGAACATGGAGGATCTGAGGAACGCCATCACGGCGGCGAACGTGAATCAGGCGAAGGGCAACTTCGACGGTCCGCACCAGGCGTTTCAGATCGGCGCGAACGATCAGCTCTTGTCGAGCGCGGATTACCGGAAGCTGATCGTGGCCTACCGGAACAGCGCCCCGGTGCGACTGAGCGACGTGGCGGACATCACCGACGACATCGAGAATCTGCGGCAGGCGGCGTGGATGAACGACTCGCCGGCGGTGATCGTCAACATTCAGCGGCAGCCGGGCGCGAACATCATTTCGGTGGTGGACCGGGTGAAGACGCTGCTGCCGCAACTGCAATCGTCGCTACCGCAGTCGGTAAAGGTTCAGATTCTGACGGACCGGACGAATACCATCCGCGCGTCGGTGGAAGACGTCCAGTTCGAGCTGATGCTGACCATCGCCCTGGTGGTGATGGTGATTTTCGTGTTCCTGCGCAACGTGTCGGCGACCATTATCCCCAGCGTGGCGGTACCTCTGTCGCTGGTGGGGACCTTCGGCGTGATGTACCTGCTGGGGTACAGCCTGAACAACCTGTCGCTGATGGCGCTGACCATCTCGACGGGCTTCGTGGTGGACGACGCGATCGTGATGATCGAGAATATTTCGCGTTATATCGAGGAGGGCGAGAAGCCTCTGGAAGCCGCTCTGAAGGGGTCCGAGCAGATCGGGTTCACCATCGTTTCGCTGACCGTGTCGCTGATCGCGGTGCTGATTCCGCTGCTGTTCATGGGCGACATCGTGGGCCGCCTGTTCCGCGAGTTCGCGGTGACGCTGGCGGTGACGATTCTGGTGTCGGCGGTGGTTTCGCTGACCTTGACGCCGATGATGTGCGCGAAGATCCTGAAGCACAAACCGGACGCGCAGCAGGGACGGTTCTTCCGCGCGTCGGAGCGGGGCTTCGACGCGATTATTTCGCTGTACGGCAAGACGCTGACCTGGGTGCTGCGGCGCCAGACGATGACCTTGCTGGTGGCGGTGGCGACGCTGGCCGCGACGGTGATTCTGTTCATCAGGATTCCAAAGGGATTTTTCCCGATTCAGGATACAGGCGTGATTCAGGGCGTTTCGGAAGCGGAGCAAACGGTGTCCTTCCCCGCGATGGCGGAACGCCAGCAGGAGCTGGCGAAGGTGATTCTGAAAGATCCGGCGGTGGAGAGCCTGTCGTCGTTTATCGGGATCGATGGGACCAACACGACGCTGAATACCGGGCGCATTCAAATCAATTTGAAAGATCTGGACGTGAGGAAAATCAGCGCCAGCGACGTGATCCGGCGAATGCAGCCGGAGTTGGCGCAGATTCGCGGCATCACGCTGTATATGCAGCCGGTGCAGGACTTGACGGTGGAGGACCGGGTGAGCCGGACGCAGTTCCAGTACACGATGGAGGATCCGAACGCCGATGAGCTGAACTCGTTCGTGCCGAAGATGGTGGAAAAACTGCAGGCACTGCCGGAGTTGCGCGACGTAGCGACGGATCAGCAGACGGGCGGGCTGCGGGCAAGACTGGTGTTCGACCGGGATACGGCTTCGAGGCTGGGCATCACGCCGACGACCATCGACAACACGCTGTACGACGCCTACGGGCAGAGGCAGGTGTCGACCATGTTCACGCAGTTGAACCAGTATCACGTGGTGCTGGAAGTGAAGCCCGGTTTTATGAAAGTCGACTGGCTCCGCGCCATCGGGCTACAGCCCCGCGAATGGAGCCAGCTCATCCAGGCCAGCGGCAGCGCCAGCCCCTTCATCGGCGACGTGCTTGAAAAAGCACTGCGGGACGTCCAGGCCGTCATCGCGTTCTTCACCCCGGACGAGTACGTCACAGCCGCAGCGCCCGACGACCGCGGCACGGGGCGGCTCCAGGCCCGGTGGCCCGGCAGGTGGTCGTAACCGTCGAGGCAAAGGCCAGCCCGGACTTCACCCACCTGATCACGGTCAGCGCTCCCATCACCTATCCCGTCAAGCAGGTCGAGGTGCAGATCGCGTGGCAGACAAACGGCGGCCTAGGAATGACCAGCCCCAGCTTCGCCGGCGACCCACCCCGCGCCGACGGCCAGCGCCGGCGCTACACCTTCCGGGCATCAGTCAGTCCGCAGATCCACAACCCCGCGCCGGTGATCCGGTTCGTCGACCTGCATGGCAACCGCTACTACCAGTACCGCGAACACACCCAGCGCTTCCCCCCGAACACCGACTGGATCCAGGCCGCGACTGCCATCGACCAGTGGCTCAGGACTGGCGCCAGCCGCGACTAGACGGAATACCTCGACAAGGACCTCTCCGACGGCGGAAGTCATCAACCGTGAAGTACTCGTGCGGTAGGTCACCCGGCTCGCACTCACACCCTGTACCCGGCTCGGCAGCACCGAACTTCGAACCCATATTCTCCGGTCTATCGTCAGGGAGACCAGGCAGGTACCAAGGCCCAGCGACGACCCTTGATGATCTTGCCCGCCAGGGCAGCTCGAAGCCGTGAGAGCCGCAAATGAGAGCCAACGTAATCAGACGCCCTCGGACTCAGCGCGACCCACTCAGAATGTCCGCCCAGGCGGAAGGCTTGGTTCGAACTCGGTCCGACGGTGACAGACTCCCAGGAACCGCCGGAAATTCCCTGACACGGAAGAGGTCACTGGTTCAAATCC
>CAVVNE010000032.1:0-7827 GCA_963749245.1 Bryobacterales bacterium
CGAATGCCTCACGCCGCTGACGATGCGCGCGCGGTCCGACTCGATCTTCATCCGCCCGCCGCGCCCAAAGCCCTGCTGCCGCCGCCACAATTCGCGATCGATCGCGGCGAGCGAAACCGGAATCCCCGCCGGCATCCCCGTCACCGTCGCCACCAAGCACTCCCCGTGCGATTCCCCAGCCGTCTCAAATCTGAACATGCAAATCATCAGTCTAACAAGAGCCAGTAGTCAGTACCGGCAACCTGTAGAGTCTTGTACACTATTTCCATGTCGACCAACACGTTTCGCGCTCTCTGCATTCTGGCTCCTGGCTTCTGGCTCCTGGCTCCTTCTTCCGCCGCCACCAAACCCGTCACCGTCCAAATGAACGATGCATCAGGGAAAAGCATCGGCACCGCCGTTATCTCCGAAGTCAAAGGAGGCGCCGGCGTCAACATCAAGATCAACTTCATGAACCTGCCCCCCGGCGAGCACGCCCTGCACATCCACCAAAACGGCGCCTGCGTGGCCCCTTTCACCACCGCCGGCGGCCACTTCAATCCCGACCATAAACAACACGGCCTCGACAATCCGCAAGGGCACCACGCCGGCGACATGCCGAACTTCACCGTCGATGCCAAGGGCAAGGCCAAAAAGACCATCAGCAACACCGCCGTCAATATGGACGACAACGACCATTCCGTCTTCGGCCACGCCCTTGTGATTCACGCCGCGGCCGACGACATGAAGACCGACCCGTCCGGCAACGCCGGCGCCCGCATCGCCTGCGGACTCATCTCTAAGTGAGCCGCGCGCGTCAGCAAGCGGACAGACGTTCAGAAACCATTTGAGGCTCCATGAAGAAGCTACTGCTCCCCGCGCTCTGCCTGCTCGCGCTATCCGCCTGCAACCGCGACAAGAAAAAAGTAGTCGCCGTCATTCCCAAAGGCAACGCCCACCTGTTCTGGCAGTCCGTCCACGCCGGAGCCGTCTCCACCTCGCGCGACACCGGCGTCGAGATCATCTGGAACGGCCCGGCCTCGGAAACCGATTACACCGGCCAGCTCAAAGTCGTCGACGCCATGATCAATCGCCGCGTGGACGCCATCTGCCTCGCCCCTATCGACAGCAAGGCCATGGTCGGCGTGGTGGAGCGCGCGGCGTCCGAAGGCATTCCGGTGATTATCTTCGACTCCGGCATCGACACCGATAAATTCGTCGCCCAGGTAGCCACCGACAACTATCACGCCGGCGAAATGGGAGCCGAGCGCCTGGCCAAAATCCTCGGCGGGAAAGGAAAGGTGGCCATGCTGGCCAATATGCCCGGCTCCGCCTCCACCATGGCCCGCGAATCGGGCTTCGAGGATTTTACAAAGAAGAACTACCCCGGTATCGAGATCGTCGACAAACAGTTCGGCATGGCGGAGGTCGCCAGTTCGCTCACCAAGGCTGAAAACATCCTCACCGGCCATCCCGATCTCGACGGCATCTTCGCCTCGAATGAATCGAGCTCGATGGGTTTTGCCCAGGCCCTGCGCGACCGCAAAACGAAAATCAAAATGGTGGGATTCGATTGGAGCCCCAGCCTTCTGGACGACGTCAAAAACGGCGTTATCGATTCACTGGTGGTCCAGAATCCCTTCAAGATGGGTCAGGAAGCGGTGCGTCTCGCCGTGGATAAACTGGACGGCAAGCCTGTAAACAAAATGAACGCGCTTGCCCCCAAGCTGATCGACAAGGAAAATCTCGAAACTCCGGAAGTCCAGGCGCAGGTCAACCCCGACCTAAAAAAATATTTGCAGTAAAGTGGCGCACGCACCCTCGAAAACCCTCCGCCGCCGCGTGGACAGAGCAGGCTGTCCCCAATTTTTCGCCTGAAAAAGTATCTGCAGTAAAGTGGCGCACACACCCTCGAAAACATCCTTGGGCAGTCGGCAGCGATCAAGCGTCGGGGACTGACACCTTTTTCGCCCCTCACAGTGCGGATAAAATAAGAAACCTTCGCGGCGAAAAAGGCTGTCTGTCCCCTGGCTACCACCGATTGAGGTCGCAGCGCTCATCCAAGTGTTTTCATTCCTATCGTTGCCAGCAGGCTGGCCAAGAAACACTCGCGCGTGCCGCGTAGACACTCGTGTCTACGCCCCCTGCGCTCCGCCCGCTCGCTCTAGCTCGCCTGATAGCTCGAAATCAGTTTCGAGAATATCGTGCTCACCGAGGGCATCAGCGTCGTCGGCAGGAATCCGGCGACAACGATTACCAGCGCAGCCGCCAGCAGTGCATACTCGATCATATCCTGGCCACGGACGTCCCTCCGGATTCGGTATGCGAAATTGTAGAGTTTGACCATGGGACTCGCCCTTCCTCTTTTCTATATTGCAGGAACCTTCAATTACATACAAGGAGAATTTAGCCGTAGCTATATCACTGGGGAAAGACCTTAAGTAGTACCGGCTAAGTACTATTTCTCGTACTGCATACGCAGGCGCCCTTACGGGTTTACCTGCGCCGGATACCGCACCACAGTGAAACTACTTAGTGCCATGCTGTCCCCCGTCGCCGACGACATTTGTCCCAGGAAGCTTATCGTCAAACTCTGCGTCGTGTTGACCGCCGTCGTTCCCACCGACGTCGCGAACGCCAGGCTGCTCCCCCAGCTTTGCCCGCTCCATGGCTGCGTCGATGCGTTCAGCGCGAAATTCACCGTCCCCGTGAACGCCGTGTCCGCCGAGGTCCCTGTCCGGGACAACACCGGTGTTCCTCCGAACGCCACCTGCGGCGTGAACCCCGACGTGCTCCCTGTGTGCAAGAAATGATACCGGACTTCAATCCGGTCTCCCGTTCCCAGAAATCCTGCCGGAAACGTGCACGTCCCCAGCGTGGTGGCCGAGGCGTTCGATGTGGCGTTCCCCACCGAACTGCACACAACCTGCGGCGGCGTCAGCGTTCCCAGCGGATTGGTCGGATTGGCGTACCGGTAATTCACCAGAACGATATCGCCTACCTGCGGCAACGCCGCAGGCGAGAACGTGATGATCGCCCCGGCGATCGTATAATCCAGGCCCTGTTCCATCAGGATGCCGTTGTGATACACCTCCACGCTCGAGGTGGGCGACGGCGTATTCGCCACCGTGAACGTCGCGTTGAGTCCGTTGATGATGCCCGATGGTACTTCCGCGTCGGAGTACGCCGGCACGATCCCTCCGCCCCCTCCGCCTCCGCACGGCCCCGAACTGCCGTCGACTCGCACGCAATCGCCGGCATTTCCCGTCGCGCCGTCGATCTGTCCCGAAGAGTTGATCACCGCCGCCCGCCCCAGCGCAAACGCCGCGCCCTTTTGCGGCACCGCTGCCAGCGCGTTCGACAATCCGACTACGTCCGAAATCTGGATGGGCGACGACGTGATCCCGCCCGCCCCTCCTCCGCCGCCCACCACCGTTCCAGTGCTCACCAGCACCGCCGACACTTTCATCGGAACCGTGCTCGGCGGCACCGCCCACACCTGGCTGAACTGAAAAACTCCCTCGCTGTTATACGTCACCTGGTAATTCGCGCCCGCCGACGCGGTCGTGGTCGGCACCAATTGCACGCTCAGCACGCCGTTGACAATCGGCAGCTTTACCTGCGCCGTCGCGATGTTCGAAGTATCGCCGGCCTCGAACGCATTCCAACTGATGAAAATCTCGCCATTAAACCGCGTTCCGTCCGCGCGATACAGAATATCCTGGATCGTCGTGAGCGCGGGCTGAGCCCCGGCCATCGCGGCCGCCGCCGCCAACATCATCGCCAATCGTCTGAAACTGAGCATCATGCCTCCCAGGCAAGCCCAGGATAGAAGCCGCTCCCGCCGCCGCCCAGTGAGTGAAAACGTCAACTAAAAGATTCCAAAGCAAAACCAGTCGGTGGGACAATAGGAAACAGGAGTTTTCCATGCTTCCGCTTTTCCTGCTCGCCGCCGCCCTGGCCGTCGCCCAATCTCATCCCGACCACATGGAGCATCACTTCGACCCCGCCAGCGCCGCCAAAAGTTTTGACGACCCCGCGCGCGACGCCTGGCAGATGCCCTCCCGCGTCATCGACACCCTGGATCTGAAAAAGGGACAAATCGTTGCCGACATCGGCGCCGGCACCGGCTATTTCTCCGTGCGCCTCGCGAAATCCGCAGCCGCGCCCAAAGTCTATGCCGCCGACATCGAACCGTCCATGGTCACCTACCTGCGAGAGCGCGCCGCCAGGGAAGGACTGCACAATGTGATCGCCGTCCAGGCCGCCGCCGGCCGCGCCAACCTCCCGGAACCCGTCGACCTGGTGCTGATCGTCGACACTTATCACCACATCGGCAACCGCGAGGCGTATTTCCGCACGTTGGCCAGATCCCTGAAGCCCGGCGGCCGCGTCGCCATTATCGACTTCACACCCGATTCACCCGAAGGTCCCCCGAAGGAATTCCGCTTCCCGCCCGAAAAGGTCATCGCCGAAATGACCGCCGCCGGATACCACCTCGCCGCCCGCCACAACTTCCTGCCCCGCCAGCAATTTCTGATCTTCGACCTGCTCCGCTAGAAGGTGGCGCGAGCTTCACGGGTTCAGGGAGCGGTCACTCGCGGTCTCCCACCAAAACTCCCCGCTTTTCAATCACCTCCGCTTCCGACTCACCCAATCCCCACGACGGCCAATGTTATGTCCTTAAACGAAAGGACACGAAATGTCATCCAACGCCGAAATCAACCGAGCAAACGCAGAACACTCCACCGGACCCATCACCGAAGCCGGCAAACAGCGATCATCCCTGAACGCCCTCCGCCACGGACTCACCGCGCAAACCGTCGTTTTGCCCACCGAGGACCTCGACGCCTACCAGTCCCACCTAAAATCTTTCACCGCCGAATACCATCCCAAAGGCGCCACCGAATGCAACCTCGTCCAGGCCCTAGCCGACGCCACCTGGCGCCTAAACCGCATCCCCACCCTCGAAGCCAGTCTCCTCTCCGTAGCCCCCGACGACGATCTAACAGGCACGGCCCTCCTATCTTTTTTAGAACGGCAAGCCAAAGCCCTGGCCGTCTTCAGCATCCACAGCCAGCGCCTCTCGCGCCAGATCGAAAAGACCGCCGCTCAGCTCCGCGGCGTCCAGGGAACCCGCCTGTGGAAGGAATCCAACGACATGGACGCGCTACTATACATTACGGAAATGTATGAAAACAGAGGAGAGACATACGACCCCTCCGAAGATGGCTTCGTTTTTACGAAAACCCAGATCCACCTGGCGCAACAGGCCCGCAACCGCATACTCCTCTTCGAGGAAGCCCTCGAAGTCGAGGATGAACAATAATCTGCGTAATTCTGCGAAAAACTGGGGACTGCCTACTCTGTCCCAAGGCGCACTAATCGCTCCGGGAAAACGCGCGACTCTTCGCCGCCGCGTGGACAGAGCGGGCTGTCCCCAATTTTTCGCCCCCTCCACTCTGCTGGGTGTTTTCATCACCATCGTTATGCGGAACGCAAACACTAGTGCGTGTCGACGCCTGTTCCGACCCACACCGTGCGGGCAAAAGAGACCTTCGTGTCGAAAAAGGCAGTCTGTCCCCCCAGCATAACGATCACGCCAGCATCCCCGGCCGCTTCAAATACCGCCCCACAATCGCGTCCGCCGTTCGCAGCGTCTGTGCCAGAATCGTCAGCGTCGGATTCCCGGAAGCATTCTGCGGAAACGTCGACGCCCCCAGCACGAACAGATTGGTCATCTGCCAGTGCTGGAGCCACGTGTTCACCACCGAGTTCCCCGGGCTCGCGCCCATAATCGTCCCGCCCTGCAAATGAGTGCTCCGGTATGTATTGACGTCATAGTGACGCGGCAGCGGAGGAGAGGCCACTTCCCGGGCTCCCATCGCCCGCGCCAGTTCCGCCATCTTCGCCGTCAGGAAACCGATCATGTTGCGCTCGTTATCGTTCCAGTCCATGGTCATTCGCAGCAGCGGATCGCCGTGCGAATCGCGATACACCGCGTCCAGATCCAGGTAATTCGTGCGATACGCCAGGTGCTCGCCGGAAATGCCAAGATTCGCCGTGTGGTCGAACGCCTCGATCGCCGCTTTCTTCCACTCCGATCCCCAGTTCGCCTTCACCGATGGCGGCACCGTTCCGAAGTTGCCAATCGGCGGGTAGCCGCGCGACCATGCGGCGATAAACGCACCGCGGATAAATTTGAGCGGCCCATGATCGAAGCAGTCGCCATCCAGATCCCTGATCGCGATCCCGCACGCTCCCGATCCCATGAACCGGTTCAGAGGACGGTCGAAAAACATCACCACCCCGCGCGAATTCGCCTGGTGCGTGAAGTTCCTCCCTACCTGTCCTTTGCCCGTTGCCGGATCGTATGCCTCGCCGATCTTCGACAACAGCAAAAGCCGCGTATTATTGAGCGTCCACGAGGAAAGCGCTACCAGGTCCGCCGGCTGAATAACTTCTTCTCCGGTGGGATCCACATACGACACCCCCGTCGCCTTGCCGTCTTTGTAGAGCACGCGCCGTACATCCGCGCCGGTCCGCACGCTGACGCTTTTCTGCCGTGCGATCACCGGCATCAGTGTGTTCGTCGGCTGCGCTTTTGCCCCCACCATGCATCCGAAACGCTCGCAGAAACCGCAGTACTCGCAGGCGGGCCGCACAATACCGTCCGGATTCCGGTAAGTCTGGCTCAAATTCGCCGACGGCGCCGGCGACGGATGATAGCCCAGCGAGCCTGCCGCGTCTCGGAACATCGAAGGAAAGTAGCCAACGCGTTGTGGCGGGGTCGGATACTCGGCCGAATGCGGCCCTTCAAACGGATCCAGTCCCGTCTTTCCAGAAATCCCCAACAGCTTTTCGGCGCGAGTATAAAAAGGCTCCAGCTCCGCGTACGTGATGCCCCAGTCCTGAATGGAATGATTCGCCGGCAGCCTGCCCGCGCCGTAGCGCTCCACGGTGCGCGTATGAATCTCAAAACAGTCCGGTAAAAACCGCGGCGTGATGCCGTTCCAATGCTCCCCCGCGCCGCCGACACCCGTCCCCGGCAGGAAACTTGCGAACTGCCGCACCGGAAGCGCCCGGTCCTTCGACGTATTCCGGAACGTGACCGTCTCCTTGGACGCATCCTGCATCATGCGCAGGCGGATCGCATAATCCAGTTCGTCCATGGTGTCGAAATAATCCGCCGTCTTGCGCGGTTGGCCTCGTTCGAGCACCACAACCGACAGAGGAGTACGCGCGCCTAGTTCCTTGGCCATCAGCAGCCCCGACCAGCCCCCACCCACGATCGCGACATCCACTCGCGGAAGAGTCTTCACTCCGAGTCCTCCGACGGTTTCACTGCATGCCCCACCACTTCTTTCAAGCTCCGCGGCTTGGCCCGAAAGAGCTTCCCGTAATGCTGGTCGATATCGCCGCTCCAGCTCATGTACGGACCCGGATAGCCGATCGCCTGCCATCCGATCATATCCGCGTTGCCGCCATGCATCGGGTCGCAGAACATGCCCTCGATGGTGTGCTGGCGCAGCAGCCGGAAAAAGTACGTCGTCTCGATTCCCTTGAGCCTCGCATCCTGCGCATCCGCCGTCAGCCTGTCGAAATCCTGCCCCAACTGGACAAGTCCCTCGCGATAAATCTCCCGCGGAGTGGCCTTGCCCTGATACCCTTGCTCCGGCACGCCGTCCTCAAACGGCGGCTGCGTATACCGATACCGGTCGCGCCCATAAGGTCCCGCCAGTTGCCGGTCGATGTAGACCACGACCCCTGCCTCGGGCGCGCCCGGCCCCGTCGCGTCGCTGGGAAAGATCCGCGCCGTCGCGGCCGCGACCGTCATTGCCTCCCGCT
>CAVVNE010000033.1:0-10602 GCA_963749245.1 Bryobacterales bacterium
CGTTTGGCGGAGCACCAACCACATCACATCGTGAGCGCGGGCCGCCCAGCGCCATGCGCACCCCGATTTCCGGCACCCGCCGGCCGGTCAGGTAGGCCAGCACGCCGTAAATTCCGATGCAGGCGAGCAGCAACGCCAACCCCGCGAAGATGCCGAACAGCAGCGCCACGAAGCGTTGCCGGTCGAGCGTGGCGCGGGCAAGCTGCTCCAGAGTGCGAACCTGGTAGAGCACCTGGGCCCGGCGGTGGCGCCGCGCAGTTCCCGCCGCAGCGGTTCGACCAACTTCGCGGCGGGACGCCGGTGCGCACGGCAATCGACATCAGCTCCGACCAGCGGCGCACCAACGTGTCGGGCAACTGGGCAAACGGGTAGTAGAATTGGTCGCGCATCTTGGCTTGATCGTCGCCGGCCAGACCCCAGTGGCGCACGTGGCGCACCACCCCCACCACGCGGGCGGCGTCAGGGCCGGTAGGGCCGGACGAAAATGGGCTGCTCCGTGTCGGGAAGCCAGAGGTACTTGCCGACGGGATCCTGTCCGCCGAAAGCGCGCTGGGCCAACACGTCGTCAATCACCACGACGTGCTCGCTGCCCAGGCGATCGTGATCGTCGAAGAATCGCCCGTGCGAGCAGCGGGATGCCCATGACCTTCAGATAGTCCGTCCTCACTCACCCGGCTCCTCGCTAAGGAGGCCCATCCGATAACTCAATTCCGGGCCGTGAAGACAAGAGACCTCACATTAAACGAGGACATGGATGAGTATGGCCGTCTGATTCAGAGGCTGGGGACCGACGTCGAACCGGCGGGCAGTGCTTCCTTCGGCAGGGCCTACATGGACCCAGTTACAGAGCACGCCCGCGCAGGCGACGTCGAGATCTGGCGGATTTTCAATCTGACGGGTGACACGCATCCCATTCACTTTCATCTGGTCAACGTTCAGGTCATCGGGAGACGGCCGTTCGACGCGGAAAATTACGACGGGACTCCGAGCTTCACCGGACCGCTCCGCGGGCCGGATGAGAACGAGATCGGTTACAAGGAAACTGTTCGCGTGAACCCCAACGAAATGGCTATGGTGATTATGCGCTTCGAGCTACCCGAAGTGCCATTCCCGGTCCCGCAAAGCCCCAGAACCGGAAATTATGAGTACGTGTGGCACTGTCACATCCTCGAACATGAGGAACACGACATGATGCGTCCGATGGTCGTATCGCCTTGAGGTTTACGGCTCCAAAACCAACGCCCCCAATGCCCCCAGCGCCGGAACATCGATCCCCGTTCCTTCTTCCACTTCGTACACTTCCAGCTTCTGCGGAGCCGCGTCCGGCCGCAGCAGCCTGGCGGTCTTGAATTTTCCCAGCACGTGCACCGTGATGTCCTGCACTGGATAGTCCGAATAATTCACCAGTTGCAGCACCACCTCTTTCCCGTCGGGCGACTCCTGCAAGTTCGACAACATGCTGCCCACGTTGAACAGGCGCGCGCCCAGGTTGTCGCGCCCGGTGACCGAGTTCAATTCATGCCAGATGTCCGCGAGCGTCTCCAGGTCTTTTTTATCGAGCGTAATCTGGTCCGGCTCCAACGCCGGAAATCGCCACCCGGGAGGGCCTGTCAATAAAGTTCCGCCGGCCCTGGTGAACGCCTTTAGCGCCTCTTTCTGATTCGCGGTCAACAGCTCCGGGTCCACGTTCACCGCCATTTTCGAATGCACCAGCGACGTGCCGTTCAGCGTCGCGGCGGGGATCGGCGTCACCGGCGTGTGCTTGGTCGCCATCATGTCCAGCACGCCTCCGGAGATCAGCGCGCCGCTTTCCGGCGCTTCCACCAGCGCCAGCGTGGAGCGCATCCCATACCCACGCCACTCTTTATGCTCCTCGTAAAACTTCACATGCTGAACGATCACCGCCCAGTTCTTGAGCGACGCCGCATCGCCCTTCACGAGGCCCTGCACGAACTGGTCATCGAAATCGAGCACCCAGCGAGCGCCGGTCATCCCCGCATCGCCGATCGCCGCCAGATACCCGGTGACCATCGGATGCGCTTTCGGCGGGATGCGGTTGGCGATCCAGATCGCCGCTCGCGTCGACACGCGAGCATAGCGCAGGAACCCGGTATTGGTGTCTATCCACGGAGCCCCGGTAGGCGCGGCAATAAGACCGTCCTGTTCCGCGCGGATCCCGGGCCACATGCCTTGCTTGGTCGCCAGAATCTTTGCGTCGGAACCGAACTTCATCTCCGCGCGATTCGTCAGCTCCACCACGGGCATATCGACCTTGCCCGCGCGCAGCGATCCTTCGACGGCGAGTCCCGTCAGCCCTGCCTTCTTCGCCTCCGCGGCAATATCCGCGGCGTTCGCGTTGCCGGTAACGACGCCGAGCGTGGCGATACCCCGGTCCGCCGCGGCCTTCGTGAACTCGGGCGACCAGTTCGCCTTCTCCATCAGCAGACAATTGACCGGCGTCTTTTCCACCAGCTTCAACGTAGCCGGATCTTTCGAAAACCAGCGCGCCGGAACCCAATCCGGCATCGCGACCATGGCAACCGCGGCAAGTAACAGCATCCAGCCACCAGATTACTGCAAAATAGAACATCGCTTCCAAGAACAGAATCGACGGCGTCGACCTCCTCCGCGGCCTGGCCATTTTTTTCGTGTTGATGAATCACGTCAACATGCGTCTGCGCGGGGCGAAGGTTCCTTACACCCACGGGCTGCCGGACCAGCTGGTCTCCTTTCTGGTGTGGAACGGCCAGCACGGCGTGCAGATATTTTTCGCCGTCTCCGGGTTCCTGATCACCACGACCGCGCTGAACCGCTGGGGCGAGGGAATCGACATCCTCGCGTTTTACCGGCTGCGCTTCGCGCGGATCGCGCCTCTGCTGCTGGCGCTGCTGGTCATTTTGAGTTGCCTCGATCTCGGACGCAGGTGAAGTATTTCACGATGAACCCGAAAGTCGCTACGCTGCCGAGGGCGCTGCTGGCCGCGCTGACTTTCCACGTGAACGTACTCGAAGCGCAGCGGGGCTACCTGCCCGCGAATTGGGACATCCTGTGGTCTTTGTCCGTCGAAGAGGTGTTTTACTTCTTCTTCCCGTTAGTCCGCCGCCATACCACCATTTTTCTCGGGCTGCTGTTCGCGTGCTTCGTGCTCGGCCCCTTGAGCCGCACCCACGGAAATGAAGTTTGGCGGGAATACTCCTACCTGGGAGGCATGGACGCCATCGCCATGGGATGCATCACCGCGCTGCTGGTCTCGCGGATTCAAATCCCCGCCAGGGTCCTCGCGGCTATCGGCGGAGCGATCCTCATTTTCTGCCTCTGCTTCTCCCTGACGGCGAACAGGCTAGGCGGCTTTACCATGACGATCCTCGCGCTGGGCACGTGCATGATCATCTCCGCGTCGGCGCAAACGCAATGGACGAGCCCTCGGATTCTGAGTCCTTTGCTTGCGCTTGGCCAACGCAGTTATGAAATTTATCTGACGCACATGTTCGTAGTGTTCGCTTTCTTCCAGACGTTCTTCATGGCGGGAAAGCCAATGGGCGGCGTTCCGGCGCTTTTCATCGCGACGGTCGCGGTTTCGGCCCTTGCCGGCGCGGCCGTCGCGCGGTTTTATTCGGAGCCTTTGAATCAATTCCTGCGCAAGCCAAAAGTGCGAGGAACGACGCTGGGGAAATCGTAACCCATTATGTAAATCTTGAACGCTCTCGTGGCGCACGCCAGGGCGTGCGCCACATAAACTGGCAACCGGAGCTGTTCCTGAATCGCGGTGAATACGGACAATCCGCAGGCGGGGTCAGGCGGCTGCGGAAAAACTCGTGCGTTCCGCGAAAACAACGGCAGCCGCCCCGAATTCAGGTAGAGTGGTTGCATCGGACGGCATGGTGGACAACATCATCCACGCGGCGGGCGGAGTGGTTTCGCGCGAAACCGCGTCAGGGCGGGAGTTCCTGCTCGTCTATCGCCGGCGCTACGGCGACTGGACTCTCCCGAAAGGAAAAGCAAAGCCAGGCGAAACTCCGGAGCAAACCGCGCTGCGGGAGGTCCGGGAAGAGACCGGTTACGAGACAGAACTCGTGTCCTTCCTCGGCGAAGTGCGGTACAAAGTGAACGGCGTCCCGAAAATCGTGCGGTTCTGGAATATGCGGCCGGCGGGACGCGCGCACAAGATCGAGGACAAAGGGGAAGTGATGGAAGCCGCCTGGATGTCGGCCGAAAAGGCCCTGGCAACGCTGGATTATCCCCTGGAGAAGGAGCTGTTGGAGCGCGCGATCCTGAAGGACGCGAAATGAATCTCATGCCGGATTGGATCTTTCGCTCCACCAGGAGATACCGGCGATTCACGCATGAGCGAGGCGTGCTCGAGTCGAGGTTGCCCTCGGCGCCGTCATCCTGGGCGACCCCGGCGAAAGCGCTCCTCGAACAAACCGACAAACGGCTCGGCGTTCACGACCTCGATGGCGCCTGGTCCCTCCTGCTGGAGGCGAAGCGCAAGGAGGTCCCGCACCTGCGCGGTCAGGAACTCCATAACCGCGAGCAAATTTTTCTTTGCGAGGCGGGAAAAGTGGAGTCGAAATGGCGAAAGGGTGCGATCGATCGGTTAATGAGCGATACCGAGGATCCGCAAACCCTTGCTTCGCGTCTCGAAGCCGCCCAGGCGCTGCTCGATGACTATTATCAGAATCAGTACCACAAGAACGGCCTCGTCCTGGACCACATGCGCCATCTGGTCCTCATCGGCCTCACGGCGTTGGTGGTGCTGCTGGTCTTGGTTGGAACGACCAGTCGCGACCTGCTCCAATGGCCGGAATGGGACTGGAAGACGCTGCTGGTTGTCCTTTTGTTTGGCGTGCTGGGCGCCTGCTTTAGCGCAACCACCAAAGTCACCGACGATGCCGTTAATAAGTCGAAGATTCCGGAAATGGCGGCGAGCTTTTCCATCACCTTGGCGCGGACCGTCCTCGGCGCGACGCCGGCCTTGGCCGCTTACGCGTTTCTGAAATCGAAGATACTGACGCTCGGCGGCGCCGATTCAACGCCGCTACCGGTGGCGCTGGCGATCGCGTTTGCAGCCGGATTCAGTGAGCGCCTGGTGCTGAAGTTGCTCAGGCTGCTGGATGGCAAAACGAGCGAGAAATAGGCGATTAGGCGTCCCGCGCCAGCCGCAGAATCTCGTCGTAATGATACGCGTGAACGCCGGGCGTTTCGCTCGCGGCGGCGGAAACCATCGCCTCGGCCACCGTTCCGGCGGGAATCGCCCGATATTTTCGCAAAGGACCGATCAAGGCGAAGGCCAGCACGCGCGCCACTCCGATGCCGATGGATTCTCCGCGGCGCGTCTCCTCCCGTTCGCCGATCAGGACGCTGGGACGGAAAAACAGCGCCGCTTCGAGGGGCATAGGGGCAATGGCGTCTTCCAGTTCGCCCTTCACTCGCAGATAGAAATTACCCGACGTCTTGTCGGCGCCGACCGAGGAAACCAGGATGAACCGGGCGCCGCCAGCCGCCGCGGCCCTTCCCGCGAGCATCTTCGGATAATCGAAATCCACGCGCCGGAACGCGGCTTCGGAGCCCGCTTTCTTGATCGTCGACCCCAATGCGCTATACACATGCGCGCCGCGCGGGATTTCAATCGTGTCGAGGCGATCGAAATCGATCCGCCGCTCGATCAGCCTGGGGTGTTGACGGCCGGTGGCCTTGCGCACCAGCGACGTCACCGAATCATAACGGTTCAGCAGCAGCCCCAGACACTCTCCGCCCACCAGCCCCGTGGCGCCCGCAATCACCGCAGTACTCGACATGACTTAATACTTTACCCTGCTTGCTATCATCAAATTGAACGGAATGGCATCCACAACAACCGGCATGGCGGCGGTGCATGTTCGCACGCTGCGATTCTGGAACACAACCAATGGTAAAAAAGCCGTCATGGCCGCGACCGGAGTGGTCCTGGCGGCATTCGTCTGCGGGCATCTGCTCGGCAATTTACAAATTTTCCTCGGGCCGGACCGCTTCAATAGCTACGCGCGCACATTGAAGTCGCTGCCGGAGCTGCTATGGCCGGTTCGCATCACGCTGCTGCTGAGCGTGATCCTCCACATCTGGAGTTCGGTGCAGCTCGCGGTCGTCAAAAGCGAAGCGCGGCCTGTCGGCTACGTGCGCACCAAATCGACGGCGTCGACCTACGCTTCGCGCACCATGTATTGGAGCGGGCCGATCCTGGCCGCGTTCATTGTCTATCACCTGATGCAGTTTACGTTCGGCGTGGGCGGCACGCCGTACATGGAGACCGACGCCTACGGCAACGTCATCAACGGATTTCGAGTGCCCGCGGTTTCTTTGTTCTACATCGTCGCGATGGGCCTCCTGTGCCTCCACCTGCGGCACGGATTGTCGAGCATCGTGCAGTCGCTGGGCCTGAATCATCCGCGCTATACACCCAGGCTGAAAACCATCGCCGTGCTGGTCGCGACGCTGATTTTTCTCGGATTCGTTTCCATCCCGGTGGCGGTTCTCGCCGGCGTAATCCCCACGATTTTATAAAATGCTAGACGCGAAAATTCCAAGTGGGCCCATCGAAAAGGCCTGGGAAAAATGCCGCTTCGAGATGAAGCTGGTGAACCCCGCCAACAAGAGGAAGCACGAGATTATCGTGGTCGGCTCGGGTCTGGCCGGCGGTTCCGCCGCTGCGACGCTGGGCGAGTTAGGCTACAACGTGAAGTGCTTCTGCTTCCAGGATTCGCCGCGCCGCGCCCACTCCATCGCTGCACAGGGCGGCATCAACGCCGCGAAAAATTATCAGAACGACGGCGACAGCATTTACCGCCTGTTCTACGACACGGTCAAGGGCGGAGATTTTCGTTCCCGGGAAGGCAACGTTTATCGCCTCGCGGAAAACAGCGTCAAAATCATCGACCAGTGCGTAGCCCAGGGCGTCCCGTTCGCGCGCGAATACGGGGGCTATCTGGCGAATCGCAGCTTCGGTGGCGCACAGGTGTCACGGACGTTTTACGCGCGCGGGCAGACGGGCCAGCAGCTTCTCCTCGGCGCCTATCAGGCGCTTGAACGGCAGGTGGACGCCGGGACCGTAAAGATGTTTCCGCGCACCGAGATGCTCGATCTCGTCGTGATCGACGGACGCGCGCGAGGCATCGTCACGCGCGACCTGGTGACGGGCGCCGTGGACTGTCACGTCGCCGATGCCGTGGTGCTGGGCACCGGCGGATACGGCAACGTCTATTACCTGTCAACGAACGCCAAGGGATCGAACTGCACAGCGATTTGGCGCGCCTATAAACGCGGCGCGATGTTCGGCAACCCCTGCTTTACGCAGATTCATCCGACCTGCATCCCGGTTTCGGGTCCCTATCAATCGAAACTGACGCTGATGAGCGAATCGCTCCGCAACGACGGCCGCATCTGGGTTCCTCTCCAGAAGGGCGATAAGCGCCCTCCCGGTCAAATTCCCGAAGCCGAGCGCGATTACTACCTGGAACGCCGCTATCCGAGTTTCGGCAATCTCGTCCCCCGCGACGTCGCATCGCGCAACGCGAAAGCCGTGTGCGACGAAGGACGAGGCGTGGGCGAACACGGCCTCGGCGTCTATCTCGATTTCGCCGACGCCATCCAGAGGTTGGGGGCGGATAAAATTCGCGAACGCTACGGGAACCTGTTCGAAATGTATGAGCGCATCACCGCCGAAAATCCCTACAAGGTTCCGATGCGCATTTATCCGGCGATTCATTACACGATGGGCGGCCTGTGGGTGGATTATCACCTGATGTCGACCATCCCCGGCCTGTTCGTCATCGGCGAGGCGAATTTTTCCGATCACGGGGCCAACCGGCTGGGCGCGAGCGCCTTGATGCAGGGCCTGTCGGACGGCTACTTCATCGTTCCGTATACGCTGGGCAACTATCTGGCGAGCAACAAGCTCGACCCGGTCGACGCCTCGCATCCGGAATTTGAGGGCGCCAAGGAAAGCGTCGCGAAAATAACGCGCACGCTGCTCGACGCGCGCGGCACGCGGACAGTCGACTCCTTCCATCGCGAGCTGGGCCACATCATGTGGCATGAATGCGGGATGTCGAGAACTGCGGCGGGCCTCGAATCGGCGATCGGCAAGATCCGTGATCTGCGTGAGCAATACTGGCGCGACGTGCGTGTGCTTGGCGGCGGTGAGGAGATCAACCAGTCGCTCGAAAAGGCCGGCCGAGTGGCGGACTTCTTCGAACTGGGCGAACTCATGTGCCTGGACGCGCTCGACCGCAACGAATCGTGCGGAGGTCATTTCCGCGAAGAGTATCAAACGCCGGAGGGCGAGGCGCTGCGCGAGGACGAAAATTATAGTTACGTGGCCGCATGGGAATACGCGGGCGCCGGTCAGCCTCCGAAGCTGAACAAGGAGCCGCTCACGTTTGAGTACGTGCATCCCAGCCAGAGGAGCTACAAATGATCCCCGCCCTGACGGGACGGGGTTATAACCCCTGGCGTCAGCCAGGGGATTCGGGGCTTTCACGATGAAGCTTACTTTCCACATCTGGCGGCAGAAGGATCGCAACACGCCCGGCCGCATGGAGCGCTACCAGTCGGACAACATGAATCCGGATATGTCGATGCTGGAAGCGCTGGACGTATTAAACGAAGAATTGATCCTGCGTGGCGAGGAGCCGGTGACGTTCGAGCACGATTGCCGCGAAGGAATCTGCGGTTCCTGCGGCTTCATGATCAACGGCGTCGCCCATGGGCCGCTGGCACAGACAACGGTGTGCCAGTTGACGCTGCGCCATTTCAAGGACGGCCAGGACCTGTATCTGGAGCCGTGGCGCGCCCGCGCGTTCCCGGTGCTGCGCGACCTGATGGTGG
The DNA here is from genome assembly GCA_963749245.1 of Bryobacterales bacterium. Taxonomy (GTDB): domain Bacteria; phylum Acidobacteriota; class Terriglobia; order Bryobacterales; family Bryobacteraceae; genus Palsa-187. The sequence goes on from CAVVNE010000033.1 coordinate 8,863, forward strand.
ACCGCAGCCCCTTCGACCGCATCGTGGCGGCGGGCGGCTATATTTCCGTACGCGCCGGCAGCGCGCCGGACGGCAATTCGATCCCCGTCCCCAAGGACGACGCCGAAGGCTCGATGGACGCAGCGGCCTGCATAGGCTGCGGCGCCTGCGTGGCCGCCTGTCCGAACGCCTCGGCGAGCCTGTTTACAGGAGCGAAAATCTCTCATCTCGGCCTGCTCCCCCAAGGTCAACCGGAAAGAAATTCCCGCGCCCTGCGCATGGTGCGCCAAATGAACCTGGAGTCGTTCGGCCAATGCACCAACATCGGCGAGTGTACTGCGGTGTGTCCGAAAGGGATTCCGCTGGAAGTCATCAACCGGATGAACGGGGATTTCATCAGGGCAAGCTGGAAGAAGTAGGAAACCAGCAGCCAGGAGCCAGAATGACTCGTGCGCGAACTATTGGGCAGTGTTGGCTATCAACTCGATTTGCGACGTATTACGTGGACTCGGCGGATTCGAGCCGGGGTCAGCAAATGGGAGATCTCACGAGTGCGGAATGACCGGTCTCGCCACATGAGATCAGCCAGGCACTGCGCGAGCTGATCCAAATCGAGGCTGGGCCGGGCGGTGGCATCTCTTGCGAGTCCACGGCCGAACCGCGCGACGATGGCGATTCATCCGTCTGGCAGACATCAGGCCATACGAGCGCGCCCTTCTGATCAACAGCTGCCGAGGGGATGGAAGTCCAGTGGCCGACCATCCAGGTTGGCCGTTCGACGAGCAAAGGGACCTTCTGGAGGCTGGACCGCGCCGGCTTCTAGATCGATCCGAACGATCTGCCCTGGTTTGATGGTCTTCAGCGCATCGAGGATGGCATACCAACAAAGGAAGTAAGTCCTCCAGTTGATTCGTTTTCGCAACGCCAATTCCGAAGACGTCGAGATGGCGTCGGCCAATCTCACGGGACAAACTGCATGGTATGTCCCTCAGGCGGGCGAACCTCCGCGGTGCAGACTTCAAGGAGCGATACCCGATCGCGACCCGTTTCGATGACGCCGACGTGACCGGTGCCGACTTTTCAGGCGTTTTCAGGCCCGCGCCATGGATCGACAATCGATCAGATAGAGCGGCTCATGCTGGACGCTGACACTAAGCTCCCAGCGTGAGCACGTCCACTAAGCGATTCGTGCGAGCAGCGAATCCTGCTTCCTCAAGGGCCAGACCGCCATCTCACGCGTGACGGAGGGGAACTGGCGGAGAAATTCGTCTAATGGATGACCACCCTCCAGGTAGTCGATGAGATTCTTGAACGGGACTCTCGTGCCGCGAAAACAGGGCGTTCCGTTCATAATTTCCGCGTCGATGACGATCACCGCTTGCTGCATAGTCTGTCATCATTCTAACAATGCACAAGGACCGGACACAGCCGAACCCTTAACCACAACCGAATACTGGCTCCTGGCTACTGGCTCCTGGCTACTTCCGCCCGCTTCGTCAGCGATATCTTCAGCTTCCCTCGAAGCGCCTGCCGGGCGCGCAGCAACCGGACGCGGATCCCGGTCGGCGTGATCCCTTCCCGACGGGCGATCTCCTCGGCCGAATATCCCTGCAAGCTCTGTTCCAGCAGTTCACGATCCCGCACCGTGCAGCGGTCCAGAAGCCGAAGCATCTCGATCGCATCCAGGTCGAGCGTATACGCCGCGTTGCTGTCCTCAATCGCTGTCTGGATCGGAGCGCGGAACCGCGCCCGGAACAGATT
>CAVVNE010000034.1:0-5326 GCA_963749245.1 Bryobacterales bacterium
GTTCGCCGGCCCCGCGGTTACCGTGTTGATGAAGAAAGAAGAGCATAAACAAGGCGCCGCCGCCTCGCAAGGCATGCTCGACGCGATCGATGCGGCGCCCCGGCTCGGTCTATGTAATGGTTTTGGAAGACGGCGCCGATTTCGCCGGCATCGGCGGATTGATGGCCACCGCCATGAAATACCGCGGCTTGGCCGGCGCCGTGGTCGACGGCAGCGTGCGCGACACGCCGCAGATCGCCAAGCTGCAATTCCCGGTTTTCAGCCTCGGCGTGGTCCCGTCGACGACGATCAATCATTATCGCTTCGCGGGCGCAAATATCCCGGTGACCTGCGCCGGCGCGCGCGTCAATCCAGGCGACATCATCGCCGCCGACGAAGATGGAGTGGCCGTAGTCCCCAAAGCCCACGCAGCCGAGGTTCTAAAAAAGGCTCAGGAACTGGACAATACCGAGCACACCATGATTCCATTCATCGAAAAATTCCGTTCGATCAAAGAAGCCGTAGCCAAATTCGGCCGAATCTGACGGTCGTGAATCACGGGTCGCGTGGGGCAGGCGGTTCCGCCTCCCAATCGCGGCCGACATCCAGCCCGTTAAAAACGAAGCCATAACTTCCGAGCCTGGACCGACGACTGCTCCAACGTGTTCCAAATACTCAAGTTAGACCAATCCCCTGGCTCACGCCAGGGGTTATAACCCCGTCCCGTCAGGGCGGGGATTCGGCACCAAGGACACTACCGCTTCTCCGTGATCCGTCGAAACACCCGCAGCAAATTTCCTCCCAAAAACTTCCGTATCCTCTCGTCGGAATACCCTCGCCGGATCATCGCATCCGTGATGAGAGGCAGACCGCTCACATCATGCATGCCCCTGGGCGGCGTCGGCCCTCCGTCGAAGTCGGTCCCCAGCGCGACATGATCCTCGCCGACCATCTGAATGGCCTTATCGACCACATCCACCCAGCCGTCGACCGTTAGTTTGATGTCGTCCGGTATGGCCGAAGGCCCCATCGGGAAACCACGGCCCGCGAGCATATCGATCTCATAGATGGTCATCGGCGGGCGGTCGTGAATCGCTTTGGTATCCCAGAAGGGCTTGCCGGCGTGCTGCGAGACCCAATCGAAGGCTTTCCGATTGTGGAACTGGTTGCCAATCTGAAAGCCGATGACGCCGCCTTTGGCCGCGAGCTTCTTCAGCAGCCAGTCCGGCATATTGCGTGGAATGTCGTTGATCTGGCGCAATCCATGATGAGTCGCAATCACAGGGTCCGTGCTGACGTCGATGGTCTGCGAAATGGCATCGTCGGAAGCGTGCGACACGTTGATCACCATGCCCAGCCGGTTGGCCTCATGAACCCAGGCCCGTCCCCGCTCATTGATCCCATTATTTTTGAACGTCCCCGCGCAGCACGAATCGGCGTAGTTGTTCTGCCAGTTATGCGCCGATAACTGCATGGACCGCAGCCCCAGCCGGTAGAAATCGCGCATGACGGCGGGATCTCCATCGAGATCGAAACTGCCCTCAATATCAAGGACCGCCGCGATTTTTCCGGAAGCGTGAATGCGCTCGATATCGCTGGCGTTCAACGCCATTTCGATGCTGCCGCTGTTGGCTTTGATCTGGTTGATGCAGGCGTCGATCAGCCGCAGCGCCTGCTTGGTTTCGAAACGGCCGGGATAGTAGTCCTCGGTGACGTAAAACGAGAAGAACATGGCGCCCAATCCGCCTTCGCGCGCGCGGGGTAGATCGAACTGGCCGTCGGATTTTCGCGTGCCGATGTCGCCGCCGTGATAAAACTCGCGCTCGATCGCGTGAATGTGGGCGTCGAACACCAGGGAGCTGCGATGCAAGGCCCGGGCGCGGTCGGATACCTGAGCCGCGGCCAGCGCGGCGACGAGAAACGATGAGCTGAAATCTTCTCACCTAGGGATTATAATGGCTTCACCATATGGCTCCGCCCGAAGCTCGCCGGCATTACCACTGTTTACCGAAAACATTCGCACACGCAGCACATCATCGACCGCTACCTGGAAGGATACGGCTGGAACGGCACGCATCATCATCCGGAAATGGATCTGATCTCGCTCTACGTCGACCAGGTCGGCGCCGACGATCTGAGCAGGGATCGCGAGAAGCGCTTTCCCTCCATGAAAATTTATCCCACCATCGCCGAAGCGCTCACGATGGGAACAGGCAAGCTGGCCGTCGATGGAGTGGTGCGTGGTCGGCGAACACGGCAATTATCCGAAAACGCCCAAGGGGCAGGTGCAGTATCCCCGCTACCGTTTCTTCGAGGAGATCGTGAAGGTTTTCCGCGACAGCGGAAAATCCGTCCCCATGTTCAACGACAAGCATCTGTCCTGGAACTGGGAGTGGGCGAAAAAGATGTACGACACCTCGAAAGAGATGGGATTTCCGTACATGGCCGGGTCGAGCCTGGCGGTGACGTGGCGCATTCCCTCGGTCGAATTTCCCACCGGCGCGAAGGTCAGCGAGGCGTTGTGCATCTGCTACGGCGGCGTCGACAGCTACGATTTTCACGGTCTGGAAACGCTGCAATGCATGGTGGAGCGGCGCAAGGGCGGCGAATCAGGCGTGAAATGGCTACAGGCCTACCGCGGCGAAAAATTCTGGGAGGCGTGCAAGGAAAACCTCTGGCCTCGCGACCTGATGAACGCGGCCCTTTGCCGCAGCCATACACTGACGCCCGCGCGCGCCGGGTTCAACGATATTTTCCCTTCCTTTGACGACATGCGGCGGCTGGTGCGGGATCCGGTGGCGTATCGCTATGAGCACGCCGACGGTCTGATGAGCACCATGATGCTGATGAACGGCTTGGTGAAAGACTTCAATTTCGCGGCCCGCCTGGACGGAATGGCGAAGCCCTTTTCGACGCAGATGTACCTGCCGATGCCCGACGGACGAACCACGATGGCGAATTTTTTCAGCCCTCTGGTCAACAACATGGAGAAAATGTACCTCACCGGGAAGGCAACCTATCCCATCGAACGCACGCTGCTGACCACGGGCCTGACGGCGGCGGGCGTCGACAGCCTATTCGCCGGGCAAACCAGGCTCGAAACCCCGCACCTGATGATCAAATATCAGCCGACGAAAGAATCGACGTTCTGGAGAACATAAACATGTCATCGAATATCAGTCGCAGAACGTTCCTCGCCGGCGCGGCCGCCCTTCCGGCGTTTTCCCAGGCGAAGCCGAAGCGCATCGCCATTATTTCCACCATTTTCCGCTTGCAGTCGCACGCGCAGCACATCGGCGACCGCTTCATCGTCGGCTATCCGATGGCGGGCGAGTGGCACAAGCCGGATACGCAGGTTGTCTCGCTGTACGTCGATCAGAAACCGGCCAACGATTTGAGCGAGACGCGAGCCAAGGAGTTCGGCTTCAAGGTTTATCCGACAGTAGCCGAGGCGGTTTGCTGCGGCGGATCGAAGCTGGCGGTGGACGCGGTCCTGATTATCGCCGAGCACGGCGACTATCCGCGCAACGATAAAGGGCAGATTCTGTATCCTCGGTACGAGTTCTTCGAACAGGTGGCGAAAGTGTTCGAGGCCGACAAGCGGTCGGTTCCGGTGTACAACGATAAGGCCCTTTCCTACAGTTTCGAAAAAGCCAAGACGATGCGGGACACGTCGCGGCGGCTGAAAGTTTCCGATGCTGGCCGGCTCGTCGCTGCCGGTAACCTGGAGGCTGCCGGAGCTGGAACTGCCTCTCGGCTGCCAGATCGAGGACGCGCTGATGGTGGGCTCCGGCGGTTCGGACCCCATGGATTTTCACGCCTTCGAAGCCATGCAGTGCATGCTGGAGCGGCGCAAGGGCGGCGAGAAGGGCGTCAAGGCCGTCCAACTGGTCGAAGGCGATGCCGTGTGGAGTGACGGGCGCTGGTCGAAAGAAATGCTGCGCTCGGCGTTATCGCGCAGCGATAATCTGAAGGGCGCGACGCTCGTCGACGGTCGCACGCAGGATATGGTCGGCACCGGCGTCCTGCCGCAGGTGGTGAAGAATCCGTGGGCGTATTTCATCGAATATCGCGACGGAACCAAGGCCACCATGATGATGCTGACCGACGCCGTAGCCGATTTCAACATCGCGGTGAAGCTGAAGGGCAAACCCGAGATTCAGGCGACGCAGTTCTTCCTGTCGCCGGACCCGAACGTCACCTATTCGGCCTGCCTGGCGAGCAAAATCGAACAGATGATCGTGACCGGCGTGGCGCCATACCCTGTCGAACGAACGCTGCTGGTCAGCGGCATGCTCGAAGCCTGCCTGGACTCGCGGCTGAAAGGCCACCAGCGCCTCGAAACCCCGCATCTGGACGTCGTTTACCAGGCGCCGAAGGAATCGCAGTACATGCGGGTCTGAAACTCGCCCAGGACGCTATCTTAACGCCAGGACCCTCGCGGCGTCTGCCCGCATGCTCACCAGGTTGCGGAAAAAGTCGTTCGACAGGCGAAAGCGCCTGTCCCACCGCTCCACAACTGCTTGATACGCCATGGTGGGGCAGGCGGTTCCGCCTGCCGATCGCGGCCCGAAACGCAGAACCGCGACCCGTCAGGGAGCGGACAGGTACTCAGAACTGGAGCTTCAGCGCGAACTGCACCACGCGGCTTCCGCTGGCGCCGGTGATGTTGCCGAACGACGACGTGCCGAATGTCGAAGCCGGATTGCCGAAGTTCGTGTGATTGAACAGCGCGAAGGTCTCCATCCGGAACTGGAGCTTCAGGCGCTCCTTGAGCGGGAAATTCTTGAATATGGAGAAATTAACCGTTTCGGCGCCCGGTCCGTGGAGCAGGTTGCGTCCCTCACTTCCGTAAGCGAAGCCGGTGGGGTTGATCGGGTACAAATTGCTGACCGTGTAGGCGGCGGCGTTGATGCATCCCACCAGGTCTCCGCGCCCGCAGCCGTCGCTGGGGGTCGACACCAGATTCGGCCGGTACGTGCCACTGGAGCCGGTGTTGGCGGTATCGGTTCCAGTGGTGACGTTAAACGGGATACCCGTTTGCAGCGTGACGATGCCGTTGGCTTGCCACTTGGTCAACGCGGCCTTCAGGATCGGGTTGGATACGGAGAAGAATGGAATGTCGTAGACGAAGCTGGCGACGAAGCGGTGACGGATGTCCCAGTTGGAGTTGCCGTAATCGTCCTTCCAATCGTAGGGAATCAGCGGCGTGCCTCCGCCGTTGGAGTCGGTGGTGACGTCCAGCGTATGCGACCAGGTATAGTTGGCGTTCATCTGGAGGCCATGCGTCAGCCGCTGCCGGAAGATGACGGTCATGCTCTCGTAGTTGGCGATTTCGTCGTTGTTG
>CAVVNE010000035.1:0-7483 GCA_963749245.1 Bryobacterales bacterium
CCATCAGGCCCGGTGTCTTTTCTGCCCCTCGAAAACGCAGTGGAACCGCGACCATCGGGAGCGGTCAGCGCACGATGCCGGCAGTGATCCCCCGGATGAATTCCGTTTCCGACTCCCGGTACGGACGCCCGTCCGCGTGAAAGATGTCCTGGAACCAAAGCTCCGGCTCGCGATCCCGGTACGGCTTTTCCCAGGAATCCCAGGGCAGATGGGTTTGCGTCTTCCCGTTCACCAGCCCCCAGTTGTACGCGCCAATGTGTAGCTTTTTCGCCAGCGGAAGCGTGCTTTCAAACGTGCTGTTGAGCGGCCGCGCCAGGTATTCGGTGCAAAGGACCGGCCGGTGATAGCCGTCCAGCCAAAGGGCATCTTGTTTGAACACGGCCGCGTGACTGTAAACGTGAAACGAAATCACGTCGGAGGCTTCGATCTCGGCCTTCTCGACCGCGGACAGTTTCCCGGGTGGACTGACGGTGCGAAGACCGCACGTCAGCGGCTGCCCGGAGCTGGCTTCGCGAGCCCACGCCGCGACGCGGGGCAGCATCCGGATCACTATGTTCGCCAGGTCAAAACCCTTGGGCGGCGGATAGGTTCCTGCGTTGACGTTGTCGGGCTCATTCCAAAGATCCCAGGCCAATACACGCGGGTCATTGGCGAATGCACCGATCACTCCCTTGACGTAGCGCTCCAGTCGGGGATACTGGCCCGGGTCGCTCCAAGCGGCCCGGCCGGGGCTTTCGACCCACCCGGAGTTGTGAATCCCCGGACGCGGCGCGGGTTGCGGTCCGAGCCTCGGGTTCGGATCCCAACAGGAATCGAACAGGACGAACATTGTCTTGATGTGATGGCGCTCGGCAATCTGGAGAAATGTATCGATGCGCTGCCGGAAACCTGCGGGGTCCTGTTCCCACAGCAGGTCGTCGAGAAACACGCGCATGGTGTTCATGCCGATTCTCTCCGCCCATCCGAGTTCGGTGTCGATGCGCGCGGGATCGAACGTGGCGGCCTGCCACATTTCCAGTTGATTCACGGCATTCGAAGGAATGTAGTTCGCGCCCACCAGCCAGGGCTGTTTCGTGTACCATGCGTTCGCCGCCTCCGCCGTCCACCGGGACTGCGCGTGGCAGATCGCCGTCAGAGAAAGCCACAAGACGGCTCGCGAAAGCATGACCGAATTATACAGGCCGCTCCACGTTAAACGATGACGTAGGGCGGACGCCCTCGTCCGCGCCGGACCCCCGGTCCGGCCGACTGAGTCTTTACCACGACAGGCTGCTGCCTACCTCGTCCGATACACTACGTATTCCGAGTTTCTGAACTCGGCATTCCGGCCCGCAAGCGCATGCGCCGCCCGCAGCACCACATAATCCACCTTAAGATCGGCCAGAATCGGAAAATCTTCCTCCTGGACGATCCACTTGCATTCGCGCGCGTCCTGCCATCGCTTCCACCAATCGACCGCGAACTGCGGGAAATAGTTGGCCTGGCCGCGGCTTTTCCAGTCGACATATAAAGCGCGCTCGGCGCGCGCCCGGAATACGCCGGGCAACGTATCGTGGCCTGAATCGGGAAAGAGGAAAACGGCATCTTCGACCGTGTTTGCGCGGGCCCACCCGGCCAACTGCTCAATTTCCAGCCAGTGGAAATGGCGCTCCGGGATGTCGACCAAACCCAGGGCCGGTAGAGCCAGCATCGGAAGCAGTCCGGCGGCCAGGAGCGTCGTTCCGCGCGTCCGGCTGGCCAGCCAAAGACCGATCAGCATGGCCGCCAGCAGCGCCGCGGTCCAGAAGACGGTCCTTGCCTCGACAAAAAAAGTGATCAGCTTCGGCTCCGTTACTTCTAAGATGGGCACAGCCAGCCATGCCGCTGTCTCGATCCCGTTTGCGAATACAGCGCAGGCGCAGGACAACAGGACGCCGATGAGAACGGGCAGCAGAACCGCGCGGGCGGGCTGGAACTGCGCGAACCCGGCGAGTTCGAGCGCCACATACGACGCAGGGATGCTCAGAACGCCAACCACCGACAGTCCCGCCAGGAAATCGCGCAGCACGCCGCTCAGCTTAGGCCATAGCCGCCACAAGGCGAGGCCCGCGATCGCGCATTGGACGCTCAACTCGATCAGAATCTTTGGACCCCATTCCGAAACGAAGATGTACGGCGTAATCCGCCGCTGAAAAGCAGCCTCGGCGGCGTTCAGGCGATGAAAAAGGTCCGCGGTTTCGGCTGCGCCGGCGTGGAAATGCGCCACGATCAGGAGAACCGCGACTGCCGGCAACAGCGGAATCAAGATCACCGGCCGGACGCTTTTTCTCGCCACCGCGAAGACAGCCACGCACCAGAACGGGATCGCCGTCAGCGGGTGATAAAGAAACGCGACCAAGCCCAAGACTCCCGCCCAGGCAAACCGGCCGGTGGCGGCCAGTCCGATCGCGAACAACATGGACGCGACGGCAAAACCTCGCGGCACCGGCTCGGTCTCGACCGTCGCCAGGCTGGGCCCCACCACCGGAACACCGATCGAAACCACCGCGGCGACGAAAAACGCGCCCATCGTCCGCGCCCCCAACGCCCGGGCGATCAGGAAGACTCCCGCCGCGCCGATCACGCGAAAAATAAACTGCTGAAACTCCAGCGCATGTTCGAGCCGCAGCGGCGTATAGGCAGTCAGCGCCATAGCCGCGGAGTCGTAAATGCTGAATCCGAAAGGCCGGGTCGCCATGATGTCGTTTCCCAACACGAGCGGGTTGCGCATCCGCTCGATGATGGGAACGTAAATCTGGCTATCCGAATACAGGTAGGTGTGGCCAGGGAAAAGAAAGAATCCGACGGCGGTCAACAGCAGCAAGAGCGCATAGACGCCGTTCTCTTTGACCACTACTTGTGCGCAAGCTCGTTCTGAATGGCCAGGACATTGTGGTACGCCTGGTCTTTCATCGGGCCGGCGATGGCGGCCGATTGCTGGCTGTATTTGAGGCCCAACTGGATGCGCGGGCGGTCCATAGTCATCTTGCCGAGCTGATAATTCGCCAGGCCGAGGTAGAAATAGACGATGCCGAGGCGGTAGTTATCGTGAATCAGCGGCAGGCCAGCCCTCAGATGCCGGTCGCAGTCGATCCACGCGCTTTTGCCGCCGTAGATCAGGCCGGAGATGTAATATCCCGTCGCCAGTCCAGGACCTTTCAGCGCGACCAGTTTGTTGGCGTAAGCCAGAGCGCGATCCGGAGACTTATTGGCCAGACCTTCGGCGAGCGCGGCCAGCGCGACCTCATTATCCGGCCGGCCCACGGCGATTTTCGTCATCGCCTCCATCTGCTTCGCGGCGCCGCCGCTCTTGCCGAGCGCGGCCAGGTACGCCTGGGTGCAACTATCGATGTACTTGCTCTTAGGATTCTGCGCCAGCAGCGCATCCACCAGCTCGATGGTTTTCGGCCCTTCCGCCTGCGCCGCGACTTCGGCGAGCGCGTATTCGGTATAGGCGACGACTTCCTTCCCGTATTCAACGCGCTGTTTCCAGTTGTCGACCTCGGTGGCATCGGAGGGCTGCGGCGCATTCACCAGCGCCTCGGCCAGTTTGAACGTAGCCGCGCCGTCGGCCTTCGTCGCGTCGGCGTCCTTTTTCTCCACGTCCGCCTTCAACTTAGCGTAGGAATCCTCAAGCGCATCCGCCCGCACCAGTCCGGCCATGACGAACATTGGGGCTAACATTGCAATCGCGGCAATCGTCCGTTTCACGTTTCCTCCCAGAAACCGTAAGAATTATACACCTTATTGACAGGAGAGTTCCAAGGAAATAGACTTGCTGTTAACATGACTCATGCCACGTTGCAGCTATTCGCGGTCGTGATTTCCGGGGGTCTGGCGGTCGCGGCGGACTCCGTCACGTTTGCAAAGGATATCGCTCCCATCTTCCAGGACAAGTGCGAGGTGTGCCATCGGGTAGGCTCGATGGCGCCGATGTCGCTGGTAACCTACCAGGAAACGCGCCCCTGGGTGAAGGCCATCCGCGAGCGCGTGATCACCCGGAACATGCCTCCCTGGCATCTCGACAAGACCGTGGGAATCCAGCATTTTGCCAACGACCGTTCGCTGAGCGACCAGCAGATCTCGACCATCGTGCGCTGGGCCGACGAAGGCGCGCCGATGGGCGATCCGAAGGACCTGCCGGCGCCCAAACAATGGCCTAACGACGACGGCTGGCTTCTGGCCAAGCAGTTCGGGGCCCCGGATCTGGTAGTTAAATCGGCGGCCTACACGATGCCCGCGCACGGGCAGGACGTTTGGTTTAAACCGGTCACCGACATGGGCATCACGGAGGAGCGCTGGGTGCGCGCGGTGGAAATGAGGCCCTCGACGCCCGCCGGGCGCAGGATCGTGCACCACGCGCTGGCAGGGTTGCGGCAGGATGAGCCCGGTGCGAGCGACCTGGGAGGCCCCGGGCCTGTTAATGGAATGGGCGGTTGGGAAAAACTACGATATTTACCGTCCGGAGACGGGCAAACTGCTGCTGCCGGGCGCGCAAATCCGCTGGGAACTGCATCTTCACGCGGTGGGCGAGCCGATCCGGGATCATGTCGAACTGGCGGTGTATCTTTATCCAAAGGGAGTGGTGCCGAAATATCGCACCCGCTTGACTCTGTTCGGAGCGTCGGTAAGTCCGCCGGGACGCTTCGATATTCCGCCGAACAGCGTGGTGGCGATGCAGATGTACCAGACGCTGAGGCAGCCAGCGCGGCTCGAAAATTTTCAGCCGCACATGCATTGGCGGGGCAAAGCGATGGCGATGGAAGCGATTCTGCCCGACGGCACGGTGCAGATGCTGAGCTACGTCGACCATTTCAATTTTAACTGGATGAACAATTACATCTACGCCGACGACGCCGCGCCGGTGCTGCCCAAGGGGACGGTTATCCACATCACCGCCTGGTACGACAACACGGTTAATAATCCGAACAATCCGGATCACGACCAGTGGGTGGGTTACGGCGATCGCACGGTGGATGAGATGGGACATGCGTGGGTGAACGTCACGTATCTATCCGACGACGACTACAATCAGTGGCTTGCCAATCACAAAACAAGCCGGACGGCCCAGGCAAGACCGTAACCATGAAGCAATTGTTTTTGCTGGGCATCGCCCTCGCCGGAGCGGGATGGGCGCAGCCGACGCTGCCTTTCGAGCCTTTCCACGACTCCGGACAAAGCATCACCGGCGCTTTTGAAGGATGGTTTGCGAACGACGACGGGACCTTCAGCTTACTGGTCGGTTATTACAACCGGAACCAGAAGCAGACCGTGGAGGTTCCCATCGGGCCGAACAATCGGATTGAGCCGGGAGGACCGGACCAGGGGCAGCCGACGTTTTTTCTCCCCGGAAGGCAGTGGGGCATGTTCACGGTGACGGTGCCCAAGGATTTCGGCGAGAAGAAACTGACCTGGACGCTGGTGGTCAACGGGAAAACGAACGTGATCCCGATCAGCTTGCATCCGGCCTACGAAGTCTCGCCGTTCAAGGACGCGAGCGACAACACCCCGCCGTTCATCAGTTTTTCGGAAAACGGTCCGTTTGTGCAGGGGCCGAAAGGGCAGAGCACGTCGCTGACGGCGGCCGTTTCAAACCCGGTGACGCTGACCGTGTGGGTGGCCGACGACGCCAAGTCGGTCCTGGCGACACGCCTGATGGGAACGCCGGTGAGCGTCGCCTGGAGCAAGTTTCGCGGGCCGGGCGCGGTGACGTTTGCGAGCGTGAGGCCAGCCGTGGAAAAGGCGTCCTTCAAGCCTCCCCCTCCGGCTGTGTTCAGCGGCAGGGCGACGACCACAGCCACCTTCAGCGAACCCGGCGATTACATTCTGCGCGTGGTCGCCAACGATGCCTCGGGCGACGGCGGGCGAGGGTTTCAATGTTGCTGGACAAATGCGCAGGTGAAGATCACGGTCAAATAGTCGGCTGTCCGTGAAACTTCATTAGCATGGTTGCTCCGTCGAAAATACACGATCGATGATTACGGTGGGGCGGACGCCCTCGTCCGCGCCGGACCCCTGGTCCGGCCTCTACGCCCGGGCCGACGAGGGCGTCCGCCGCAGGCCGGGGGGCCTGCCCAGGGGCCAGCCCAGGGGCCTGCCCGACAAGACAATCTGATTTTCATGGCTTCGGCATTGGCCATCGGCCCATGGACACTCCCGAAGTCGCGGTTCCATTTGGTTCTACCTTCTTCGCGGACGGTCTGGGTGGCGAGACCCAGTCGCGCCGTTCGCGTTTGCGCCGAATACCCCACCTGAGACACGACAAGCCCTTATTCTTCACATTCGGCAGGGGAATTGCTAATAACGGGTGCGGAGGTTTCTACCAATGATGCATTCTCGCATTCGAGCGCTGATACTCTGCCTGCTGGTCGCCGTCCTCGGGGCCGCGATGGGGCTTTTTGCCCAGGATAAGAAAGCGCCGGACACACTTACGTTTACCGCCAAGAACGGAAACGTCACATTTCATCACGCCGCGCATGTCAAGGCCGCCAAGGGCGACTGCGCGACCTGCCACGACAAGCTGTTTCCAAAAGATGCGAAAGCCCCGCTGAACTTCAAGCAAGGCATGCACAAACCCGCCGAAGCCGCGAAAGCGTCGTGCGGAGCCTGCCATACCGCCGGAGGAGCCGCGTTCGAAACGAAGGGCAATTGTTCGAAGTGCCACGTGAAGAGCTGACAATAAATTAAGTATGGGCCAGCAATTCGCGGCCGGCTTGATGGGGATTCGCGATCTTCTCGTCGCGGACGATTTTTCCGTCGCGGAAATAGATATTGCGATTGGCGTAAGTGGCGATATCCGGTTCGTGAGTGACGAGGATGGTCGTGATGCCCTGCTCACGATTGAGATGCTGGAAAATCGCCATAATTTCGATGCTGGTGCGGGAGTCGAGCGCTCCGGTCGGCTCGTCGGCCAGAATCATTTGCGGATTGTTCACTAGTGCCCGGGCGATGGCAACGCGCTGCTGCTGGCCCCCGGAGAGCTGGTTGGGATGATGATCGGCCCGATCGGCCAAGCCCACCGCGGCGAGCGCCTGAAGCGCGCGGGCGCGTGGATCGGGCAGCGTCTCATTGGTGTAGAGGAGGGGCAGCTCGACATTTTCGATCGCGCTGGTGCGCGCGAGCAGGTTGAACTGCTGGAAGACGAAGCCGATTTCGCGGTTGCGGATTTCGGCCAGTTGGTCGCGATCCATCTCTTCCACCCGGATGCCGTCGAGACGGTAGCTTCCCGAGGTTGGCCGGTCCAGGCAGCCGAGGATGTTCATCAAGGTCGACTTTCCCGAGCCTGAAGGTCCCATAATCGCCACAAAATCGCCGCGCACGACGTTGAGCGACACGTCGCGCAGGGCGGGAACAGTCAGTTCGCCGATGCGGAACGTTCTCACCAGGTGTTCGATTTCGATGATGTTGAGGCTACTCATAGCGCAGCGCCTCGATGGGATCCATGTAAGCGGCTTTGCGCGCCGGG
>CAVVNE010000036.1:0-8074 GCA_963749245.1 Bryobacterales bacterium
GGTGCATTTCGAGGCGGCGCTGGCGGCGGATCTGGCCGCCAAGGCCAAGCAGATCCTGAAACGGATTGAGCGGGGGCGGCCCAAGGAACCCGGCTCTGAAAAAAATCCGATTTCATGAAACACGCTGTGCTAACTTTGGTGTTAGGGCAGGTGTTAGGGCAGGCATTTCTGTCCTTCGCCGGCGCGCCGCAAGGTGCGCTGACTCAGCGAGTTGAGGCCAATATCGACGCTATGGGCTCCACTTATTCGGTGGTCGTTTATGGCGACGACGAGGCAAGGTTGCGCGCCGCGGTCGAGGACGCTTCCGAAGAGGCGCGCCGGCTGGACCATTTGCTTTCCAACTACATTCCGGCCAGCGAGTGGAGCCAGGTGAATCGCGAAGCCGCGAGCCGGCCGGTTCGGATTTCGACGGAGTTGTTTCAGTTACTTGCGGCGTGCGTCGAGTACAGCCGGGAAAGCGACGGCGCGTTCGACATCACGGTAGGACCGCTGATGAAAGTCTGGGGGTTCTACAAAGGGTCCGGGCATCTGCCGCACCGGGCGGAGGTTCGCGGAGCGTTGGCCCACGTCGGCTATCAGAACATCCAATTGGACGCGAAGACTAATACCGTACGGTTCGCCAGCGACGGGGTCGAAATCGACCCCGGAGGAATAGGAAAAGGTTACGCAGTGGACAAGATGGTGGAGATTTTGAAACAGGATGGCATCACCTCGGCGCTGGTTTCGGCGAGCGGGAGCAGTATCTATGGCCTCGGCGCGCCGCCGAACGAACCGGGCTGGAAGATCAAGATTCGCGACCCGAAGGACGCGTCGAAAACCGTAGCCGAAGTTGTGCTGCACAACGATTCGCTGTCCACCTCCGGCAATTACGAAAAGTTTTTTTTCGCCGAGGGCAAGATGTACAGCCACATCATGGATCCGCGCACGGGGTATCCGAGCGAAGGGATGCTGGCCGTGTCCGTGGTTTCGCCCAGGACCATCGATAGCGAAGCCTGGTGCAAGCCGTATTACATCCGCGGCCGTGCGTGGGCGGCGCAACACAAAAAACCGGAATTCAGAGTCTTCTTATGCGAAGACAAATCAGGGAGTGACAAATGCGCGTGGCTCCAATGAACAGCCGCTTTCTCGAAGCCTGCCGGCGCCGGCCGACCGATGTTCGCCCGGTGTGGTTCATGCGGCAGGCCGGACGCTACATGAAGCAGTACCGCGACATCCGGCAGAAGCACGGGATTCTGGAAATCTGCAAGCGGCCGGATCTGGCGGCCGAGGTGACGCTGCAACCGGTGGAAATTTTGGACGTCGACGCGGCGATTATCTTCGCCGACCTGCTGCTGCCCGTAGAGCCGATGGGACTGCGCCTGCGCTTCGCGGCCGGCGAGGGTCCGGTGATCGAAAATCCGGTGCGGACGTCGAGCGATATCGACAGCCTTTCGATCTCGAACACGGACGACTTGGGCTACGTCGGCGAGTCGATCCAGCAGGTGGTCAAGGCGCTCGCCGGACGCGTACCCGTGATCGGATTCGTGGGCGCGCCGTTCACCATGGCCAGCTACATGATTGAAGGCGGACCTTCGCGGACTTTTCTCAAGACCAAGCAGATGATGTATCGCGACGAGACGCTGTGGCGGCGGC
Organism: Bryobacterales bacterium; assembly: GCA_963749245.1. Lineage (GTDB taxonomy): Bacteria > Acidobacteriota > Terriglobia > Bryobacterales > Bryobacteraceae > Palsa-187. Next base: position 1,633 of record CAVVNE010000036.1, read on the forward strand.
TGATGGGCAAACTGGTGGACGTACTCGGCTCGTTCGCGGTGCTGCAAGTGGCCGCGGGCGCGCGTATTATTCAGGTCTTCGATTCCTGGGTGGGCGCGCTGGGCCCGGACGATTATGTTCGCTACGTCGCTCCGTATTCGCGCGCGCTGATCGAACGGATTCGCGCGGCCGGCGTGCCGGTGATTCACTTCGGCACAGGCGCGGCGGGATTTTTCCGCGAACTGCACGCCGCGGGAGGCGACGTAATGGGCGTCGACTGGCGCATCAATATTGACCAGGCGTGGATGGACATTAGCTACCGTTCGGCGGTGCAGGGCAATCTCGACCCGGCGGTGCTGATGGCTCCCATTCCCGAGCTTCGTGCCCGCGTGCACGAATTGCTGAAGCGCACTGGTTCGCGGCCCGGGCACATTTTCAATCTGGGCCATGGCATTCTGCCGGAGACTCCGGTGGAGAGCGTGAAGGCGTGCGTCGAGATCGTGCGCGAATTCAAACTCTAGGCAACTATGCCACAGCACGTCGTCATCGTCGGCGGCGGGATCGCCGGCCTTTCGGCCGCCTACGACTTGGCGCGGGCCGGTATCGCGCATACACTGTTCGAAAAAATGCCGCGATTGGGCGGCGTCATCGAAACGCGCACTCAGGACGGATGCGTGCTCGAGTGCGGACCGGACAGCTTCATTTCTTCCAAGCCCGAAGCGCTGGCGTTGATCAAAGAGTTGGGCCTGGAAGGCGAGATCATCGGTTCGAACGACCATCAGCGCACCACGCACATCCTGAAACACGGCGAGCTGGTGCCTCTACCGGAAGGCGTCATGATGATCGTTCCCACCAAGGTAATGCCGATGGTCAAATCCAACCTGCTCAGTTGGCGGACGAAGATCGGCATGGGCTTCGAGCTGCTGCGGCGCCCGAAAAAATACCCGGATCGCAGCGTCGCTGATTTTGTGGTGGATCACTTTGGCCAGGAAACGCTCGATTATCTGGCCGAGCCCCTGCTCTCCGGCGTCTATGGCGGCGATCCGCGCGAGTTGAGCGTCGCAAGCGTCCTGCCGCGCTTTGTCGATATGGAAACCAACACCGGCAGCCTGGGCCGCGCCGTGATGACCGCCAAACGTCCGCCGTCTTCACCGGGAAGCTCATTATTCAAGACGCTGGCCAGCGGCCTGGGCACGATGATTGAGGCGCTGGCGACCTACGCCAACGTGAAGCACGCCGGGGTCGATGCGATCGAGCGGACACGCGACGGCTTCCACGTGCGCGCCGGCGGAGAATGGATCGACGCGACCAACGTGATCGTAGCGACCCCCGCGCCGCAGGCGGTTCCCTTGCTAGAAGGCGTCGATCCGGAGCTCGCAAAGATGCTGCGGACCATTCCCTATAGCTCCTCCGCGTTGGTTTCGATGTTGTTCGACGAGGCGAAATTCGACGGGCAGCGCGCCGGCTTCGGATTCCTGGTGCCCAAATGCGAGCGCGACCGCATGGCCGCCTGCACCTTCGTCGGGACGAAATTTCCTCACCGCGCGCCGGACGACCGCATTCTGCTCCGCTGCTTTTTCGGAGGCGCGGGCGACGAAGCGATCCTCAAGGAATCCGACGAATCAATAGTGACGATCGCGCGTGAGGAATTGCGTCGCATCCTGGGCCTGACAGCCGCGCCCCTGTTTACCAGCGTTTCGCGATGGCCGAAGTCGATGGCGCAATATACCGTCGGACACGGCGCCCGGATGAAGGCGATCAAGGCGCGCGCGGCGGCCATTCCAGGCCTGGAGTTGGCCGGCAACGCTTATGATGGAATCGGGATACCCGATTGCGTGCGCACGGGACGGCAGGCGGCAGGGAATATTCCGCGCGTATAGCCATGTTCACCCCGGTTCTATCTCGAGCTCAGGCGGATAAGAAGAACCGCGACCACCGGGAGCGGTCGCGACAGGACACGGTAACAAGGCTCACCTCACTCCTATGAACATTCTGGTCGCCGACGATCAGGTGGACGTTCTGGAAGCGATCCGCCTGCTGCTGAAGGGCGCCGGGCATCGGACGGAAACCGCAGATTCGCCGCGCGCCGCGCTGGCGGCCGCGGAGCGCGAACCATTCGACCTGGTTTTCATCGACATGAATTACTCGCGCGACACGACCTCGGGCGAGGAAGGACTCGCTCTTCTCGACAAACTGCTGGCGCACGACGCGGATGTGCCGGTGATCGTCATGACCGCCTGGTCGAGCGTCGATCTGGCGGTCGACGCGATGCGCCGCGGCGCGGTCGACTTTATTCAGAAGCCCTGGGACAACGCGCGTCTCCTGGCGACCATCGAAAAACAGGCGAATCGTTCTCAGGAGCGGAAAAAAGTCCGCAGCGAGCTCGAAATCGCCAGGCACGTGCAGCAGCGCCTGCTGCCGCAGCACGCGCATCCCCTGAAAACCGTCGCGTTCGGCGGACGCTGCGTGCCGGCCCGCGAAATCGGCGGCGATTACTACGATTTTCTCGACCTCGGCCCCGGCCGCCTGGGCGTGCTGCTGGCCGACGTGTCGGGCAAAGGCGTGGCCGCCGCGCTGTTGACCGCGAATTTGCAGGCGTCCTTCCGCAGCCAGCTCGAGCTGGGAATGAAGCTTCCCAAGGCGCTGCTCGGATCGGTGAACAAGCTGTTTTACGAGTCGACTCCGGCGGAATATTTCGCCACCATGTTTTTCGCCGAGTATCGCGACCAGACGCGCGAGCTGCGCTACATCAACTGCGGCCATCCCGCCGCGCTGCTGATCCGCGCGGGTGGCGCCGTCGAACATCTGGAAGCGACCGCGCTGCCGATCGGCGTTTTTTCTTCTTGGTCGTGCGAAGAGAAAACAGTGACGCTCCAGCCGGGAGACTTGCTGGTCGCGTTTTCCGACGGCGTCCTCGAAGCAGGCGTCGAGCGCGGCGAGGAGTTCGGAGAAGCCCGCTTGATCGCCGCGCTCCATGCCACGCGAGCGGCTTCAGTGGAACCTTTGCTAGACGCGACCGTCGCTGAGGTGCTGCGATTCAGTCCCGAAGTGCAGTCGGACGACGTGACCCTGGTCGCGCTGCGGGCGGTGTAGGGTGCGCATCTGTCCGCATGCTCACCAGGCTGCGGAAAAAGTCATTCGGAACGATCGCTCCCTGCGGTCGCGGCTCGGTAAGCAGTTGATTTCACGTACAGCCGATTCCGAGCCGCGACCATAGGGAGCGATCCACACGAGTTTTTCCGCAGCCTGTCACGCATGGCGGCTCAGTGGGCGGGCAAAGCGTGCGATGCTCAAAACCGGGGGTGACTCGAATGACACCGACGGAACAACACTTATCCGATCGCATCCAATCCCTGGAGAAAGAACTCGCAAGCGTTCTGGCGGAAAAGCAAAAGGCGTTCGAGTACTCCTTCATCCGCGGGAAAGCCCGCTTCGACGAGACCGTGCTGCGAAGGCACAGGGAGCTAAAGCACTGGCTACCCTCCTACATTCTGCATTCCGACATTCTGGCTATTCTGACGGCGCCAGTCATCTACGCGGGCGTCGTTCCGTTCATGATGCTTGATCTGTTTCTGGGAGTTTATCAACGCATCTGCTTCCCGATTTATGGAGTTCCCAAGGTCCGCCGCGCGGATTACCTTCTCTTCGATCGCGGCAACCTCAAATATCTGAACCTTCTGGAGCGCCTGAACTGCGCCTACTGTTCCTACGGGAACGGCGTGCTGGCCTATGGCGTTGAGGTCGCCGCGCGCACCGAACAGCACTGGTGCCCCATCAAGCACGCGCAGCGTCTCCGCTCGCCTCATTCGCGATACGGGCACTTCTTCGATTACGGCGACGCCCAAAAATACAGCACGCAGGTGGAGCCTGTGCGCAACGATTTCGTGGATCTGAAGACCTTAACCAAATAACTAATTCTCGAACCACGCCTCCATCCCGATGTCGTCGGTCCTCACCTCTGCCTTCCGAAAACCGGTGAGCATTCTTTGGAGCTCCGGCTTGGTGTATGCGCGCTTCAGTAGCATGAACCGAAAGGTCATCGCGGTGAAGAACTGTTCGAGCGTGCTCAACTGCATCTTGTCGACGTAACGTTTGATTTCTGTTATCGGGACGTCCCTCCGCAGATCGATAATCACGCCTGTCCCGCCCGGCCGCAGCAGACGCCGCATTTCATCGATCGCTTTTTGGGGCTCGGAAAAATTCTTGAACGCCGCGCGGCAGACTAGCAAATCGAAACTGTTTTCCGCGAACGGCATATCCGACGCGTTGCCCAGCCGAAACTCCACCAGGACGCCCGCCTCGGCCGCGTTCTTCCGCGCGATCTCCACGAACGTCCGGCTGACGTCGAGTCCGGTCACCCGGAACCTCGCATCGCGCGCCAGTTCGACCGCCAGAAAACCCGGCCCCGGCGCGACCTCCAGCACGTCGCCTCCGTCCGGCAGAACCGCCTTCAGCCGTTCGGCAAGTTTGCGGAACTCGCCCAGATCCTTGCCCGTCGTCTTCTCGTACCAGCGGGCCATGGATCCTTCCATGCCCATTCCGCGATATCCTTTTTGCGCTGTCGTTGTCATACCCATTTCTAACCCCGGCCGTGCGCCTCAGGACCAGAAACTCGGCGAACGACGAAATCGGAAGGACGAACGGCGCTGGATCAACCGTCGGCCATGATCGAGCGTCGGGGACTGACACCTTTTTCGCCCCTCACCGTGCGGAAAATAAGAAACCTTCACACGGCGAAAAAGGCTGTCTGTCCCCTGGTTTCCACAGATGGAGGTCGCAGTGCTCATTGCTCCGGCCGCCCGGACCGGACAGACCAACAACCTTCTACGCGATGACGCCCTTCGCCACCACTCCCGCCACGTCCGTCAACCGGAAATTCCGTCCGCTATAAAAATACGTCAACTGCTCATGCTTGAACCCGAGCAGATAAAGGATCGTCGCGTGCAAATCGTGAAGATGCATGCGATTTTCCGCGGCGTAATACCCGAACTCGTCGGTCGACCCGTAGCTGAACCCCGCCTTCACGCCGCCGCCGGCCAGCCACATGGTGTATCCGTAAGGATTGTGATCGCGCCCGTCGCCTCCCTGCATCACCGGCGTGCGCCCGAACTCGCCTCCCCATATCACCAGCGTATCTTTCAATAAATCGCGCGACTTCAAATCCTTCAGCAGTCCCGCGATCGGCACGTCCACCTCGCGCGCGTTGTGCGTATGCAACCGGACCAGTTCGCTGTGCTGATCCCATTTGTAACTGTGGGAGCACTGCACGAACCGCACGCCGCGTTCCACCAGCCTGCGCGCCAGCAGGCATTGCCACCCGAAATCGCGAGTGTCTTCGTTGTCCAGCCCGTAAAGTTTTTTCGTCGCGTCGGATTCTTTCGCCGTATCGAACGCCTCCGGCGCCTCGGTCTGCATGCGAAAGGCGAGCTCGAATGCTTCAATGCGCGCCTCGAGTTCGGTGTCATGCTCGCGCAGCGCCGCGTGCTGCCGGTTCATCTTTTGCAGCATGTCCAGCTCATAGCGCTGCTGCTCCGGCGACAGACCTTTTTGATTTAAGAATTCGATCGGCTCCTTCACCAGGTCGTCCAGCTTCACGCCCGCGTTGCCGATCGCCGTGCCCTGATAAGCCGCGGGCAGAAATCCGCTGCTCCAGTTTTTCGCGCCGCCGTGCGCGAGCGACGGTTTAATGGTGATGAAACCGGGCAGATTCTGATTCTCGCTGCCCAGACCGTACACCACCCATGAGCCCATGGAAGGACGCGTGAACGTATTCGAACCGGTGTGAAGCTGCAAGCTCGCGCCGCCATGCGCCACGCTGTCGCCCACCATGGACCGGACCAGGCACAAATCGTCCGCGCATTCGGCGATGTGCGGAAACAGGCTGCTGATCCATAGTCCGCTCTGGCCGTGCTGCTTGAATTCCCAGGGCGACTTCATCAGGTTGCCCATGTTGCCCTCGGCGAACGTCAAGGGGCGCTTAAACGGCAGCGGCTTCTCGTTCCACTTTTCAAGCGAGGGCTTGTAGTCGAACGTATCGATGCTCGAAGGCCCGCCGTGCATGAACAGAAAAATGACGCGCTTCGCCGTGCCCGGGAAAATGCGGCTGCTTAGGCGACATCGGATTCGTCGCCGCAGCCTGAATCATCGAAGTCAGTCCGACCGAGCCGAACCCACAGGAAGTGTAACGAAGAATATCGCGGCGAGTATAGAGCTTCATTGATTTAATCCATCCCCGGGCTCACGCCACGGGGTTATAACCCCGCACGTCAGTGCGGGGATCAGGCAGCGGCACCTAGTCCACATAAATAAACTCATTCGACGACAGCAGAACGTGCGCTATACTCTGCCAGCCCATCTTCTCGACATACCCCAGCGCATCGTCCCTCTCCGCCGCCGTCGGCAGTCGATCCAGAATTCTTTGATACAGCAAATCCACATGCCCGCCAAGTTCCTTCGCCAGCGC
>CAVVNE010000037.1:0-18199 GCA_963749245.1 Bryobacterales bacterium
CGAGGACACGAAGGCGTCTTTCGAATACCTACTGAGCAAGAATCTCTTTCCGATCATCAAGAAAGATCGGCTCGTTCTGATCGATAAACAGGATTTGGATAAATTCATGCTGGAACACAAGGTCTAGGCCGCTTTTTCGCGTTTCTCTTCTGCTGTGCCTTCTGCGTCTTGAACCATTGATCCAGCTTCGATTTTCCATCGGCAACGTCCGCGGCCGTGACGATGTTGTAACGCGTGCTCATGCTCGGCGTCTTGTGCCCGCTAATCTTCATCCGCATGGACTGATCCATTCCGGCCTTGGTCATGTTCCGTTCAGCAGTTCTCCGCAGATCGTGAAACAGCAACTTGGGGTAGCCGGCCGCTTCCACTGCGGTTTTCCAGGTCTTCGCAAAGTGCCCAATCGGTGCGCCTGGAAGTTTCCGGATCATGAAGTTCGAGACGGCTGCGTCGTCCCGATGCCAGAAGAAAACGTACTCGCAGTCCGGAAAATCGCGGTCGCGAAGCTTTTTCTGATCTGTCAGGGTCTTCAGCATGTCGCCGTAGATCGGAAGCGCGCGCCCCTTTTTGTTCTTCGTGTCCGTGGGGGCAAGCACAATCAACCCGTCTTTAAGATCGACCTGCGACCACAGAATGCTCTTGAGTTCGCCCTTGCGAGATGAAACGTGGAAGGCGCAGATGAATAGCGGCTGGATCGACTCCGGCAGGAGGGGAAGGATCTTTTCGTATGCCTCGAAAGTGAGAAATCCTTGGCGCACGTTGTGCGACTCGTCGACAATCGGAAAGGCGGGAATGAATTCGACAAGTCGGGGTGTGACGCGCTTATGGCCCGTCACGTAGCCCGACCTGATATAAGACAGGTGGCGATTCAGGGTTGTCTCCCCAACATCGCCGGCCTTGTCCTTCCGGTATCGCTCGAAGTCGGCCGTGCCGAGCGTCGACGCTACACGTTCGCCGAAGTACGGGCGCACGTGCAGATCAAGGACCCATTCCACGTCTTGTGCGCTCTTGCGGCCCTTGCGCCGCATGTGCGCGAGGTGGGCGTCAAGCAATTCGTTGACGGTCGCGCCCTTCGCCTTGGAAACGATGTGCGGCTGGCCGGTGCGGAGCTGAGCCAGCTTTCGATGCTTGAAGTCAATCGCCTCGGATTTGACTTGGGTGCCCGTCGCGAATCGTTCGCCGTTCGGTGCCTTGTAATGCCAGAACCGGCTGTCTGCGCGCTTGTAGAGCGAGCCCTCGCCCTTCGCGCCTCGGGGGTTCCGTTGGTCCTTCATGCCGGGAGTGTAACATGCACTTTCCGAAAATAAGGTCCAGTTAAGTCACATATCGGCTGGCGCGGGGAGTATACAATCTTTGTAAGCTATTGATTCTTTGGGGCGGCTGGTGGGATTTGAACCCACGACTTCCAGAATCACAATCTGGCGCTACTACCAGCTGAGCTACAGCCGCCGTGAGACTTCATTTTATCACTTTAGCCCAGCCCGCCTCCACATTTCGTCCACCCGTTTGGAAACATCGGCGGGCATGCGGATGACGTCCGGCCAGGGACGCGTGAACCCTTCCTCCGGCCACTTTTTGGTCGCGTCGACCCCCATCTTCGAACCGTAATTGGCGAGGCGGCTGGCATGGTCGAGCGAATCGACCGGTCCCATCACAAATTGAATGTCGCGCTCGGGATCGATATTGTTGAGCGCCTTCCAGGCCACTTCGCTGACGTTCTGCACATTCACATCTTCGTCAACCACAACGATGACCTTCGAGAACATGGCCTGGCCCAGGCCCCAAATGGCGTGCATCACCTTGCGCGCATGGCCCGGATATGATTTCCGGATGGCGACGAAAATCATGTTGTGAAAAATCCCTTCGGCGGGCATGCAAATGTCACGAACTTCAGGGAGTTGCAGGCGCATCAGAGGGAGGAAAATCCGCTCGATGGCCTTGCCCATGTAAAAATCCTCCATCGGAGGCGGGCCGACGATGGTCGTCGCATAGATGGGATCTTTGCGGTGCGTGATGCAGGTGACGTGAAACACCGGATAGTCGTCGTCGAGCGAATAAAAGCCGGTGTGATCGCCGAACGGACCTTCGCGGCGCAGTTCGCCCAACTCCACGTAGCCTTCCAGCACGATCTCGGCCTGCGCGGGCACTTCGATGTCGACGGTTTCGCACCTCACCATCTCCACCGGTTTCGACCGTAGGAACCCAGCGATCATCATTTCATCAAGATCGGGAGGCAGAGGCAGAATCGCCGAATACATGGTCGCCGGGTCCGCGCCGATGGCTACCGCGACTTGCATTCTGTAGGTGGTTCCAGCGGCGCGCAGACGCCGGTAATGTTCGGCGCCCTGTTTGTGGGTCTGCCAGTGCATGCCGGTGGTCCTGGCATCGTACACCTGCATCCGGTAGCAGCCGCAGTTGCGCTTACCGGTGTCCGGATTTTTCGAAAAAACCATCGGCAGCGTGATGTAACGGCCACCGTCCTGCGGCCAGCATTTGAGAATGGGAAATTCATCGAGCGAAAAATTGTCACGGCGGATCACGTCTTTGCAGGGACCGCCGGAAACGATTTTTGGGAAGAATGCGCCGATTTCGCCCAGCTTCGGAAGCATTTTCAATTTCCCGATAATTCCTTCGGGCATCCGCATTTCCAAGAATTCCGAGATCCGGGCAGCCACTTCATCGACCGAGGAAACCTCGAGCGCGATCTCCATCCGGCGCATGCTGGCGAAGGCGTTAATCAGCACGGGAACGCTGGAATTGGCCGGCTTCTCGAAAAAGAGTGCCGGGCCGCCCGATTTCACGCTGCGGTCGGCAAACTCGGTCATCTCAAGCTCGGGAGAAACTTCGAACGGGATGCGCTTCAGCTCGCCTTGTTTTTCGAGCGCGCGGATAAAGTCTCTCAGGTCGGTGTAGGCCATAATCTAACTATGACAAACGTCGCGACCAACGTGGCAACATTTAAGACAGCATTTGTTTCGGGGGCAAGCCGGGGAATCGGCCTCGCTTGCGCGCGCGCGCTGGCGGAGGCTGGAGTTCATGTTGTTCTGGCCGCTCGCGACGCGGCGAAACTCGAGGAAGCATCGCGCGGAATTCCGAACTCCACTTGGGTGACGATCGATTTGTCGAGTGCCGACTCAATCAAGGAGGCTTTCGCCAAGGCCGGGAAAATCGACATTCTGGTAAACAACGCCGCCGTCACCAAGGACGGGCTCGCCATACGCATGAAAAAAGAAGACTGGGATGCTGTGATCTCCACGAATCTGACAGGAGCTTTTCTGGCGGCGCAACAAGTTCTGCAGAATATGATGAGGGCACGGTGGGGACGCATCATTAATATTTCGTCGGTGGTGGGGGAATCGGGAAATCCGGGGCAGGCGAATTACGTTGCGTCGAAGGCTGGCTTGATCGGACTTACGAAATCGCTGGCGCAGGAGATGGCCAGCCGCAACATCACCGTGAACGCGGTCGCGCCGGGATTCATTGAGACAGATATGACCGCCGTCCTGCCGCAGGACCTGAAGGAGAAATTGATTGGCCATATTCCTTTAAAGCGATTTGGCCACGCCGAGGATGTTGCAGCGGCTGTTCGATTTTTAGCGAGTGAAGAAGCCGGCTACATTACTGGAGCAGTGCTGAACGTCAACGGCGGAATGTACATGTAATCGCGGCGCGCACCTGTTCGAGCACGTCGGCGGAGTCGCCCCGAATCACCGTGCCGTTGGGGCGCCATCGCGCGAACATGCGCTCACTGACAAAACCCCTGAAGATGCTGATCAGCGGCACTCCACAGGCCGACGCGACGTGCTGTCCGGCCGAATCGTAGCCTACGTAAAGTTTGCTGCGCGCGATTTGCGACGCGAATGGCGCGAAAGCTCCGTCGTGAGTGCGCATCCCCGGAAGGATCGCGCAATCGACGCGCTCATGCTCCTCGGCGCTGCCGCCTTTGTCGACCAGGATCGACCCGCCGGTTTCGGCGAGAGCGTGCAACAGATCGCGCTCGAAATCGCCTTCAATGCGCTTCGCCGGATTTTCGCCGACGCCGAGGCTGACGGTGATATCGGCGGGCGGTTCGTCCGGCGCAAAAGGGGCGACAAATCCCCTCGCATCCTGGATCCCCAAAACTTCGTGCGCCCATCGCGCGGCGAGAACCGGTAGCGACTCCCGCCCGCCGCCGCCGTAGCTGCGGCTATTGAAGAAGAAATAGTGATCCTCATCGCAAATCGAAATGAGCCCGAGTTGCGTCAGGCGCGAATCAGGATCGATCACAATTCCATCGTCGAACCACAGGCTCGCCGAAGCGCGCAGGCGATCGATCAGGCTCCCGCTGCGCGCATAGGGCGCCGAAAAATGGCGGATGCGCGGGTCGGCCTCGAACATTTCGTATGATTTTCGTGGACCTACAAAAATAATTTCCGCGGCGGGATAGCGCTGCTTCGCGGCATCGAGCAGCACGCTGGTCACCGCAACATCCGCGCCGAGAGTGATCCGGGAGAGCACGTACACGCGCTTCGCCGACGCCGGCACGGCATGTGGCTCGGCGCCAGCGCGCAATCGCGGAATCAAATCCGGGCACGCACGCTCGATCACTTGCCGGAACAATTGTTCGTACGTACGGCAGAGCGCGGGTTCAAACAGGTCGCCCAGACGTTCGACGACAATCGAGAACAGCGCGCGGCCTTCATCTTCGGCCATAGCGCGATCGAGAAGGTCCGCAGTCCACGGCTCATTCCGCAGACAATTTTCGAGCAACCGCTGGCTATAGATACTTCCCAACCAGCAGCTCCAGCTTCTTGCGTGTCGCGTCGGGAATCGTCTTGCGATCTGTGATCAGCGCGTGCGCCAGCGCCGATCCGCACTTGCATTCGCGATCTTCCGGCATGGCGCGGACCGCGGCCGCGACGACTTTCGCCGCATTTGCAGCATTCATCGTCAGGTTCGCGATGATGTCGGTAACCGTCACGGCAGCGTGATCCGGATGCCAGCAATCGTAGTCCGTCACCATCGCGATGGTGACATAACAGATCTCGGCTTCGCGAGCGAGCTTGGCTTCCTGAAGGTTCGTCATGCCAATGACGTCCATGCCCCAGCTGCGATATAGATTCGACTCGGCGAGCGTCGAAAATGCAGGACCCTCCATGCACAGGTATGTGCCGCCGAGCCGGGCATTGACTCCCGATTCCTCCGCCGCCCGAAAGGCAACGCCCGAGAGTTGCGGACAGATCGGATGAGAGAAACCGACGTGCGCGACCAGTCCATCGCCGAAAAACGTCGACACGCGACCGCGAGTGCGGTCGACAAATTGATCAGGAATCACGAAATCGAGGGGCTGATGCTCCTCTTTGAGCGATCCCACGGCGCTGAGCGACAAAATCCTCTGTACGCCGAGCGACTTGAATCCGTAAATGTTTGCGCGAAAATTCAATTCCGACGGCGAAAGGCGATGCCCTCGGCCGTGGCGCGCGAGAAATGCAACGTCCTTTCCCGCCAGCCTGCCGACAACATAAGGGTCCGAGGGTGCGCCCCAAGGCGTTTCGATAGCGCGCTCTTCCTGTGCTTCAAATCCGGGCATGGAGTAAAGTCCGCTGCCGCCAATTATTCCAATAGTAGGTTTCATTCTTGAATCAGTTCCAGCAGCACTCCGCCAGTGGAGGACGGGTGCACGAATACATAAAGATGCCCGCCAGCGCCCGCCCGAGGTTCGTTCAACAGTCGCGCGCCCGCGCCGCGGAGCTTTTCAACATAAGCGTGCAGGTCCGGCACTTTCAACGCGACGTGATGCAGGCCCTCGCCGCGCCTATCGAGAAATTTTGCGATCAGGGAGTCCGGTGCCGACGGCTCCAGAAGTTCGATGCGAGGCTCGCCCACGGGCAGCATCGCGATGTTGACTTTTTCCTGTGCGACGGTCTCTCGCATGGCGACATCCAGGCCAAGTTGGTCGCGATAAAACCGCAACGCCTGTTCGAGCGATCGAACGGCGATGCCCAAATGATCGATTTTACAGCCGTTTAAGCCAGTCATGGATTATCGAAAAGGGGTCGCGACGCTTTTCCGCCACGTCGCGCCCGGCCGCTAAGAATTCCTCTTCCGGAAGCCGGTCGAGCAGACGTTCGCGCAGCATTTCCTTTAGTCGAGCGCTCCAGATTCCCGCCCCATGTGATTTTCCCATGTTCAGGGCCTGATATTCGCGCGCCGCTTCCAGCGCTTCGGCAACGCCTCTTCCTTCGCTCGCCACAGTGTGCACGATTTTCGGCGTCCATCCATCGGGCCGGTGCGACAGACTGAGATAATTGTTCAGTTCACGCTCTAGTTTTTCCGCGCCCGGCAAATCGGATTTGTTGATGACGAACACGTCGGCGATTTCAATAATTCCGGCTTTAATGGCCTGCACGTCGTCGCCCATGCCTGGCACCAGAACCACCATTGTCACCCCGGCAAGGCGCGCAACCTCCACCTCGTCCTGCCCCACGCCCACGGTTTCGACGATCACTAGATCGCGCCCGGCGGCGTCGAGCAGCATTGTCATCTCCGTTGCGGCGCGTGCCAATCCCCCGAGCCAGCCGCGGGTCGCCATCGACCGGATAAACACGCCCTCGTCGGCATGATGCTGCTGCATACGGATGCGGTCGCCCAGGATTGCGCCACCTGTGTAGGGGCTCGACGGATCCACAGCGATCACACCAACCGTTTTTCCTTCGGTCCGAAGCATCCGCACGAGCTGATCGCAAAGCGTACTTTTCCCCGCGCCAGGCGCGCCCGTGACACCCAGGATGATCGCCCGTCCCGTGCGCGGAAACAATTCGCGAAGCAATGTTTCCGCCTCCGGGCGCCGGTCTTCGATCCAAGTGGCGGCGCGAGCCAATGCACGAATATCCCCGCTGACGATTTTCTCCGCTGCGTCCGTCATTTACAAATGACTCTTTAACAGTTGGCGCGCGATCACCAGCTTCTGGATTTCGCTGGTGCCTTCGCCGATAGTGCACAGCTTTACGTCGCGATAAAATTTCTCGACCGGATAGTCCTTAATGAAACCGTATCCGCCGTGAATTTGCAGGGCTTCGATGGCGGCGCGCACCGCGGCTTCCGACGCGTACAGCTTGGCCATCGCCGATTCCTTATTGACGCTCGCGCCGGAATCCTTTAGCCACGCCGCGCGCAGCGTCAACAGCCGGGCCGCGTCGATCTCCGTCGCCATGTCTGCCAGTTTATGCTGAATCGCCTGAAACTCCGAAATAAAGCGGCTGAACTGCTTGCGCTGCTTCGAATACTTCAGGGCCGCTTCGTACGCCCCTTGCGCGAGACCAACCGACAATGCCGCAATCGAAATTCGTCCGCCGTCGAGAATCCGCAGGCTGTCGACAAACCCTTCGCCGCGCTTCCCGCATAATTGCGCGCCAGGCAGCCGGCAGTCGGTGAACAGCACCTCACCCGTCGGCGAACAGCGCATCCCAAGCTTGTTTTCTTTCTTCCCGACCCGAAAACCCGGCGCGCCTTTTTCAAGAATGAACGCCGAAATTCCGTGCGCCGACGCGCTGCGGTCTGTCATGGCCATCGCCACGCAAACGTCAGCCACATGCGCATTGGTGGTGAACGTCTTGCCGCCATTCAGCACCCACGAATCGCCCTCGAGCACGGCTTTCGTCCTCGTGCCGCCGGCGTCCGAACCCGCCTCCGGCTCGGTCAGCGACCAGCAGCCGATCCATTCTCCCGAGGTCAGTCTCGGCAGGTAGCGTTTCTTCTGCTCGTCATTGCCCGCGAGGTAAATGTGATTCGTGCAGAGAGAAACGTGCGCTGCGACGCTTAGCGCGATTGAAGGATCGACGCGCGCGATCTCTTCCATCACGATGGAATAGTCAACGTAGCTGTAGGCGGCGCCGCCGAGTTCCTCCGGAAACACCGCGCCCAGCACGCCCAGTTTCCCCAACCGCCGGAATACATCGAGCGGAAATTCCTGCGACTCGTCCCACTCCATGACGTGAGGTTTGATCTCCGCCTCGCAAAATTCGCGGATAGACTTCCGCAATTGCTGCTGCTCCGATGTGAAGCCGAAGTCCATCGATTAGACGAAGTCTTCCTTCTTCGCATCCCAATGCATCGTCCGGCCGAAGCGATAGCTATCGACGGCCATGCGGCAGGCAATCGCCACGCGGAAGCCGAGGTCAAACGGACAGTTCGGCTCCTTCCCCGTACGCACACAATCGAAGAAGTTCAGCATGTGCTCATGCGGAACCGCCCTGGCGGCGCCGGTCATTTCCGTTCCCACCGGAGAATTCATTTTTTGCGGCAGATAATGAAGCTGATTGGTGCGCTGGATGGTACCGTTGTCGCCGAGCACATCCTCGCTGATGCCGAGCTGATTGTTGCCGAATCCCGACGCCCAGCTGATCAGCAGCTCTTCGGGCTGCTCGACGGAAACGCTCATCGTATCGGGCACTTCGCGGCCGTCTTTCCACAAGTAGATGCCGCCATTCATCGTGACAGCTTTCGGCACTTGAAGCTTCAGCGCCTTGTACCAGAAACTAAGTTGGTGGCACATGTTCTCATACACATTGCCGCCCGAATAATCGAAGAAGAACCGCCAGTTCATGTAGCGATTCGGATCGAAATCGCGCGCCGGCGCGTCGCCCAGAAACGACTTCCACAGGATATTTTCGGGATTCATGTCCGGAGTAATGCGCGCCGTCCGCGACCATTGCGGCTTGCCGTGCGGCGTGTTCCGGTACATGTGCATGTCGATCGCCGTGATCTTGCCCAGCTTTTGCGGATCGCTCAACCACTGTTGCGCGTCGATCATGTGTCCGGAGGAACAACTTTGATGTCCGATCTGGACCGTGTGCCTGCCTCCGTCCTTTTGATACGCCGCGCGCATTTTCTTCGCGTGGTCGACGGTGAACGCCATCGTCTTCTCTTGATAAACGTGCTTCCCAGCGCCAATGGAGGCACAGAAATGCTCCGCATGCAGGTGCTGGGGCGTCGCGATCACCACGGCGTCAATCGACTTGTCATCGAGCAGCCGGCGATAGTCCAGATACGTCGCTGCGGTTGGCACGAGGCCCTTGGCCCGCTCCAGTTGCTTCGTATAGATATCGCAGAAGGCCACGACCTCGGTATTCGGGCAGAGCTTGATCCAATTGAACAAATCGGTGGCGCGATCGCCGAAGCCGATGAATCCGACCCTAATACGTTCATTCGCTCCGAGCACTTGCGAAGGCCCGGCAGCCAGCGTGCCGGCGATCCCGGTGGCGAATTTGCCGAGAAAATGACGGCGTGAGTCCATAATAGGAGTGTACCAAGCCACGTGTTGCGCTTATGTTAGGCTCTCGTTTAGGTGCGATATGAAGACTGAACCTCGCCCCGCGAAAAGAGACGCTCCCCATCCTTTACTGATGCTGGCAGGCGTCGCCATCGCCTTCGCGCTGTTTGTCGTTTCGCTTAGAACAACGCTGCTGCCCCGCTCCTACGCCACCATCCTCGCAATAGGCTTCATCATCTTCTTCCGCTGGCTCAGCCGACGATCGGCCGCGGCGATGCGCGAGCGCCGTGAAAGGGAACTGGAAGAGCTTCGCAGCACGCCGATTCTCCATCTGAACGACTGACCTTTATTCCAGATGCTTGTGGAATCGCAGGACACTCAGCCACAAGATCGTCACCCCGAAAATCGCCAGCGCAACCATCTGCGGCCACAACGTGCTGATCCCGGTTCCCTGCAGGAAAACGCCGCGCACAATCTCCATGAAGTAGCGCACCGGATCGATATACGTCAGCACCTGCATGGAAATCGGCATGCTGCGAATCGGAAAAGTAAACCCGCTCAGCATGAAAAACGGTTGGAAGAAAAGACCCATAGTCATCATCGCCTGTTGCTGAGTACGAGAAATGGTGGAGATAAACAATCCGGCGCCCAGACTGGTCAGCAGGAACAGCAGCGAGCACGCCACCAGCAATCCAAAATTACCCGCAAATGGAATATGGAACACCAACAGCGCCGCCCCCACGACCAACAACATGTCCCACATTCCCACTAGCACGAACGGCAGCGTTTTGCCGAGGATCAATTCGGTCGGCCGAATCGGCGTGACCATCAGTTGCTCCATCGTCCCGATCTCTTTTTCGCGCACAATCGCCATCGCGGTTAACATCATCGTCACCAGCGTGATGATGTTCACCACAACTCCTGGAATAAAGTAATTCCGGCTCTTCAGATCGGGATTGAACCACACACGGCTGCGGGCGGTGATCTGCGGCACCGCCGGATGAATCGCGCCGCCCGCGGTTTCGGTGCCGGCTACCATCTTCGAGCGTTGCAATTGCGTCATCACCTCGACCGAGTAGCGCCCGATGGTTTGCGCCGCGTAATTCGAGACGATCGACGCCGTGTTCGAATTCGTTCCATCGATCAGCACCTGCACGCTGGTGCGGCGTCCCCGCTCCACGTCGCGCGCGAAGCCCGGCATCACGCGAATCACCGCATCCACGGTCGCCCGGTCCAGCAGGTTTTGCATCGCCCGCTCAGAATCCGGCTCGGCGACAATAATGAAACGCCCCGAGCCCTGGAATTCCGACAGCAACTCCCGGCTCTCCGGACTGTGGTCCTCATCCATCCAGCCGATGCGCGCGTTGTTTACGTCCAGATTGGCCGCATAGCCGAAGATCAACAGTTGAATGAGCGGGGGCATAAATAACATGGCCCGCATCCTCGGGTCCCGGAGCGTCTGAAGAAACTCTTTTCGAATGATCCGCCGTAGACGTTGCCGCATGTTTTACGCCACCTTCTCCCGCAGCTTGCGCGTAGCAAAAAAGAACATGATGACTCCGTAAGCCACAAGCAGCAGAAAGTTAAACCAAATTAGAGAGAACGCCACCCCCTTCAGAAACAGCCCGTTCAGAATGTTAATGAAGTACCGCGCCGGCACGAACAGCGCGATCGCCTGAATGATCCACGGCATGTTCGAGATCGGATAGATGAACCCCGAAAGCAGAAATGCCGGCAGGAAGGACGTCAGCGTGCCCATCTGGTACGCCATCAACTGGCTGCGATTCGCAGCCGAAATCAGGATTCCGCAGGCCAGCCCCCCAAACAAAAATACACAGCTTGAAACCATCAGGGTGACGATGTTGCCTTTGAATGGCACGTCGAAAATGAATACGCCGACGAACAGGCAGATCAACATGTCGATCATTCCCAGAATGAAGTACGCGGACAATTTGCCGAGCGCCGTCTCCGCCGGCCGCACGGGAGTTGATAGCAACTGCTCCATCGTGCCGTTCTCCCACTCCCTCGCGATGGTCAGCGAGCTGAGGTTTGCCACGATGATCATCAGGATCACCGCAATCAATCCCGGCACGATGAAATTCCTCGATACCAGATCCGGGTTATACCAGACCCGGATCCGTGCGTCGACGCCGCCCTGGATCACGCTCCCCGCGCGCTGGCGTTGCGCATCCTGCTGGACTTTTTGCGAATATGCGGCGATCAGGCCCTCCGCGTATCCGAGAGCCGTCGTTGCTGTATTCGAATCGCTGCCGTCCAGCAGAAGCTGCACCTGGGCCTCTTTGCCCAGCGCGATATTGCGGGAGTAATCGTCCGGAATCACCACGCCGATCAACACGCGCCGCGCGTCGATGTCCCGCTCGATCGGACGATAGCTATTCGTCTCTCCGACGATCGAGAAGTAGCGCGATCCTCGAAACTCCTGAATCAGATCCTGGCTCTGGGACGTGTGGTCCAGATCGTAAATCATGGTCGGAATCCGATCGACGTCCAAGCTCAGCGCGTAGCCGAAAATCAACAGCATCGTCAGCGGCGTCACAATGGCGGCCGCCAGGCTGCGCGGGTCGCGAAGAATGTGCAGCACCTCTTTACGAGCCATCGCGAGGGTGCGTCGAAAATTCATGCAGCTGCCTTTTCCTGCGCTTCGATCAGGCTGACGAAAACGTCCTCCATCGACGGAGTAATCGCTTCCAGGTTCAGGACTTTTATGTCCACTCCGCCCAGCGCGGTTCGAATGGTCTCAATCGCCGCTGCATCATTTTCCACTCTTATGTGGAGTCCGCCGCCGAAAACGGCAATATCCACCAGTCCCGGCTTTCCTTCGAGCGCCGTCATGCTGGCCAGCAGATTTGACGTCTCCAGATTCAGTAAATGCCCCGCGCCGAGGGAAGTTTTCAATTCCGCCGGCGATCCCAGCGCGATCACCCTGCCCCCGTACATCAATGCGATGCGATGACAATACTCGGCTTCATCCATGTAATGCGTCGTCACGAAAATCGTGTGGCCTGCGGAAGAAAGCTGGTAGATCAGCTCCCAAAAACTGCGCCGGGCAATGGGATCCACGCCCGAGGTGGGCTCATCTAAGAACAAAATCGGCGGCTCATGGAGAATCGCGCAACCCAGCGCCAGCCGCTGTTTCCAACCGCCGGCGAGAAGTCGCGTCATCATTTTACGCTTGTCTTCGAGGCCCGCCATTATCAGAACATACTCTTCGCGCTCGGCCAGCTTCTCCGGCGTCACGCCATACACGCCGCCGAAAAACTCGATGTTTTCCTCTACTGTCAAATCGTCGTAAAGCGAAAATTTTTGCGACATGTATCCGATGTTCTTTTTGATCTCCTCGGATTGTGTGGCGACGTCGAATCCAGCCACCGTCGCTTTGCCCGAAGTCGGCGCCATCAAACCGCACAGGATTCGTATCGTGGTCGATTTCCCTGCACCATTCGGACCCAAAAATCCAAAAATCTCCCCCTGTCGAACCTCGATCGACACGCGATCCACCGCGACAAAGTCGCCGAAGCGCTTGGTCAGGTCGTCGATTCGCACTGCGGGAGCTTTGGAATCAGGCTGCACGCGCCGCCTCCTCTCTCCGGATGTGGGCGATGAACACGTCTTCAAGCGATGGCAGGATTTCCTGAAACTCGAACCTTGCTTTCGACGCCAGTTCTTCTACCGTCGTCATTTTCGGATTCAGGAAGAGATGTAAGTACGCGCCCGAAGGCTCGGCCGTCAGCACGCCGGGCTCCTTCGCGAGCCTTTCCCGCAGCGCCCGATTGTCGCTCGACCAGATCTGGTAGCATGTCTCCTCCAGCCCCTTCCTGAGAGCTGCCGGCGTGTCGCAGCGGATGATTCGTCCATGATCCAGGAACGCCACGCGATTCGCGCGCTCCGCCTCATCCAGATACGCAGTGCTGGCAAATACGGTCAGCCCGTTGCGCACCAGGTCGTAGAGGATCGCCCAGAAATCGCGGCGCGAAACCGGATCCACTCCGTTGGTCGGCTCGTCCAGAAATAGGATGCGGGGCTTATGCAGCAGCGTGCACATCAACGCTAACTTCTGTTTCATCCCGCCGGATAATTTGCCCGCCGGCCTTTTTTGAAACGGCTCCATCCGCGTCATGCGCAGCAGCCTCGCCGTCAGATCGGAGCGCTCGCGGCCCGTGACCCCGAATAGATCCGAGTAAAACCGCATGTTCTCCGCCACGGTCAGATCGTTGTACAGCCCGAAGCGCTGCGCCATGTATCCGATCTGGTCCTTCACCACGTCCAGTTCGCGCGAAACATCGTGGCCGGCGACGATCGCCTTGCCCTCGGTCGGATTCATCAAACCGGACAACATCCGCATCGTGGTGGTCTTCCCCGCGCCGTCCGGCCCCACCAAACCAAAAATCTCACCCTCGGCGATCTCCAGATTCAGGTGATCCACCGCGGTCAACGCGCCGAACTTGCGCGTCAGATTCTCGGTGCGAATAATCGTCACAAATTCACCTTCACAACACAATCTCCGCATCCACCGGCATGTTGTTCTTCAACTCGTGGCTCGAATTGTCGACGTCCACCTTTATCCGGTACACCAGCTTCACGCGCTCTTCTTTGGTCTGGATCTGCTTCGGCGTAAACTCCGCCTCCGACGAGATGAAGGAAACCACGCCCCAGTAAATCTTGCCCTTGTAGGAATCTGTCGTCAGCTTCACTTTCTGTCCCAGCTTTACTCGTCCCAGATCCGTTTCGTTGACATACGCGCGAAGCCATGGGTGATTCAGATCGCCGATTGTGACGACGGTGGTTCCCGCCGCCACCACCTCGCCGGCCTCAGCCGACTTCACCAGCACGACGCCGTCAATCGGAGTCGCGATTACCGTGTAGTCCAGTTGCGATTGCGACATCCCTTCCTGCGCCCGGGAGCGGTTGATCTCCGCGTTTCGCGCCTTCAGATCCTCTTCCCTGCGCTGCAACTCCAGCCGGTTGGCTTCCGTCGTTCTTAGCGTCGCCTGCGCCGTGGCCAGCGCCGCCCGCGCTGCCGCGATTTCTTCCACTCGCGGTCCCTCTTGCACCAACGCAAGCTTTTCTTCCGCCTGATGCAACATTGCCGTGGCGGAATCAAATTTCGTCCGCGACTGGTCGTACTGCTGCTTGGAAATGTCCTCGGTCTTGTATAGCTCCTGCATCCGTGCCCAGTCCGAACGCGCAAACTCGAGTTGCGCCCGGGCGTCGTTTACCGCGGACACCGCCTGCTGGATATCCTGCTTCCGGCTGCCGTTGAGCAGTTGATCGAGCTTCGCCTGCGCCTCATTCACCTGCGACCGCCTCGCCGCAACGTCGCTTTCGAGAGTTGATTTTTGAAACGCGATCGAGGTCATTCCCTGGCGGTAGTTCCATTCGGCGCTGACGACCGCGGCCTGGTCGCGCAGACGCTGCTGCTGGAACTGCATCGGGTCCAGACGCGCGATGATGTCGTTCTTTTTCACCCAGTCGCCTTCGCGGACGTTCAGTTCCGTCATGCGCCCCGCGACCTGGAACGACATATCCACCAGTGTCAGCTCCAGATTTCCGGAGACAAGAATGCGGTTTCCGTCGGTCGCATGCGCTTCCCTCCACCACCAGATCCCTCCGCCGACGGCTGCCAATAATAAGAGGATGGGAAATATTTTCTTCATTGATTTAAGTACTCCGCGATGCTTCCTGTCGCCGTCGCCAGATCCAGACGAGACAAATTGTAGTTGTAAAGCGCAGCGATCTGATTGTCGCGGGCGCGGTCGAGCCGCGTCTGCGCGTCCGTGACTTCAATCGAATTGGCCACGCCGCCTTCATATCTTCTTCGCGCCTGCGCCAGTTCATTCTCCGCGAGCGCCAGCCCTTCGCGAGCCGTTTCCACCTGGCTTGCCGCCGAGTGGATGCTATCGAGCGCCAGCCGCACATCGAGTTCTACCTGCTGCTTCACGTCGCGCGAGCGGATTTCCTGCTGCCGCAATTCTGAACGACTCTCTGCACGCCGCGCGTCCCTGCGCCCGCCGTCGAACACCGGAACCTTCAGGGTGATGCCGACCGACCGCGTAGGCAGCGCACCGCCGCCCACCGATCCTATCGATCCATAGTTCCCAAACACGCCGAACGTTGGCAGCCTTTCCGCCTTGACCGACCCATAGTTCAATCGCGCGATCTCCTCGCGCTTCGCCTGCGCCTTCAGCTCCGCCCGCTTCTTGCGCGCCTTTTCGAGCGCCGCTTCCATCGGCCCCACGTCCACCGGTTTGTAGAGCAGCTTGTCGGTGAACTCGATACGCGCGGCCAGATTTAAGCCCATCACCCGCAGTAGTTGCAGCACGGCCTTACGCCGATCGTTCTCTGCGACGATCAGGTTCTGGCGGTCGTTCGCCAACTGCACCTGCGCGCGCGTGACTTCAATCGCCAGACCGGTTCCGGCGGTTTTCTGGCGGTTTGAGAGTTTCAACAACGCGTCCGAGAGTTCGACATTCGCGCGCTCCGTTTCCAGCTTCGCGTCCGCGCGGAGGCAGGCGAGGTAGGCTCGTGCCACCGCGTCGCTCACCTGATCGCGCGTCGTCTCCGCATCGGCCCTGGTCGCCTCGACCGCTTTCTTTGACGATTGGTATTTTCTAATCGAGCTGAAATCGAATACCGATTGCTGCGCCGTCGCCCGCGCGTCGAACACGGCGAACGGGCCGACGAACGACGGAAACGTCAGCCCCAGGCCTGGAGGCAACGGGAAACTCACTCCGAAGCTTTTCAAATTGACCGTCTCGTTCTGGTCCGTTACCGACGCTTCAATATCCGGCAGGAACGCCGCGCGAGCCTGCGCCACGCCGGTCTGGGACTGCCTGATGGATTCCTCCGCCAACGCCACGCGAGGACTCCCTTCCGGCGTCAGTGCGATTTCTACAGCTCGCTTCAAGCTCAACGGCAACGTGTCTTGCGCGCACAAGAGAGCCGCAGACAGAAAAAAGACGAATCTCATATCAATACCCCTCGGACGCCCGAAATCCCGCCGCCGCAAACCGTACCAGACGCGCGATCAGTAGCTTGCGATCCTTAAAGTCCAGCACTCCTCCAAAAAGATCACGCATCACCGGCGCCCGCGTCACGGTGTGAGCCATGGCGCCGGCCGTGAAGTGGAGGCGCCAAACCCGCTCGGCCGCCGAAAGTTCGGGCAAAGCGACGCCGAGCGCATCCGCGAAGCGCCGGCTCATCGTTTCGATAAGCTGCTTGAAGACCCGCTGCATCGTTTCAGGCGATGCCAGCACGCGCGCCATTAACGGCGCCATCGGCTCAAAATCCTGTTCCAAAACCGGCCCGACGAACGCTTCGACGATCTGCTCGACTGTTGCTTTCGCCCCCGCCGCCTCCAGCATCGCGATGCGCTTCTGGTTTATCGGGCCGGCACTGCGCAGGATCGTCGACTCGATCAGGGTGTCCTTTGACTGGAAGTGGTAATTTACCGCCGCCAGGTTCACGTCGGCTTCGGTGGTGATATCGCGCAGGGAGGTTGCGTCGAACCCTTTCTCCCCAAACAACTTCTCGGCGGCGTCCAGAATTCGCGTCTTCGTGTCAGGGCGCTCAATCATACGTTTAATTGAATCATACGTATGAATTATAGGGTTTGTCAATGGCCAAGTTATGATAGGAATCGATGCCCGAATCCGCGACGCTGTTTCTGGTCCGACAAATCGAGCGCCTCCGCCGCCTTCCCCGCAAACGCATCGTTTTCCCCGAAGGCGACGACCCACGGGTCCAGGCCGCCGCCGAACGCCTCCAAAGGGAGTCCTTAGTCGACGTTATTTTGCTCAAAAACGACGTTCCTGACAGCAAATACGCGCATCTTTACTACGAACGCCGCCGCGCGAAAGGCATCACGCAGCTGGAAGCCGCCGAAGTCGCGAGCAAGCCTCTGTACCGCGCCGCGCTGATGGTTGCCGCCGGCGATGCCGACGCGGCGGTCGGCGGAGCGGTGAATACCACTGCGGAAACGGTCCGCGCCGCGCTTCACGCCATCGGGCCGCGTCCAGGCGTGCGCACTGTTTCCGGGGTGTTTTTGATGTGTGTTGAAGACCGCAGGCAAGGTCACGACGGCGTCCTCGCTTTTGCCGACTGCGCTCTCGTGGTCGATCCGTGCGCTGTCGAGGTCGCCGAAATCGCCATCGCGACCGCGCATTCGACGCGAACGATTCTCGGAGCCGAGCCCAAAGTCGCGCTGTTGTCTTTTTCAACCAAGGGTAGCGCCCGGCATCCACATGCGGACAAAATGATCGAGGCGTTGCGTATCCTGCGCGAGCGCGCGCCCGATCTCGATGTCGATGGCGAATTGCAGGCCGACGCGGCATTGATGCCCCACATCGGCGCGTCGAAAGCTCCAGGATCGGCGGTGGCTGGCCACGCGAACACGCTTATTTTCCCGGATCTTGCGAGCGCCAACATCGGCTACAAACTGCTGGAGCGACTGGGCGGCGCCATCGCCTACGGTCCCTTTCTGCAAGGTCTGGCAAAGCCCTTCAACGATCTGTCGCGAGGATGCTCGGCCGAAGACATCTATGGCGCCGCCATCGTCACGGCTCTCCAATCCGCATGAAGCTCATTTATCACGATGGCTACGACCTCAACTTGGGCGCGCACGTTTTCCCTTCGCAAAAATATCGCCTGATTCGCGACCGGCTCTCAACCGAAGGCCTCGATCGGCGCTGCAACGTGATGCACCAAGCACTCGTTCACTGCCCGGACGGCCTGAGGCAGGGGGATGCTCTGCATCAGCCGGGAGCTGCAACTGCTGTACCGGCCTGTCGAGACACGCAGATGGCTGATGATTCTGTCTCGCTGCTGGAGGGACAACGCTCCGGCGGCGACCCTGCGCCATCAACGCCTTGAGGTCGAGGTGGATATCGACGACGATTCCCACGAAGCAGCTACAACTGAACGAGGCACCAGATA
>CAVVNE010000038.1:0-33760 GCA_963749245.1 Bryobacterales bacterium
ACTTTCAACTGACGATCGCGGCCTTGAAGCAAAACGCTGTTGTCGTTGGCCAGGCGGAAATAGCGAACGTTAACTCCGTGACTCCCACTACTCTGATCGACCGCGAGGATATCGCCCAAACTCCCGGTGCTGACAGGACCAACAGCATGGCGATGATTACAGACTACGTACCGGCTGCATATGTGACCCACGACATGCTGCATATGCGCGGAGGCCATCAAGTGAATTGGCTGATCGACGGTGTTCCCATACCTAACACCAATATCGCTACGAATCTGGGCCCGCAGATCGACCCCAAGGATATTGACTACCTGGAGGTTCAAAGGGGTAGCTACGACGCGGAATACGGGGACCGTACTTATGGCATCTTTAATATCGTGCCCCGCAACGGCTTCGAGCGGGACAATGAAGCGGAGCTCGTTACCTCCTTCGGCAACTGGTACCAGACGAACGATCAGCTCAACTTAGGAGGACACACCAAGCGCTTCGCGTATTACGCGAGTTTAACCGCAAACCGCAGCGACTATGGCTTGCAGCCTCCCATCGGGCAAGTCGTTCACGACGCGGAGAACGGGTTCGGCGGATTCGTGTCGTTGATATTCAATGCCAGCTCCTCCAACCAGTTCCGGCTGACGGCCGCGCTGCGGCGCGATTTTTACCAGATTCCCATCGACCCGGATCCCAACTCGTCCGGAAACCAGACGTATCCAACTTACAGTCTTCACGATAGCGAAACTGAACCCGATGGTTACGTCGCGTTCTCGTGGATTCACACATTTAATCCGAACGTGCGTTTGACGGTTTCACCCTTTTATCACTACAACCAAGCCAGCTATAACAGCTCGCCGAACGATTATCCGGTAATCACGAATGTAAACCAGACCGCCAACTATGTCGGCGGGCAAGCGAGTTTGAATGCGATATTGGCCAAGAAGAACGAGGTTGAAGTGGGAGTCTATGGGTTCGCGCAGCACCAGAGCAACTTCTTCAATAATGTTTTTACGGATTGCGGTACAAGCTGCCAGAACTTCGGTCCCTCCTCGGGCGCCGTAACCGGTAGCTTGGCCGAAGTGTTCGTGAGCGACAGGTTTAAGGTGACCTCGTGGTTGACGCTGATTGCCGGCCTTCGCTATTCTCACTTCGACTCCGGGTCAGTCAGCGGTGGAACCGAGCCGGCCGTCGTGGAAAATGTTCCCGACCCTCGTTTAGGCGTCGCGATCAGAGTGCCGCGCCTGAACTGGGTTTTTCGTGGCTTCTACGGTGTATTCTACCAGCCTCCTCCGCTCCTGACTGCGACTGGCCCATTGATCGACTTAGCCAACAGTCAAAGCTTGACTTTCGGAGCCCTGCGGGGAGAGCGCGATCACGAATATCAGTTCGGCGTGACGATTCCGTATCACGGCTGGGCGCTCGACGCGGACACTTTTCAAACTCGCGCCAGGAACTGGCTGGACCATAGCAACATTGGTGAATCAAATTTATTCTGGCCGCTCACCTGGGATGCCGCTTTGATTCAAGGTTGGGAGTTCACTCTGCGTTCCCCGCGACTTTGGCACCGCGCTCAAGCCCACTTCGCCTACTCGAATCAGATTGCACAAGCCTCGGCGCCTTTCACGGGTGGTTTAATTTGCCCAACGCCCGTGCCGGACGGATGCGAGCCGCCTCCGGGCCTATCGCCGGTGGATCACGATCAGAGAAACACCGTAAATGCTGGTGTCAATGCGACTCTTCCGTGGAAAGTCTTCGCTTCAACGAATATTTACTACGGCTCCGGGTTCACCAACGGGTCGCCGGATGCTCAATATCCGGGAGACTACCTTCCTCAGCACACGACGTTTGACATTTCACTCGGAAAACTCTTCGGTGAGGGCGAGAAATACAAAATATCATTAACCGCTCTCAATGTGGCGAATCGACGGGTCCTGTTAGACAAGAGCCTGACCTTTGGGGGGTTCCACTTTAGCGATCCACGTCAGATCTACGTCGAATTCCGTTATAGGTTTCATTATTGAAGCTACGGCGCGTATGGGCTCAATTGTGGAAGAGGCCGGACGTCGGGCTCCAGAAGCAACACTTGGCGGTTGGGATAACGAGTTCGAAGCCTTTCGTTTTCATGCGGACCCAGGTCGCGCGCCCAGATGATGCGGGCGGAGTCGATGGAGGCTTCGTTATATACCCATTCATCCTGAAAGAGATGTCTCGGCGAGTAGCGAACAAATACCAGAAGCCGGCCAGGAATGTCGGCGAGCTTCCCGTTTACGAAGATGCGTCGCTCCGGGTTGCGATGGTTGATGGAATCCCAGGTCTCATATTGAATCATCGCAGGCGCGATATCTTCGTCTTCGAACAAATGCATTCCATACCAGAAGACAAAGTGCACGATGCAAAGAAACAGTAGTAACCTGGCCGCTTCCGGACTCCATCTAGCGATCCGCTGAAGCCCTGCGACGCTTATCAACACGAACAGTGAGGTGACAGCTCCAAGATAGTGAAGCTGAAAAGCCGGAAAGAAGTTAATGCCGAGCGCAAACAGTAGTAACGTCAGCAAGACCCAGGCATAGCGAAACTCCCGCGCCGCGGCGAAACAAAATGCGGGGAGCGCCAAAAACAGCGGGGCCAGGAAGAAGAACCGATAGAAACGAACCCTGTACTCAAGCCGAAGCAAGTAAGTCAGGAGCGTGTCCTTGTCGCCTTCGCGAAACGCAAGCTGCGACTTATATTCCAACTGCTGCTGAAAAGTCAACTCCCGATGGGGCATGGGACTCGGCTGGAACGTCAGCGACGCGGGAACTCCGTATTGATACTGGCTCAGTTGATACGGAAGCGTTGTCCAAAGGCCGGTAATGCTTTTGTTCTGGAGTAGCGTTATTCCCACGGCGGGAAGGACCGCCAGGAGGATCATCGGCGTCGCTCCCATCACTCTTCTTGCCGCAGGAACCAGATACAGCAAAACGCCGGCAACCAGAAAGATCGACTCGTAGGGACGCACGAGAAGATGAATCGCCAGTCCGCCGCCCAATGCCAGCGCGTTCGTGGTGCTGGCCTGCTTCGCAAGCCTTGGTAGTGCGCCGAACACAAGGCAGCCCGCCGCTGCCGCGAGCGCTCCGCCCCAGTAACTATTCATCCACGGATTGAGCGGGCCAAACTCGATGACCGCCAGAACGCCGCCGGCGAGAGCCCAGGCGGGCGTTGTCCAGGCCCGCAGCATCCAATAGCAAAGCGCGGCGAAGGCGGAGGTCGATAACAGAACGCCCGTCCACGGATAGCCAGAGATGGCGCGTCCAATGGCTAGCATGATGCCCTGGCCTATAGGGTAAATCGAACTGTAAGTGGGTTCTTGCAATATGAAAAATGTCTCGAAAAATTGATGCAGAGCGTGCGCTGGATTGGCGAGGCGGAAATGACGCAGCGTATCGGCGGCGAATAAATGTCCGAATTCATCGTAGACATCGGGCGTCGGCACAGGATGATGAGCCAGGAGCGCGAGGCGCAGCCCGATAGGCAAAATCGCAAGCCCGAGCATGCACCAGCGCCCCTTGATCGAATAGCGGCGGCCGAAAGGCTCGATGAACGGACGCCACGCCAGGACTAAACCCACCATCAGCGCAGCCACTGTGAACTCGATGAAATCGCTCGCTCCGAAGCCAATCGGATTTTTCACAGGATCAAATGTACTTAAGAGGTTCCCAAGCATTATTTGACCTCCTCGAATTTCAGTTTGGGGCGCTTCACCGGTGCCGACGTTGGCTTCGGCTCCTCCGGAATAACTTGTAGAGGCTTCGCTTCGATTCGTTGATAAGGCGAAATCTTCGGAGGGCGGGCGTCCGGTTCCAATACCCATGCCGTGCGATCTGGATAGTAGGCCAGAAGCTTCTCATCCTCGTCCGCGCCGAGGTCCCGCGCAAACACGACGCGCTGACGGTCGATATCGGCTGAGTTATAGACCCACTCAGTCAAAGTATGCTTCGGCCAGTAACGAACGAAGACCAGTTGCTTGCCTGGAAATCGCGCCAGTTGCCGGTTGACTCCGATCCGGCCTTCCGGATCGCCGTGGTTTACCTCGTCCCAGGTTTGATATTGCTCCAGGTCCTTCGCGAATTCCTGATTGCTGGCAAATTGAACGCCTAACCAGAACAGGAAGTGCGCCCCGCAAAGGAAGAGGATCACGCGAACCGCGTCCGGGCCCACCAGATGACCGGAAATTTTCAACCGGCTTAGATATTCGAGACTTACAACCGTCGCCAATAAAAAGAGGCACGTCACTCCGGCCACGTAATGAGCATAAAAGTATCCATAAACATTGGTGCCGGCGAAGAAAATCAGCAGCGTGAAAAATACGTAGCGCATCCGTGGGTCGCGCAGGCTCCAGAAAAAGGCGGGCAGTGCGAGATAAAGCGCGGGGAGAAAAAAGAACCGGTAAAATCGGACACGGCCGGCGAGGCGCTCGAAAAAACTTGAAACCGTGTCCGTGCCCGGCCCATGCACGTAGGATTGCACGTCGTAGGAGATCTGCTGTTCCCGGGTTAACTGGTTATGCGGAACCGGATTCTGCTGAAACGTGAACGTGGACGGGACGCCGTATTGATATCGGCAGAGCGTGTACGGCAGCGTGGTCCAGCCTCCCGTGACCCTCTTATCGTGCAACAGCATCAACCCAAGCGCCGGCAGCACGACAAGGGCGGCGATGGATGCGGTTCGCAACAACTCCCCCCGCTTGGCGATCAGAGGCGCGAAATAGAGGATTACGCTTAGCCCCAAAAGGATCGATTCGAACGGACGCGTGAGCAGATGGATCGCGAGGCCGGTTCCGAGCAGCAGTGCGTCGCGCCCGCGCCATCGATCGCGGAGGCGCGGCATCGCTCCGAACACCAGGCACCCGGCCGCTGCCGCCAGCGCGCCTCCCCAATAGGTATTCATCCAATGGCTGAAGGGCCCGAATTGGATGACCGCCAAAACTCCGCCCACCAGCGCCCATCCCGGCTTGGTCCACGCGCGAAGCATCCAGTAGCAAAGGGAAGTGAACGCCGCCGTCGAGATGGCAATGCCTGCCCAGGGCTCGCGGAAAACCAACTGCCCGAAGGCAAGCATCAGGCCCGGCCCGAGCGGATAGATCGAACTGTAGCTCGGCTCCTGCAAGACGAAAAAAGTCTCGAAAAAACGATGCATCGGATGCACGGGATTGGTCAGCCGGAAGTGCGACAGAGTGTCGCCCAGCAACAGGTAGCTGAAATCGTCCGCTCCTAACGGCGTGGGGATCGGCGATGTGTGCAACATCGCGAGGCGCACCGCCACCGGCAGAGCGGCGAGGATGGTCATGCACAGCGTGGTATTCGACGCGAGCTTATTGGCGCGCTCAGCCCACTTCGCCCACGCCAGCGCGAATCCGGCCAGCGCCATCGCGAGCGTGATTTCGATAAAATCGGCAGCCCCGAACCCGATGGGATTATGCAGAGGAAGGAACGAATAGAACAGGCGAAACAGGTAGAACATCGAATTTTCGAGGCGGAATCGATATTATAGGGCATGCGCGCTGCTGTTAGTAGCTATACGCTGGAGGACCAGGAGCGAATGGTCAGGGCGGCGAACTACTTCGCCTGGCAGCATCGCCTGGCGGCGCGCGAACTTGGGCCGTCGCGTCATCGAAATCGGCTGCGGCATCGGCAACTTCACCGGCCTCCTCCTGCGCGACCGCGAAGCAGTCGCCGCCGTCGACGTCGAGTCCTGTTGCATCGACCGCTTGATGGAGCGCTATCCGGGTCAGGCAAATCTAAACGCCTTCGCATGCGACGTGATGGCCCCCGCCTTCGCCGGCCTTCAGACCTTTCACGCAGACTCCTGCGTCTGCCTGAACGTTCTCGAACACATCGAGGACGACCGCGAAGCCCTCCACCGGATGGCCTCCGTGCTCACTCCGGAGGGAATTATCGTGCTGATCGTGCCGGCCTTCCCCAGCCTTTACGGTCCCATCGACGAATTACTTGGCCATCAGCGGCGTTATACGCGCGCGTCCATTTCCCGGCTTGCCGAAGAGTCCGGGCTCACCGTAAAGACCGCGCACTACCTGAACGCGATCGGCTTTTTCGCGTGGTGGACCAACGCGCATATCCTCATGCGGCGGGCGCAATCGGCGGCGCAGATCGAAGTCTTCGACCGCTACGTGGTACCGGTTGCCTCGCGGCTCGAAAGCTGGGTGCATCCGCCATTCGGCCAATCCCTGTTTATCGTGCTCAGGAAATCCTAAAGAGTTAAAACGCCCCAGGAGGGGGGTGCGCGAGGCACATCCGCCCGGTGACCGGTCACTCCCGCGACTTGTGCATGAGGTCGAGCGCCGTTGAGATGATTTTCCCTTCGGCGCAGCCAGGCTGCAGGCGTGAGCCGATCACTTGGAAGGTCAGGTGGCTGTATGCATCGTCGGAATAGATGTACCCGGAATTCGCGGCCCCGTTGGCCAGCGTCACCACCACTGTCTTGTTGGCGGGCGAGGCTTCTTTCAGTTTTAGAGCGATCTTGCTGTACACCTCGCCGTTCACAGTCACAAAATTGATATCGCCGATGCGCAGCAGGCCGACTTTGAGGTTTACGTCGGCGCCCTCTTTGTAGCCGGGAAAGACATTCTCGCGGGCTGGATTAGCCGCGTCCAGACGTTCCCGGCCGGGGCAGGTGAACGGCTTCTGGCCTCCCCAGATGGTCGCGGTTTCCACCGGCCGAATCTCCTCGCGCATCAGGCGAACCGCGGTTGAGCCGATCATCTGGCCGAGCATGACCACATATTCGCCCGTGCGGGCGATGGCCTTCCTGTAGGCCTCGACGTTTTCGGCTGGAATAGGCTGCCGGCCGGAAGCAGCGGCCGCGGCGTTGAAACCCTGCCCCGTACGATTCACGGAAGGCGGAGCCGACGAGCCAATCGTTTGCGGAACGGGGTGCTGGCCCTTTGTCAGGTATGGCCGCGACCTCATAATATAGGACGGTGAAAAAGCCAGCCGCGGATTCTGGTCCCCGGAAGCTCCCTGGCTGAACACAGCCACCGTCTTGTTATCGAAAAGCTCCTCCACGTACCGCGCCGCTTCTCCTGGAAAATCCGCGCTGATCACGCCACTCAGGTAGAAGTTAATGGGGTGCATGGCGTAGTTCATATAGACACCGATCGGCACCTGGTCTTCGCCCACCAGGGCCACCACGGACAAAGTCTTGTCGGACGAGCCTTCCGGGTTGGGTTCCTGACGCCATTCCAGCTTACTGTTGAAAAGGTCGCGGTTTACGTTCAGATCCAGGCTGGCTTTCCCATAGCCGATGCTTGCCGGAGCAAGCTTGGACCTCGCGAGATCGACCGCCGATACGATTGCTGCGGTGACCGTTGGTCCGTCCGGGAAACCTCCGCCGCCCAGCCCCCCGGTGCTGGCGCTGTGAGAGTGCGTGGCGGAAACAATGTAGTTCTCAGGGGCGCACTTGGTCGAAGCCGCCGACTTCGCGATAGCCGAGTCCACAATGTTGGTCCTGGCGCCGCCGCTATCGATATTGACCAGGACCGCGCACCGCGGGCCGTCTTCAACGAGAATGGCGCGGACGTATAGGTGGTCCCGAATCGAATCCGTTGATATGGTGAGCTTGTTCGGACTGGGCGTGATGTCCACCTTCGCTGCCCCTGCGCGCAGCCGGGGAACTATCGGAGTCTGAGCGGGCGAAATACCAGGAACGGCCAGCAATAGCAGCCCCGCCAAGTTAGGTTTCTTCATTTTCATGAAAGGAAAGGCTATCATCTTGAAGACTGTTCGGACGCCGTACTACGGCGCTTGCTACGGTATCAACGTGTTTATCTTTCAACGTTGTAGTTCTGTGATACGATGAGCGCGGTGCGTTTTTCAGCCAAGCATCCGCAGAAAGGCTCGGAACCGAACCCGGATGATGCGTCGATTCGGTTTCAACTGGAAAAAATTCTGGTCAGTGAACACTTCCAGCACAGCCGAAGATATCCCACACTTCTGCGGTACGTCGTGGAACAGACCCTCGTAGGGGCCCTGGAAGAGCTGAAAGAGCGGACTCTGGGAGTTGCCGTTTTCCGGCGAAATCCGGAGTACGACACCAGTACGGACCCCGTGGTGCGAACCACTGCGTCCGAGATCCGGAAGCGTTTGGAGGCGTATTATTCTGAGCCCGACCATGCCGGCGAACTCCGGATCACTCTCCCTGTGGGAGCCTACGTTCCCGAATTTCGATTACCTCCCGATCACGGACGACTTCAAACGGCCTCGCAGTCTGCTGCCACTCCCGGGCTAAGGCGTTGGCGCGTTTGGGCCGTAGCAGGGTTGGTCGTGATGCTGGTGGGATTTGGCGTGGTCATCAGGATCGATTCGAAAGAAAACGCACTGCACAGGTTCTGGGAGCCAGTGTTGAAGACCTCGCCTCCGGTACTTCTGGTCGTGGAGACCCTGATGGGAGTTCCCCGGCGCCCAATTGCGCAAACGGCCGCCGCAGTATCACCAGATGTGGAAGAGATCCTCGATCCGAAATTGTTCTTAATTGTGAATGAGGGAAACTCCAAGATCGCGGCGTATTTCGGTGCGAACGGAAAGGCGCTGGAGTACGAACTGGCGAGGAATGTCACACTCGCTAAATTGCGAACGCGTCCCTTTATTCTCAAGGGCGCTTTTAATAACCCGCTAACCCGGCAAGCGGTCTCTTCCTTGCGGTACTCTCTAAACCTGGATCGGCCCGCCATGGTTCGTCAGATTGTCGACCGGCAGAATCCCGCCCAGCATTGGGACTCGCCGATGGGCGATCTCTCGAAAGACTATGCGCTCATCGTCCGCGCTCCTGAACCACGTACCGGACAGACCATGATCGTGATTGCCGGACTCGGAGAACGAGGCGGAGCGGCTGCAACGGAATTCCTGACCAACCCTGAGTATATGAACCGCTTCGCCGCCCAGGCTCCGCGTGGGTGGGAGCATCGCAATCTCGAAATCGTCCTCGAAACCGAACTCGCGAATGGCGATTGGGGCGAACCGCACATCGTCGCAGCGCACGTCTGGTAGCTTTCACTTCTGTGATTTGCAAAACCAGATCGGGGTTGGAACCTGCTATCTCTCACCCACCTACACACGTATCAGAACCGTATCAGCACCGAATCAAATGCTGCCTTAGGGTTGACAAAGCCGATTTTTGGCTCAATACTACTCGAAGACGAAGGGGCAAATGAGTGCTGCGTTCCTTCGCAGCTTCTTGAAACGTTAAAAATCGCGAAGGGGGCCGTCCATGAAGTACGTCTCGTTAGCTGTCGCTCTTCTTTTATTGGCTCTGATGCCAATCGCGAATGCTCAAACCGTCACCGGACAGATCACCGGTACCGTGGTCGATTCTGCCGGCGCCGTTGTGTCCGGCGCTAAAGTCCAGGTAAGCAACGAAATCACCAAACAAGTCCGCGAGTTCACCACTTCGGCGAATGGAAGTTTCATTTTCCCCGACCTGGTTCCCGCCGAATACGACCTGCGTGTCACCAACCCCGGGTTTAAAACCTACATCCAGAACCGCATCACGGTCGGTACGCTGGAAAAAGTGGACGTCCACAACGTCAAGCTCGAAGTCGGCGATGTGACTACATCGATTGAGGTCCAGGCGCAGGCGGCCCGCGTCGCCACCGATACAGCCGATCACGCCATGGACGTCAACCTGGCGCAGATCAAGGAAACCCCCATCCGCGGCCGCAACTGGGAAGCCATCGTCAAGGATCTGCCCGGCGTCATCGACATGGGCACCTACGATCAGCGGGGATGGAACGGAAATTCCGCGCTGATTAACGGCGGCCAGCAGGGACAGGTGCTGGTCACCTTTGACGGCATGGCCGCACAGGACAGCGGCGCGCCGGGCCTGAGCACCTATCAGACTCCCTCGGTCGACGCCATCGGCGAAGTGAAACTGCTCACCGGCAACTACGCGGCCGAGTACGGCGCCCGCAACGGCGGCCAGATGAACGTCACTATCAAGAACGGCACCGCCCAGTTCCACGGAAGCGCTTATTATTACTACCGGCACGAAGAATTCAATGCCAATGAGTATTTCAATAACCAGCTCGGCGTGGTCAAGCCCAGGTATCGTTTTGAGAATCCCGGCGGCACCATCGGCGGACCGGTCATCCTTCCGAAAATCCGCTTCAACAAGGATCACAATCACTTGTTTTTCTTCTACTCGTGGGACCAGCAGTGGAACAACACCGCCACCGCGCTCAACAAATACACCATGCCCACGGCTCTGGAACGCCAGGGCAACTTCTCGCAAAGCGTGAACACCAACGGAAGCCAGATCCTGATTCGCGATCCTCTCTCCGGCCAAGCCTGCTCCACCACCAGCGCCGCCGGGTGTTTCCCCGGCAACATCATCCCGCTCAGCCGTTTGAGCCCCATCGGCAGCGCCATGCTGAACCTTTTCCCGGCGCCGAACACGACGGACCCGACGGGCCAGCACCAGTACAATTTCACCGACATTCTGCCGCAGGTCAATCCGCGGCGCGATAATCTCCTCCGCACGGACTACAACATCTCCTCGCACGACACGATGTATGTCCGCCTGTTGCAGGATTATCAGGCGCAGACCGGTTACGGCGCCATTCTCGGCGCGGCGGGCGACGGCTGGGGCCAGTTTCCGCACAGCTATTTCATCCCGTCCGCGGGCTTCGCGGTGACCTACGTCCATACCTTCCGCCCGAATCTGATCAATGAAGCGACGATCGGGCAAAATCGGGCGCACCAGCAGAACGCGCCCACCACCTCGGCCTTTAACAATAGTCTGTTGCCGTTTAAATCGAACGGAACCACGCTCACGTTGCCTTCCATTTTCCCGGCCTCGGCCAACACGCTGAATCTGGATCCGAACATCAATTTCGGCCTGCCTTCGGGCTTCACCGCCCAGTCCGCTCCGGCAGGGCTTCCGAATCTTCCCAGCTTCGGCTTCGATAGCCGCTGGCCTTTCAACGGTACGGACAACCTGGCGACCTTCACCGATAACGTCACCTGGATCAAGGGCAGCCACAGCGTCAAAATGGGTTTTTACTTCGAGCATGACGCCCGCAATGTGAGCGTGTATTCGGTCTACAACACGGCCGGAACCTATTACTTCGGCTCCGACCTCGGTAATCCGGTCGATACCGGCGACCCGTTTTCCAACGCGCTCACCGGAAATTTCTACGGCTACGGCCAGGACAACATCAAGCAGCAGAATCGAGCCCGCTACAAGCAGACGGAGTTTTTCATTCAGGACACCTGGAAGATCACTCGCCGGTTGACGCTTGATTATGGCGCTCGCTTCTCGCGGCTCGGCGCTCTCTACGAGGCCAATAACGCGAAGCTCGGCGTGTTCCAGGGATCGGCGTACAGCAAGAGCCAGGAAGGGCAGCTCCTGTTCCCCTACTGCACCGTCAGCGTCGCTTCCACCGCCAGTTGCCCGGTTGCCAACAAGGCGGCTATCGACCCTTCCACCGGCGCCCTTTACTCTTATTCCCAGCAGGGCACCTTCGATCCAGCCAGCTATTCCAGCTACCCGTTTTCTGGAATTGTCACCACCAGCAGCTATTTCAATACGCCGAACTTGCAGATCGGGCCGCGCGTCGGCTTCGCTTATGACGTTTTCGGAAACGGTAAAACGGCGTTCCGCGGCGGCTTTGGGATTATGTTCGGCCGCGCGTTCGGTGTGGATACTCTCGGCGCCACGGGCGCGGGAATCGGACCGATCGCCACGCCTCCCCACTTCCTTGCCCCCCTCGTGCTCGAGACCACGATAGCCGGTCTAGCGGGCTCGCCTCTGGTCTACACTCCGCCGACCACCGTCGGTGGCCCTCTCAGCTACCCGCCGCCTTCCACGTATAACTTCAGCGTCGGCGTCCAGCACGATCTTGGCAAGGGCTTCGTCATGGACATCGCTTTCGTGGGCAACGTCGCTCACCACCAGTTCAATCAGGGCACGGGCGCCACGTATTTGGACAACATCGCTCCGCTCACCGATTGGACGCCGACGGCCAACAACGGCGCGCCCGGCCCGGTGGCCCGTTTCCTCGACCCCACCAGCGCCAACGGTGGCACCGGCGGATTTTACTCCGCCAATCTGATCCGCGCACTGGCTACGCCCTATCCGGGCTGGGGCCCGATTCAGCTCTACACCCAGAACGGTGAGTCCTACTACGACTCTTTGCAGGTCCAGTTCAACAAGCGCGTTGGCCAGCGGTTCCATTACGGAAGCAATTACACCTGGTCGAAGACTCTGGTCTACGCGCGGGACGCGTTCGTGAACGACCAGCTGCTCAAGAACATCGCCGGGTCCACTCGTCCCCAGGCCGTGAACATCAACTGGGGATACGCGGTTCCGAACGGCAGCAGCCTGTGGAGCAACGCGTTCACGAAGCAGGTTCTGGACAACTGGCATGTGGAAGGAATCGTCACCTTCTATGCGGGATCGGCCCTGGCCGTCAGCTGCTCGGCCAACGGCGCGCCCATCGGCTACTGGACCGGGACGCCCGATACCGGAGGCCTGCCGTTCCGCTGCGAACAGAACGGTCCTCTGTTCAACTCCGCCGGCAACAATGGCAACAGACTTATATGGCCCTTTGCCGTATCGAGTTTCTCACTGCCGCCGGTCAATTCGCTCGGGATCGGAAACGCGCAGCCCACGATGACCTACGGCCCTGGCGTCCAAAACGTCGACCTCAGCGTCTATAAGGAATGGCACATCTTAAGCGAGAAGAACGTGCTGCAGTTGAGGTTCCAGGCCTTCAATGCGCTGAACCACTTCAACCCGTCGAATCCCAATACGTCGTTGACGCTGAACTACGCCGGCGGCGCCAATACCAACGCCAACTTCGGAGCCATCACCTCCGCGTCCTTGCCGGCCCGCCACGGAGTGGCCTCGATTCGGTTTACATTCTGAGCAGTCGGAGTTCAGTGCCGCAGGACAACTGAACCCCAACCATGATGGAGGGGATTGTTCAGCGCTACTTCAAGTAAACCGAAGCGCCCACCGAGCTCGCGCCGCCGGAAGTAATCACCGCCGGCACGGCTCCCGTGCCAGCCCCTGCCGGGATCACCACTTCCACTTGCATCACACCCGCGATTTGTCCTGGGGCGGAACCCGCATAAATAACCGTCGCCGCCTTCCCGCCCACCGATGCCGTCACTGGCGCGACTGTCTCGGCCAGCACCAGCGAGCTGTACTTTGTCCCGTCCTGTCCCGCGGGATCGGTCTGCCCCAACCCGGTCGCGTACAGGACCACCACGGACCCTGCCGGCGCGGCATTCGTGGCCGAGTTCAGCGTCCCGTCCTGATTCCATGCCAGCGCGGCTCCGCCGGAAGTAAACAAGCCCGGCGCGGCAGCCGCCATCGGTACACTCAGCGTCTGACTCGTGGTTGTCCCCGACGTCACGACGATGCTAGCCGTCGTCCCCGTGGCGCCCCATGGCACGATGACATTGGTCTGATCGGCCTGCGTGTACAAAACCGGCGCCGGCGTGCCATTGACGGTCACAGTTGTACCACCGAGCGATGTCGCGACGGGGCTAGCCGCCGACGAAACCGCCGGCCGCGGTCCGACCGTGATTCCGCTCAGCGCCAGGATCTCGCCCGGAGCGATCGCCCCCGATGCGCCGCTGGCCGCGTTCTGCGCGGCAATCACCTGCGCCGGAGGAGCGAGGCTCCCCAGCAAGCCGTGTTGCGTCGTCGTGCCGTTAAATATTCCCGCCACGAAATAGAGATAACGGACGTCGCCCGCGCTCCCTCCATTCCCGAACGCGATCGCCCACAGCCCCTGGATCGAGATCGGCTTGCCGGTCGTATCCTCGAGCGCGCCCAGTAGGTTGCCCGTCTTCGGATCGAACGCATTAATCCACCCGTCGCCGAAATTGCCGATCAGCACTGCGCCGCCGAACGCGCCCCACGCCGCGGGGGCGATCGCGACGCCCCACGGCGAATTCAGCGGCCCGCCCGCAGTCAGCCTTTGCAGCAGATTTCCGTTCAGATCGAAAATATCCACCACTCCGTTGCCGATGCCCGGCTGATCGAGCTTCTTGGTCGGGTCCTGTTTCGCGTACATTACATACAACTGGTTGTTGATGTTCCAGATGTTGAACGGCGCAAACCCCGGCAGCATGTTGGGATCCCCAAAACCTCCCGAAACCGACGTCAGCTTGAAATTCGTGTCCAGAATGTCGATCGTGCCGTAGCTGAAATTCGCAACATACAGCATCGGAGCGCCATTGTTGGTGGCGATTGCCATCCCTTTGTACACCGTCCCCGCCGCCGAATTGTCGATCATCACCGTGGCCACCGTCCCGCCATTCCACGCCGATACCGTGCCGTCCTCGGTGCAAAAGATGAACGAAGCTTTCGTGCCGTTGGCCAGCAGAAATCCCGTGGTGCTGTTCTGCACTTGCCCCGTTGCCGTCGATGGCGACGCGCCTCCTGCCGCCGGCGGAATGGTCACCACCGTCGAAGAAACCGTCACACCCGTGGTGGTATTCGAGTTGGTGTAAATCGTCGCGTTTCCTTTGCCGTGATTGGAAACCCAGTACGGGCTGGTGGTGCTGAACGACAAGCCCCACGGGTCGACCAGGTTCGGGTCGGTGACGTCGGCCAAGCCGGGAACGTCGGAAACAAGGTTGTGCTGGATATACGCGTTGGCGCCGGTTTGCCCGCTCGCGGCAACTACGGAGAACAGGGCCGCAGCCAGTATTTGTCGAGTCATAGATACCCTCCTCAAATTCATGAAGCGTATTGATTATACTCAACGAAAATTAGCCCTGCCGGCGCTCGGAAGGAACATTTACAATGTTTTCACAATAGCAAAAACAAACCCATCATTGCGTCATTTCACGCGATTAACGGCTGCTACGCCTAAATACTCAATACCGGACACGGGGAATCGCGAATGATGGCGTACCCGTTCGACCGCAGACGGCCGAAGGTTCCGTGCAGCTTTCCGCGCCCGGTAATCACCAGATCCGCGTTGAACTCCCTCACCGCATCGCGCACTACCATGGAAACCGCCCCGCCTTCTACGGAAACTTCCAGGCTGGTCCCCGCATCTTGTTGAATAGTAGCGATTTCCTCACGCGCCATTCGCGTGAGAGCGGTGTTTAACTCCCCTTCCAGATACTTTTCCGGCCGCGTTTCGTCCACTGAAACCGCGTGCACCAGGCGCAGCTTCGCCTGGCAGGCCGTGGCAAATTCGTTGGCCGCACGAATCAGGCCGGCGGTTCCCTCTCCGATCTCTATCGCGCACAAAATACTGTGGATGTCGGTCCCGCCGGGGCTTTCCGCATGGGCGCTGGTCCATACCGGGCAATGCACGTCGTGCAACACTTTTGCCGCCACCGAACCCAGCAGCAGGCTCCGGAACCGTCCGTAGCCGTGGGTCGGCATCATAACCAGATCGACCCCGTTTGCCCCTGCATATTCAACAATTTCGAACGCGGGATCGCCCACTTTGACCAGCTTTTCCGCGCCTGCAATTCCGAAATCTTTCAGCCGCTCCCGCGCGCTGGCCTCCATGGCCGGCACATCGACAATCACCGGATAGGCGTCGGGACCGCCATACGCACTGATGGGAATCTGAATCGTGTGCAATAGCGTCACTTTGGCGTGAAACCGCTGGGCCCAGGACTCGACGATCGGCTTTGCGGCCTCCGAGCGCTCAGAAAAGTCGACCGGGAAGAGAATGTGACTAAACGCTTGCATGTTTGCTCCTATTTTTTCAAAGGAGTCACGCTGATCTCCTTGAAGGGAATGACACAATTTTCGTCGTGATGCTGTATGGCGATGTAGCCTTCCACCGGGCGCGGCCCGCGATCCGGTTCGTACGATTTTTTCTTTTCCGGCACTGGCGACTTGCCATCGTAATCGGTTACCAGCACGCCATTGACCTTCACGATGGTGCGCAGTCCGTCGAGAGTGATCTCCATGGTGTTCCATTCGCCGGGCTTCTTGTAAGGGCGGGCCATGGCCTTGGTCATGGAGTAAAGGACGCCCGTGCAGTGCCAGTCGTCGTCCCGATTGTCGATTTGCACCTCGATGCCCTTGTTGATGGCGTCGTCTTCATTCTGGGGCTCGATCGGGATGCGGATAAAGACGCCGGAATTGCCCTTTTCGTTCGACATTTTGTAGACGACTTTAATCGTCGCGTTACCGATTTTCTGTTTGGTGTACCAGAGCAGGCCCTTGCCGGTGGTGGTCTGGAGCAGGCCGTTTTTCACTTCGAAGCCGGCCAGGGCCTTGGCACTCTGGTCGCGGCCGATGGCCTTCCAGCCGTCCAGATTTTTCCCGTTGAAAAGCTTGGTTTCCGCCTGCGCGAGCAGGGAAACCAGATTGAAGGCGAAAGCTTTGGTAATCATACCCGCCTGTCAGTTTCGTTGATTGCGGCATCCTGAGGCAAGCGGGCGTCCGCCGTGATGATCCGCGCTCCGCGGTCGAACGTCACGTATTGAAATCCCCAGCGGATGAAAACGATCAGGCGGTTGCGAAATTCGACCAGGTACATCAAGTGGACGAACAGCCAGAGCAGCCAGGCAATCGCTCCATGGAAACGCAGAGCGCCGAAGTCGGCGACGCCCGCGCGGCGTCCGATGACGGCCAGGCTTCCCTTGTTGAAGTAGTGGAAGGGCTTGACGGGGCGGGCGTCCAACCGGCGAAGGATCGCGCGCGCTGCGTAGTTGCCTTGCTGGATCGCCACCGGCGCGACGCCCGGGAGCACCTTGCCCTTCTGCTCGAAATGCGCCAGATCGCCGATGACGAATATTTCCGGACGATTGGGAACCGTTAATTGCGCATCGACCAAAACGTGACCTTGTTTATCCAGCGGCGCTCCCGCGCGCCGCGCGAGAACCTTGCCAAAATCGGAAGGAGCCACGCCCGCGGCCCACAGCACCGTCCTGGTTTCGATTCGCTCCTGTCCACTGGGTGTATTCAACACCACGCCGTGCGCATCGATGGAGGTTACCCGCACGCCATTGCGGGGGCGCACTCCGAGCCTGATGAGCAAGCGCTCGGCCTCGACCGAAAGGCTCACCGGATACGACGACAGTACGTGCGGCGTTCCGTCGAGCAGCAGGATTCGCGACTCTTCCGGATGAATCGACCGGAAATCGTGGCGCAGAGTGTCGTGGGCGATCTCGGCCAGCGCGCCTGCCAGTTCGACTCCGGTGGGGCCGGCGCCGACGATCACAAACGTCAGCCATTCCCGGCGGAGCGCGGGATCGGATTCGCGTTCGGCGGCTTCGAAGGCATAGAGCAGCTTGTGGCGGATGGCGGTGGCGTCTTCAATCGACTTGAGCCCGGGCGCAAGCTTCTCCCAATCGCCGTGTCCGAAGAAGAAGTTCTGCGCACCGGTGGCGACGATCAGAGTATCGTAGGGAACTTCGCCGTCCGCAAGGATC
The DNA here is from genome assembly GCA_963749245.1 of Bryobacterales bacterium. Lineage (GTDB taxonomy): Bacteria > Acidobacteriota > Terriglobia > Bryobacterales > Bryobacteraceae > Palsa-187. Next base: position 17,406 of record CAVVNE010000038.1, read on the forward strand.
AGCTTGCGATTTTCGGCGTCGAGGTCGACCGCGTCGCCCATCAGAACACAGGCGTTCTTCTGGTTGTGCAGCACGGCGCGCAACGGCGCGGCGATTTCGCCGGGAGAGAGAGAACCGGTGGCGACCTGGTAAAGAAGTGGCTGAAACAAATGAAAATTGCGGCGGTCGACCAGCGTCACCTCGACGGGCGCACGGCGCAAGGTTTTGGCGGCATACAGGCCTCCGAATCCCCCGCCGAGAATGACGACGCGATGCATCTCTAATAATCTAATGCTACATCCAGGCGGGCCCTCACGCTTCTTAGCGAGAAAATAGGTGTATTTTTTCTTGTATTTAGACGGATACTTATGATATGTTTTAAACCTCGGGGAGGATTGAATGGCTAAACGAGGTATCGCGGGCGCATCGATCCTGTTGATTTTCGCGGCTGCAGGCGTGACGGCTCGTGCCACTAACATATTGAGTAATGGGGACTTCGAGAGCGGAGTTCTGACTCCTTGGACGGTGTTTACCACGGGCAACGGCACCAACGGCGCCGGCCTCCCGGATGTTGTTCCCTTCAACACGACCGGCTACGGCGCCAGCCTCGCGGCGCAGTTTGATGTGGGCGAAGTCAACTTCACAGAGCTGCAGGAGGGTGGCGGGATCTCGCAAACGTTCAACGTGGCTTCCGCCGGCCAGTACGCCTTTTACGCCAATATTGGTTCCATGGACGACGCTGACGGCCAGGTAAACGGAGATGGAGGAACGTTTTCGATCCTCATCGATAATATCATTCGGGCCTCGTTTGACATAGGCCCCTTCAGCTCCCCCGACCAGATCATCACCGCGACTCTGAGCGGCTTGGTCACCTTGAATGCCGGCAATCATACTTTCGCGGTATTGATCACAAGACCTTACCTTTCTCTTGGTGACCAGACTCCTACGGAATACCTCGACAACATAAGCCTGGGCGCCGCGCCGGAGCCCGGCACATTCGCCCTTGCGGGGCTTGCGCTACTGGGAGTCGTGTTGTATCGATCGCGCAGCGCGTGGTCGAAAAGTCTCTAAGCAGTAATCCACTCCAGGGACACACTAACGATCTGGCTGCGAGACGCCACTAGTAAGCTGTCCCAGTTGTGGCGGGGTCGGAACAGGCGTCGAGAAGAGCGGGGGACGGTCCCGGCTGGGATCGTCTCTGGCGGCAGAAACCCTGGCACAGCCGGTGCTTTCTTTTCAAGGGATTGCGCCAAGGTTTCTGGAAAGTCTCGACGCGGCACGCCAGGGGCGTGCGCCACAATTACACAGACTCTTGTTCATCGGGCTACATTCGCATCTGTCCGCATGCTGACGCATGGCGGTTCCGTTACGCTGACTCAGCGGGCGAGTCGGCGGCTTCCAGGGGCTTCTGGGCTCTCGTAAAAACGAAGCCATCTTCGGAGAAGCCGTACATTTCTCCTTTGGATTCATATATTTCCACTAATCATCGTCGTGCTGGGCGGCTAGCTTTGTCACGACGCTCAGGTCTTCCAAGGTCGTTACATCGCCGCTGACGCTGTTCGATGTCACGATCTCCCGCAGCAGGCGGCGCATGATTTTGCCGCTTCTTGTTTTGGGCAGGGCGTCCGAAAAACGGATTTCCTCCGGCCGCGCGAAGCTGCCAATTTCGTGGGCTACCCACTGGCGCAGCTCCTTGCCCAGCGAGTCGTGATCCCATTCCCCTTTCTTGAGAGTCACGAAGCAGCAGACGGCTTGGCCGGTGATTTCGTGAGGCTTGCCGACGACCGCGGCTTCGGCTACCGCCGGATGATGAACCAGGGCCGACTCGACCTCCATGGTGCTGAGCCGATGACCACTGACATTCATGACGTCGTCGACACGGCCGAGCACCCAGTAATATCCGTCCTCGTCGCGGCGCGCGGCGTCGCCGGTGAAATAAATGCCGGGGAGCTTGCCCCAATATTGATCCTCATAACGCTGCGGATCACCCCAGATGTTGCGAATCATACTGGGCCAGGGCCTGCGGACGACCAGATAGCCTTCGTGGTTCGCGCCGACCGGGTCGCCTTTGAGATCGACGACATCGGCAATGATTCCGGGCATCGGAAGCGTGCCCGAGCCCGGCTTCAAAGGCACTGCGCCGGGCATGGGTGCGATCATGATCGACCCGGTTTCGGTCTGCCACCACGTGTCGACGATGGGGCAGCGGCTTTTCCCGATGACGCGGTGATACCATTCCCACGCGGCGGGATTGATGGGTTCGCCGACCGAACCGAGCAGGCGGAGGCTCGACAGATCGCGGGCGTTAGGCCAGTGATCGCCCTGGCGGATGAGCGCGCGGATGGCGGTGGGCGACGTGTAGAAAATATTGATGCGATATTTCTCGATGATGCGCCACCAGCGGTCGAACGCGGGGTAATCGAGCGCGCCTTCATACATCACCGTGGTCGCGCCGGCCGCAAGAGGCCCGTAAACGATATAGCTGTGGCCCGTAACCCAGCCGATATCGGCCGAGCACCAGAAAGTATCGCTGTCATGCAGATCGAACACCCACTTCATGCTGGCGGTGGTCTGAGTGAGATAGCCTCCAGTGGTGTGCAAAATACCCTTCGGCTTGCCGGTGGTGCCGGACGTATAAAGAACATAGAGAGGATGCTCGCTATCCAATTCGACAGCGTCGCACGCTTCGCTTGCTCCTTCATCCAGCACATGCCACCAATGATCTCGATCGGGCTGCATGAACGTGTCCGAACCCGTCCGGCGATAGACGATCACATCGCGCACATCGGGACAATCGGTAAGCGCCTCATCGACCGCGGGCTTGAGTTTTACTTCTTTGCCGCGACGAAAGCCTCCGTCGGCGGTGACGACGATGGTCGCGCCGAGGTCCTGAATACGCGCCTTTAACGCTTCACCGGAGAATCCACCGAACACGACGCTATGCGTGATGCCGAGGCGCGCGCAGGCCAGCATCGCGATGGGCAGCTCCGGCACCATCGGCATGTAGATGACGGCGCGGTCGCCCGCTTTGTAGCCGCGCGACTTTAGCACGCTGGCGAACCGTGAGACGAGGCGGTGCAGTTCCTGATAAGTGATGAAGCGCTGGTCGCCGGGCTCGCCCTCCCAGAGGATCGCGACCTTGTTCTTACGATGCGTGAGGCAGTGGCGGTCGACGCAGTTGTAGGAAACGTTGGTCTTCGCGCCGACGAACCACCTGGCGAAGGGCGCCTGCCAGTCGAGCACCTTCGACCATTTCTCGAACCAGTGAATTTCCTTGGTCGCGATGTCGGCCCAGAATGCTTCGGGGTCCTGCTCGGCGCGGCGATAGAGATCGAGGTAGCCTTCCATGCCTTGGACGTGGGCTTGGCGGACAAATTCGCTGCTGGGCGGGAAAACGGCGGGGTTGCTCATCGTCTCGGATTTTAGCATCCCCGGGCTTACGCCACGGGGTTATAACCCCGCACGTCAGTGCGGGGATTCAAGTGAGAAATCCGAGGTGCCGCGTGCACTCAGTTGGTTGACCTACCTTCTCACCTTTTGTTGCTATGGCACGCAACTGCCGGGCTCACCTGGATGGGTCGACCGGACTCGCGGCGATTATCGCGGCGGCTATGGCGAAACGTCGGCGGCGCTTGAGCTTCACGCCCGCCACCAAATGCGGCAGGCTCCGTACAGGCTCGACAAGAGAACTGCGGAGAGGGTGTTGGAGGCTATTCGGGAGGTCTGCGTTTTCCGCGATTGGCAACTGGTGGCGGCGCACGTTCGAAGCACTCACGTCCACTGTGTGGTGGATGACATCGAGTATCCAAATCGCGCTGTTGCTGACTTTAAAACATACGCCAGCCGTGCCTTGAACCAGGTGGAAGGATCCCGCACACGATGGGCTCGCGAGGGGAGCACTCGCCGTCTTCCGAACTGTGCGGCAATTCGGGCCGCGGTGCGTTACGTCGTGGACGGCCAGGGGGACGCGATGGCTGTGTACGTGTCAAATCCCCGCCCTAACGGGACGGGGTTATAACCCCTGGCGTGAGTCAGGGGATCACTTCGGCGGGGAAATTTCGAAACGGTCCTTTACTTCCCACTTCGGCGTATCCGCGGAGGGGTCGGCCACTCGAATCATTTCTGCGTTTAGATGTCTGCCGCGCAGGACGAATTTCACGTAGTGATAATTCGGATATTCCGAGCCCTTGTAGAGGTCGTCCGGGCCGCGCGTGACGGGGACCGGCGCCGCGCCGCCTCCTCCGGAAACCAGGTACACCGTACCGTCGCGCAGGAATCGTTCGTAATTATGAATGTGCCCCGCATTGACGATGAAACGGACTCGCTTGCTTTGGGGCGCGGTCGTTAAATAGTCGGCGAGCGCGATTTCATTGGGGCGGGGATTGTGGCTGGCGCCCGCGCCGGACTCGAGGTCGGCCACCGGCGGATGATGCATGTTGAAAATCACGAATCGCACCGGCTTTTCCAAATTCACCAGTTGTTGTTCCACCCACTTGATCTGCTCGCTGCCCAACGTCAGAGGCGAATTGCTATCGAGATTCAGCACGACGATTTTGGCGCCGATTTCGGACATGTACCAGCGTTTGCCGCGGAGTTGAGGAAATTCGGTCCACCAGTTTTCGAGGCATTTTGGCAGGTCACCGCGCATCTCGTGATTGCCGAGGGCGGGGAAGACGAGAATCTTCGCTGCTCGCCACGCCGCGGTCTCGGCGTGGAACTGCGCGTAGTCCGCCGCGCGCTCGCCGACGTAAGGAACATCGCCGCTCACAACAATGGCACTGGGTTTTTCCGATGCAATCTTGTCGACCAGCCATTTTCGGACCTTGGGATTGGTGGCCTTCGTTTCGCTGGGGTCGGTGAAGCGCATGTCCCCATACGCGACAAAGACGGTTCGCTGGCCGAGAGCAGAAAGTGTAGCGAGCAGCAGCGCTACTGTGAGGCGAAACACTATTCTGATTGTAGCTATGAAGGCGTGGGTGGCGGATCTGGTTTATACCGGCGGAACGTTCGAGTCCGGCCTGGCGATGATGGTGGACGAGAACGGAATGATCGCGGGTTTTTCCAGTGAGGAACAGGACCTGCGGAACGCGCATCGGCTGCCGGGCCGCGTGATGCTGCCCGGGCTGGTGAATGTGCATTCGCACACGTTTCAGCGCTCGATCCGCGGCCGGACGGAGCATCGGACTTCAGCTTCGCGAGACACATTCTGGACCTGGCGCGAGAGCATGTATCACGCGGCGAACGCGATGTCGCCGGAGGATATTTATCGCGCGGCGCGCATGGCGTTTCTCGAAATGGCACTCAGCGGCATTACGGCGGTGGGCGAATTTCATTACGTCCATCAGGACCTCGATGTGGCGCGCGCGATTCTACAGGCTGGCCAGGAGGTTGGGGTACGCGTGACGCTGCTGCGGACCGCGTATGTGCGCGCGGGCTGGAGGAAGGATCCAAATCCTGGGCAGGCGCGGTTCCTGACGCCGGACGTCGATCAATTCCTGTCTGACACGGACACCTTGATCGCCGAGGGCGCGCGCGTGGGCGTCGCTCCGCACAGTGTTCGGGCCGTGCCGGTCGATTATATTGCGGGGGTCGCGGAGTATGCGCAAAGGCGCGGACTGCCTCTGCATATGCACGTGTCGGAACAACCCGCGGAAGTGGAGGCGTCCGTTGGCGAGTACGGCCGCCGGCCGGTCGAGTTGCTTCACGACAACGCAATTTTAGGCGAGGGATTCACGGCCGTGCACGCGATTCACATTTCGGAGGATGAGGCCCGGATGCTGGGAGGGTCGACGGTCTGCGCGTGCCCGACGTCGGAGAGGAATCTCGGCGACGGAGCGGTGCCGGCCGACAAACTGTTCACATCTGGTGCGCGGATTTGCTTCGGATCCGACAGCAACGTGCAGATCGATATTTTGGAGGATGCGCGGGAACTGGAGTATCACCTGCGGATGAATAAGCTGGAGAGGTCGCTGGTGGAAACCGCGAGGCTGTTCGAAAGCGCCACCGAATCGGGAGCGAGGAGCTTAGGGTCGGCGGGCGGCGCACTCGAAGTCGGCCGGTCGGCGGATTTTTTTACGATCGATTTGAACGATTGCTCGGTGGCGGGGGCGAATCGTGAATCGCTGCTGGCGCATGTGGTGTTTTCGCTGGAGCGAACGGCGGTGCGCGACGTGTGCGTGGCCGGCGAAATGGTGATCCGCGATGGACGTCATCGCTTGCAGGACGATATTGTTCGCGAATTCGGAGAGGTGCAGCGGAATTTATGGAAGTAACGGATATTTTGCTCGACCTGGTGGCGATTCCGTCGGTGTCGCCCATGTCGAACGCGCCGGTGATCGAATACGCACGGAAGCATTTGGCGGGATGGAAGGTGAAGCTGTATCCGTATCGCGACGCGGCGGGCGTGGAGAAGATCAACCTGGTCGCCGTGACGAAGCCGGGTGTGGTCGAGCTTGCGTTCGTCTGCCACACGGACACGGTTCCATACGATCCAGCTTGGACAGAGGCAGTGCGCCCCGCGATTCGCGGCGGAAAATTGTACGGCCGCGGCAGTTGCGACGTGAAGGGATTTCTGGCGTGCGTGCTGGCCGCGGTCGCCAAAGTAGGGACTTCGAAAGCGCTGGCCATTGTGTTGACCGCCGATGAAGAGGTCGGCTGCGTGGGAGCGAAATTCCTGGCGCGGAAAAAAGTCCTGCGGGCGCAAAAGATGGTGATTGGCGAGCCGACGCGCCTGCGTCCGGTGTGCGCTGGGAAGGGCTATGCGCTGGCGGAGATTGTCGTGCGGGGGAAGGAGGCGCATAGCGCGTTTCCGTCGCGAGGCCGCTCGGCAATTTACGATGCGGCGCGCGTGGTGACGGCGCTGGAGCGTGTCGCGAAGAAACTGGAGGCGCGAAAGAATCGCGCGTTCGATCCGCCTTTTACGACGCTCAATGTCGGTCTGATCAACGGCGGTACGGCGAAAAACATCGTGGCGGGCGAGTGCCGGATCACGGTGGAGTGGCGTCCGGTTCCCGGTCAACCGGGCGATTGGGCGGCGGATTTAATTCGCGAAGCTCTGGCGGGCTTGCGTGTGGACGCGACATTCGAAGTAAAGAGGCTCGATCCGGCGTTCGATCCATCGGCGGCCAGGAATCTGGTATCGATGATGGAATCGATCAGCGGCCGCGACGCGACCACGGTTTCGTTCGGCACGGAAGCCGCGCATCTGAGCGGGCTGACGTCGGAGGTAATCGTGTTCGGCCCGGGTGACATGACGGTCGCGCACAAGTCGGGCGAGTTTGTGCCGGTGAGGGCGCTGAACGAATGCGTCCAATATTTGATCGAACTCGTGGCGCGATCCTGAACCTGATGTAGAATCCAGTCGTGAGCACCCTGTTAATCCTCTTCGCCGGGTCATTGGCAGCGTTTTATGCCGGGGCGCAATCCATCCCGCGACTGGAGGATTACCCGGTCGCAGATATCTTTCGCGGCGCGCCCGCTCAGCCCGTCCTTGCCAAACCTGAACAAAGGAGATATCGCACGCGCATTCGGGACGGCGCTCTGCACGGCAGCGGAATTCTAACGCAAGGCGAGTCGGGAAAGTTCATGGACAAGCCGGGGCCGAACTTTGCCGGGCATTACGTCGTCATCCAGTGGGGATGCGGTTCGCAATGCGTGATGATGGCCATAGTCGATATGAAGACGGGCATCGTGTATGACCCGCCATTGTCGGGTGCCGGCTCGGAATTGGTCCTTCCGCTGGATAATCTAAGCGAGATGAAAACCGAGTATCGGCCAGACAGCAGCTTAATGATTCTAAGAGATGCCTGCCGGAACTTTCGCCGCGAGTGCGGAACGTACTACTTCAACTGGCGCGACGATAGGTTCGTGCTGATGAAATTTGTTAAATCCAATCGGTAACTCAGCAGATCCTTGGTAACTGCTCCCCGATCTGCATCGGGATCACCCGCGTCCCGCCGATTCCGGTCTTCGCCACCAGCATGCCGGGATGTTTATCGGTCACCGTCCCGATGATCTGCGCGTCGGTACCCAGCGGATGCGCCCGCATGCAAGCCAGTACTGCGTCAGCCGCGTGCGCGGCCACGATCGCGATCAGTTTCCCTTCGTTCGCGACGTAAATCGGGTCCAGTCCAAGCAGTTCGCACGCCGAATGGACGTCCGGTTTCAAAGGAATCTTCGTCTCATCGATGGCGATGCCGACGTTCGATTGCCCGGCAATTTCATTCAGCGATGAGGCGACGCCTCCCCGCGTCGGATCGCGAAGCACATGAATGTCGCGGCTCACCCCGAGCATCGCGTCGACCAGAGTGTGGAGCGCGGCGCAATCGCTTTCGATGGTGGTTTCGAACTCCAGCGATTCGCGCACACTCATGATCGCCATGCCGTGGTCGCCGATGGAGCCGCTCACGATGACCGCGTCACCCGGCTGCGCAAGCGTCGGGCCGATGCGCAAGCCTTCGGGCATCACGCCGATTCCCGCCGTATTGATATAGCAGCCGTCGCCATGGCCTTTTTCAACGACCTTCGTGTCGCCGGTGACCACCAGCACACCGGCTTTTTCCGCCGCTTGCGCCATGCGGTGCACCACCTGCGCCAGCGAGGACATGGAAAAACCTTCTTCAATGATGAACCCGGCGCTCAAAAACAGCGGACGCGCCCCGCTCATCGCCAGATCGTTGACTGTTCCGTTCACCGCCAGGTCGCCGATGCTGCCTCCGGGGAAAAATAGAGGTTTTACCACGAACGAATCGGTCGAAAAGGCGAGCCTTCCGGGGGGAACATTCAGCACCGATGAATCGCCCAGATTCTCCAAAACATCGTTGCGGAAGGCGGGGAGGAACAAGTGCTCCACCAATTCGGCCGAGAGCTTGCCCCCTCCGCCGTGTCCGATGACGATGTTCGGATAATCCATCAGCGGAAGCGGACAGGTCCAGTTATCGAAGTTCATTACGCGTGAACCGGCTGAGGCGCTTTTTCAAGCGTCACGAAGCGACCGTAGTTGTAATACGCCGCGCAGGCGCCTTCGGCCGAAACCATGGTCGCGCCGAGAGGATTTCTCGGCGTGCACTGCTTGCCGAACGCTTCGCACTGGTTGGGCTTCAGGGCGCCTTGCAGAACTTCCCCGGCGCGGCACAGTGGCGATTCCCTGGTCTCGATCCCCGATACCTGGAACCGGTGCTCCGCGTCGAACTCGCGATAGGCAGGGCTCAATCGCCATCCGCTCTTCGGTATGGTTCCCACGCCGCGCCACGCCCGATCGGTGATCTCAAAAACCTCTTCGAGCATCTTCTGCGCGGTTTTGTTGCCCTCAAAACTGCACACGCGCGCGTAGGCGTTTTCGACGGTCGATTCGCCCGCCTCAAGCTGCGCGACGGTCCGCCGAATTCCTTCGAGAATGTCGAGCGGTTCGAAACCCGTGATCACGATAGGCACGTGAAAACGATCGACGATGGGCGGATACTGCCAGTAACCCATTACGCTGCAAACGTGCCCCGCGGCGAGAAACGCCTGCACGCGGTTGATGGGCGATGTCATGATCGCTTCGAGCGCCGGGGGCACCAGCACGTGCGAAACCAGCATGGAAAAATTCTTCAGTCCCAACTGCTTCGCCAAATGGACGGCCATGCCGTTGGCGGGCGCGGTGGTTTCAAATCCGATGCCGAAAAACACCACTTGTTTTTCTGGATTCTTCTGCGCCAGCGCGACCGCGTCGAGAGGCGAGTAGACAATCCTTACGTCGCCCCCTTCGCTCTTGACGCGAAACAGGTCCTTGCTGCTGCCCGGCACGCGCAGCATATCGCCGAACGAGCAGAACATCACGCCGGGCATGGCGGCGATGGCCAGCGCCTTATCGATCAACTCCAGAGGCGTCACGCACACCGGGCATCCGGGGCCGTGAATCAATTCGATTTCTTCCGGCAGCAACTGATCGATCCCGTTGCGGATGATGGAGTGCGTCTGGCCGCCGCAAACCTCCATAATCGCCCACGGGCGCGTGGTAATCTGTCGGATTTCGGTTGCGAGGCGGTGCGCGATGGCGGCGTTTCGAAATTCATTCATGTACTTCATTGGCCGCCTCCTTGCCGAGTTCTTCCTCAAGAACTCCCAAATCCTCGAACATCTTCAAAGTCGCGAGCGCGGATTTCTCGTCGATCCGATTGAGCGCAAATCCGACGTGGACGATGGTGTAGTCCCCCACGGCGATGTCGGGCACATACGCGAGGCAAACGTTTTTCGTGATGCCTCCGAAGTTCACTTTGCCCATCAGGATGCCGTTGTCCTCGTGAATCTCAGTCACCTGGCCGGGAATCGCTAAACACATAGTGCCTCCTCGCTCCACGGACTCTATCCGGCCATCAGCGTATCACGCATGGCAATCTCACGGCGGCGGCTAAACTAAGGGCTTGGTTCGGCAACGCATCTTTGTCACCGGAATCGTGCAGGGGGTCGGCTTCCGTCCCTTCGTCTATTCGCTCGCAGCGCGCCATTCGCTTAGTGGAATGGTGCGAAACACCAGCAGCGGAGTCATCATCGAAATTCAAGGCCCGGTCGAGGCTGCGAGCGCCTTTATCGCCCAGCTTCGCCACTCCCCGCCGCCGCTCGCGGTCATCGATTCGATTGACGTCGAGGGCATCGAGGCGATAAATGAGACCGGATTCTCGATTGTCGACAGCCAGGCCCAGCCACTGGCGAGCACTCCCATTTCCCCCGACATCGCCGTCTGCGCCGACTGCCTGCGCGAGATGTTCGATCCCTCGGATCACCGCTTCCGCTATCCCTTCATCAACTGCACCAACTGCGGGCCGCGCTTCACCATTATTCAGGACATCCCTTACGACCGGCCATTCACCACGATGCGAACGTTCCCCATGTGCGCCGCTTGCGAGGCAGAGTATCACGATCCATCGAATCGCCGGTTTCATGCGCAGCCAAATGCGTGTCCGGTTTGTGGGCCACACGTGTCGTTCGGTTCTCTTACGCGCGACGCTGCGATTCGGGCGGCCATCGATGCGTTGCAGGGCGGCGCGATTGTCGCCGTGAAGGGCATCGGCGGATTCCATCTGGCTTGCGACGCGACCAACGATTTAGCGGTCCACACGCTGCGCGACCGCAAAGGCCGCGGCGCGAAACCGTTCGCGCTGATGGCCAGGGATCTCGACCGCGTTCGCCGCTTCGCGCATGTTTCCAGCGATGAAGCGCGACTGCTCACCTCCAAGGAGCGGCCGATCGTTTTGCTGCGAACTCGCGATCACCCGGAGATTTCTTCCGCCGTCGCGCCCGGCAATCGATACCTGGGCTTCCTGCTGCCCTATACGCCGATCCATCATCTGCTGCTCGGCGAAAAGCCTCTCGTCATGACGTCCGGAAATTTCAGCGACGAGCCCATCGTCAAGGATAATGACGAAGCGCTCTCCCGCTTGGCGGCACTGGCCGACGCGTTTCTGCTTCACAACCGCGACATTCACGTGGTCTGCGACGATTCCGTCACTCGCGTCTTCGAAATGCGCGAGCTGCCCATCCGCCGGTCGCGCGGGTACAGTCCGATGCCGGTGAAGCTCACTCATGCTGGTCCGACCGTGCTCGCCGTTGGAGGAGAGCTGAAGTCGACCTTCTGCCTCACGCGCGACGATAACGCGTATCTGAGCCAGCATATCGGCGACATGGAAAACCTGGAGACGTTGGCCGCGTTCGAGCACGCCTTCGCGCACTTTCGAGCCCTGTTTCGGGCCGAACCCGAGCGTCTGATCTGCGATCTGCATCCGAATTATCTGTCCTCGCGATGGGCGGCTGCGTACGCGGCCGAAAAAAATCTGCCTTTGACGCGCGTCCAGCATCATCATGCGCACCTCGCCTCCGTAATGGCCGAGCACGGATTCGAACGCCCCGCCATCGGCGTGATTTTCGACGGCACCGGCTACGGAACCGACGGAGCAATCTGGGGCGGTGAGATCCTCTACGGCGGCTTCGACGGCTTCGAGCGTCTGATGCATCTCAAATATGTTCCCCTGCCCGGCGGCGACGCCAGCATCAAGCGTCCGCTGCGGATGGCGTTCGCGCATCTTTGGACCGCGGGCATCGAATGGGACTTGAATCTCCCTCCGGTGGAGCTACGAATCCTGCGCCGGCAGCTCGAAACCGGAATGAATTGCGTCCCTACCAGCAGCATGGGCCGGCTGTTCGATGCGTTCGCCGCGCTGATCGGCGTCCGGGATACCGTAACGTACGAGGCTCAGGCCGCCATCGAAATGGAAGCCATGTGCGAAGGCGTAATCGTCGACCGCGGCTATCGCTTCTCGATCGAAGATGGCGGGTTCGATCCATCACCTCTCTTCCAGGCCGCGCTGGAGGATCTTCGCCGCAACGTACCCCACGCCGATATCGCCGCGTCCTTTCACCACGCGGTGGCGGACTTGGTGGTGAACTGCTGCGAGGCGGCACGCGAACGGACCGGGATCGACACCATCGGCCTCAGCGGCGGAGTGTTTCAAAATACAACACTCCTGAAGCTCGTCACCCAGGCGCTCTCACGTCGTGAGTTTGAAATTCTGACCCATCGCAAAGTGCCGCCCAACGATGGCGGATTGGCGCTAGGCCAGGCAGCGATCGGACGTCTCACTTCGGGTGCGGAATGATGTTGGTGATCAGATACACGTCATCGACAATAAGAAAGTAGAACCGCCAATCGCGATTAATGCGGGCCTGCCACAAATCCTGCGCTCCGCCATACTTCTTTGCTCGCAAGGAAGGGTGATGCAGGTTCTCCTTCAAGAATGCGACTTGCTTAAGAAATGCCCGTTGGACGTTGCGTGGCGCTTCGACAAAGGCCTTCGCCGCCGCGGCAGAGTGCTGAACATCCATCGCAGGTTAGCGCTTCGGTTTCGAGCGAAGCTTCTTGCCTACTTCGCGCATGGAACGTTGCAGTTCCGCAATTGTCTTAAACGGGCCGTAAATACGCCCCATCCTCACGTCTTCCAGTCCCTTCGCCAGCTCCGCATCAACGATCTTTCGCTGAGCCGGCGTGTAGTCGTCGTCGGCGTTCGGGAACTGCGAGTAGTCGTCCGCCGCTTTCCGCGTCAGCACCACGCAGTTGGAGCGTACCTTCATGTCGAGAACGTCGCCGTCCGCGATGCCGAGCCGCGTGCGGATTCGCGTCGGTATCGTGACCTGACCTTTTCGAACTTTGACCTCGGACATCCTAACAGAAGGATATCAACTCCCCCACAGCTGGTAGTGTCTCAGTTTGAATTAGCTATGCTCGAAATCTCGATGCACAGCCACTTGCCGTTATCATGAGTTTCCCATCGGAGGGTTTGTCTCGGACGAGGGAACCTGCCATGCTGCTTGAACCAGGTGAGCCGTTCCTCGGGCTTTGCTGCTCCAAGTTTAGCCAGTACATCTTTCCTGAGGTGTCGCCGCTGATCCTTCAACGTGGACCAGAGCCGCCCCTCATCGCTATCCTGATGAAAGTTTGGTCCAAGGATTAATGGTCCATACTTCCTTTTCGTGCGCGGCGCGGCCATACGCACAATCATAACGCTACTACGCTAGCATTGCGATTTCTTCGAGCGACCAAACATGGTCCGAAACGCCAGCCGCCATCGCCGGTGTGACGCGGAGCGTTTTGTGGATTCGTGCGTAGTTATAGTGCATCAGGTGAATCGCTACCGCTGCAGAGTGGTTCTCAATTTTCTTGGAGAAGCCGTTCGTCAGCCGTGTGAAGCGGCGCATCCCCATGCGCGCGGTGAGGTTCGCACGTTCGATATAAGACGTGGAGACATGCTCGGGATTGGGATAGCCTACGACATCCTGCTTTTTGCAGCCGATACACTCAGCGGGGCTGTATCGCTTCTGGCCCTCGGAGTTTTCGCCGTAGATTTTATGAAGTTGCGCATAGTCGACATGGCCGTGAAAAGCTCGCTCTACGGCCTGGAGATATGCGTTCAGTCCATCCGATGTCAGTTGAATCCGGTTGGCAAGGCGACCCGCGAGATCATTGACAAAGATTCTGGCGGTGACGCCATCACGGGGACCGACGATCCAAGATGGAATCAGTTTTGTGTCAGCGTCAATCGCCATCCAGGTCCAGCAGTCACCCGCAAAGGGATTCTTTGCGGCGATCTCTGGCGTGACGTTCTTCGCCTTGGCATAGCAAAACGCCCAAATCTCATCGATCTGTACGCGCTGGCACGGCAGGTTCTTAAGGTTCTCATCGAGGTAGGCCGAGCAAGCCGCACCGACATCCACCAGGAGCTTCGTTACGGTGTTAATGGAGACATCGGCCATGCGGCTAGTCGAACGCAGGCTATTGCCCTCCACCAGCATTCCGAGGATCTTGGCGCGTTCGGTAAGCGAAAGCCTATTCATACTCAGTATTTTAGCGAAATCGACTCTCCTTGTCAAGCATATTATTCAGTTTAGCGACTCACGACATGTTGCGGGCTCTTTTGTTATATCATTAGTTCGCTAAATATGCTACTGTTTACTTGTTGGCGCGTCCCTGATGCTGTAGTAGGGCATACTAGCGCGCCTCAAAATACCGATTGGAGGCGTTTACACGTGGAAAGCAAAGAAATGAGAAGGTTAACCGGAAAGTGGTCCACTGGGGCTGGATGGCCAAAGCGTTTGGAGTCGGTGCAGATTGACCAGGTGCGCGGCTGGGACAATGAGAAGGTCGAGCTGCGTTATCCCATCACCGCAATTGTCGGGGAAAACGGCGTCGGTAAGAGCACTGTTCTTCAGTGCATCGCGTCGATATACAAATCAAAACCGGCTAATATCGCTGGCCGTCAACGACAGCCAAGACGAGCAATTTTTGCGTCCGATCATTTTCCGGATACTGCTTGGGACACGGTTAAGGGAGAAATCCGTTATCAAGTGCGCGATGGTGACCGCACTCCGCCCGTAGAGGGCAGCCTGCGAAAGCCTGGACCTCGTTGGCGGGGCTACAAAGACCGCCCAGTGCGCGAGGTCGTATGGATTGACTTGAGTCGCATCCAGCCGATCTCAGGTCGTCCCGGTTATTTCAAATTGGCAAATCCGCAATTCAAAGAGAAGTCGGCAATTGCCTTTGATGAAGAGAGCAAAGAAAGGCTCAGCCAGATCACCGGAAGAGACTACGATCTCGCCAAGATCGCCTACACGGATCAAGACGAGTCGCGCTCAATCCCCGTTCTGGGACAAGCGGGAAACATCTTTTCCGGATGGCATCAGGGCAACGGTGAAACGATCCTTGCCGAACTTATCCAGCGGATGATCCCTAAATATGCAATCGTGCTAATTGATGAAATCGAAAGTTCGCTCCATCCGCGATTCCAACGAAGGCTAATGCGAGATTTGGCACGGTTAGCGCTCGAACGAGAACTACAGATCGTGCTAACAACCCATTCGCCGTTCATCCTTGACGAGCTTCCCCCGGAAGCGAGAGTTCATATTCTCCAAACTTCAGCTGGCAAAAAAATCCTTTACGGCATCACGCCAGAATTTGCAATGTCGAAGATGGACGATGAACCACATTACGAGTGCGAGCTTTACGTTGAGGATGAACGCGCAGAACGTTTGCTACTTGAGATTCTTGCAGAAAAATGCTCGAATCCAGATTCAGTTTTACGATGTAGAGCGGTCAAGTTCGGAGCCGCTTCCGTCGGGCAGGCGCTCGGAATCATGAAGCATCAGAACAGATTTCCGCGTCCTACATTCGTTTTCTTGGATGCTGACCAAGGAGAAAGCATAGGATGTTTGAACCTTCCAGGTGATGAGGCACCCGAGCGGGTTGTTTTCGAAGAATTGCGCGAAAAACGTTGGACAAATATCGCCACACGCCTGAAGCGAACATATTCGGATGTTGACGACGCGTGCTCGCAGGCTGTGTTACTTGCCGACCATCATGAATGGATTCGATATGCAGCGAATAAACTGATCGTTGGAAGCGATCAGCTCTGGCAGGTAATGTGTTCGGAATGGGCGACCCACTGTCTCACTCCTGGCGAAGCGTCTAAGATCACACAGCCAATCGAAGATTCACTACAAGCCGCGCTAAAGCAGTTCCGCCCGCCACCCGTGACATTCGTTGCGGCTAGGGAACTTAAGGCTTCTCGTTCGAAGCGTCCAGTTTCCAGCGAGTCTGGGCAGCTTTTCGAGCAATCTCAGAACGACGGGATTGAGTGAGGGTATTCGCTCGCGCCTTTCCGCCCTTGAGTCCAGCCGCCCTCTTCTTGCTAGGATTTTTCTTCGATGGGCTTATCGTGTCTTCAATTTCTCCGGAGGCGATGTCCACCATGAGCTTTGCGAGTTGGTTTGGATCGCGCGGACGACGGTCTGGAGGCGTTGCCATCACCTTGAGTATGCCACGATATGGCGTAGACACCTAGCGGCTCAAA
>CAVVNE010000039.1:0-7271 GCA_963749245.1 Bryobacterales bacterium
GCGGCGGCCATGGGCGGCGCTGCCAGTGCAAACTCCCGGTCGCCATCAATGTAGGCGGTGATCTCGGTTCCCTTGGGAATCGTAATATCCTTGCCTCGCATGATCAGGAAAAGAGGCGACAGCACGACCGACCCAATAATCACGGTGCCAGTTTTGTCTTCACCTTTTCTCGTTGAAGATGCCCGCAATCGGAGATTGCTACCGTCTGGTGCTTTGACGTGATCTACCGTAAAATTTAGCTTGCCAGCGCGCCCCATTCGTCGCCTGGGGTCAACCTCTACGATGTGTCCGACGGCAGTTGAGCCCATCGGAAACGCGACAAGGCCAGCTACCTTAACATCCTCCACAACTTCAAAGTGGACGGGATCATCGACTGCATTAGTCGCGGAGCTTAGCTCCTGAGTCAAGGAAAGCCGTAGTGCGGTTCCGTCTGGAACCTTCAATACTGGAGGCGCTTGGGCTGAAAGCACTATGCAACCCAGCAGCACCCCGGCGAGCGTTTTTGTCGGCATTTGGTTGCACCCGAAGTACAATGGACGCCTCCGATTATGTCACAGTGGCTAATTCTCTAGAGAAAACGCGACAGGCGTATTTTCTCTTGCTGTTTCTATCCGCGTTCATCGGCGTTTATCACCGGCCAGTCATGCCTTGGCTGCCTTCATCGTCCTGCTAAACTAGCGGCATGGAAGTGCACTTCACGCCGGATCTGGAAGCGAAGCTGTCGCGCCTCGCCTCGAATCGGGGCCGCGACGCGGAAACGCTCGTGCAGGAAGCGGTAGAGCCCTTCGTCGACTATGACGATTGGTTCTTGCAGGAAGTCGAGAAAGGCCTGGCCACTGCCGACAACGGCGAGTTTGTCGAGCATGAGGCGATCCGGAAACTCATCGATAGCCGGTACCCTGGCTGATGCTTGTCCGCTGGCCGAGCATATCTGCGACTACAACGATGAACATTTTTGCCCGGCCCAGTCCGCCGCGTCTCGGAATCTCGGGACAGTATACTCAAACACCAATTTCGGTACCGCCCAGACGAGTATTTGCGTGCACCGTCACCGGGTTTGGCCATGAGAAATAGGAAAGGGGAGCACTCGCCCCGGCAGTCCGAAGGACCGCCTGTAGGGCTGCCGCCGGCTGGGAGCCCGCCCACAAAACGTTCTGCATCGTCGCAGTATAATGTCGTTATTCGATGCGAGTCTTGTTCGCCCTTCTCGCCCTCCCTATCCTCCACGCGTCCAGCCCGCTGCCTATCCCCACCAGCGGCGTCTACCTCGGCGTCTGGGCCAACCCCAACTCCGCCAGCAGCCAGGAAGCCGCCATCGAACTTCTTGAAGGACCCTCCGGTATCAATCGCCCCTTCGCCCTCCACCTCGCCTACTACGGCTGGACCGCTCTCTCCCAACTCCTCAACTCTGCCGGCGTCTTCCAACCCGACGGCACCCTCCAGGCCGACATCAACCACGGCCGCGTCCCGGTCATCTCCTGGACCTGCGATCGCCAGACCGCCAACTCCGATCACATCATCGCCTCCGGCGACGCCACCGAAGACGCCGTGATCACTGCAACCGCCAAAGCCCTGGCCCAATATCCCGGACCCGTCCTGCTCCGCTGGTTCTGGGAATTCAATCTTCTCAACGCCAACGACGGTAACCAAACGTGCCGCAACGACAACGGCACTCCCACTCCGCAGGTCTATACGGATTTCATCGGAGCCTGGCAGCACATCCACCAGCTTTTTCAAGCCGCCGGCGCCACTAACGTAATCTTCCTGTGGAACCCCGGCCACTACACCGTCGGCAACCCCAACGACCCCCACAGCTACTACCCCGGCAACGAGTACGTCGACTGGATCGGCATCGACTCCTACCAACGCTCCCAAACCGAAACCTTCCACAACGACTTCAACACGTTCTACTCCGACTTCACCGCCAACCAGTACGGGGGCAAACCGCTCATGGTCGGCGAAAACGCCTCGGCTGCCGAAACCGTCTATAACGCCGAGCTCCAACCCGCCTATCTGGCCGGCTTTCTCGCCGACCTCAAAGCCAACATGTACCCCGCTCTCAAGGCCTACGATTACTTCGACGCCCCCGGCAATGCCCCTGACTACTGGGTCCTCGACGCCCAAGGCCTTTTCGAATTCGCCACTCTCGCCAACAGCCCATCTTTCCTCATCGCCCCCACTCTGACCTCCGCCGCCAACGGCGCGACCTATTTTCCGGGCGGCCTGGTCCCCGGCTCCTGGGCCCTGGTAAAAGGCACGGGCCTGAGCAACGTGACCCGCATCTGGAATTCAGCCGACTTCGCCGGCAACGAGCTCCCCACAAATTTGAGCGGCGTCCAACTGACCGTCAATAGCATTCCCGCCGCGATCTATTACATCGATTCCACGCAGATCAACTTCCAGGTCCCCGCAGGCGTCACTGGCCAGGCAGCCATCCAAGTCCACTACGCCGGCGCCTCCAGCAATACATTGACGACCACCGCCGCCACCAGCGCTCCCGGCCTTTTTCCGAATATCCAAGGCGCGACTGCTTACCCCGCCGCGGTATTTCTCGACGGAACCTATGTTGGGAGCCGCAGCGCGAAACCAGGCGACGTCATCGAGCTCTACGCAACAGGCCTCGAAGCGGAACCCTCCGGAATCATCCCGGCCCCGGCGGCAATTCCCGGCGTAACCGTTACCCTCGGCGCAACAACAATTCCCGCCCAATACGCCGCTCAGACCGCATACGTGGGAGAATTCCAAATCAACTTCATCGTCCCCACGCTTCCGGCCGGCTCCTACCCGGTGTCCATCCAACTAGACGGCGTGTCATCGCCCCAAACCGTGAACACCACCCCACTTCTCCAGCTGACAATCCCCGTCCAGTAACTGTGGAATCGTGGTGCAAGCTGACGAGTCTGTGTGAATAGTCGGCTTGGACCACTCCTGATAGTCGCAGTCTATTTCGAGGCTTGGGGCCCACCAAGCTATGACAGATCACCGCTTCCCCAACAGCGGCTTATTGAGCAACTCCACCAGCGGAGCCATCGCCTTAAACCGCTTCACGATCTCCGATTTCAATTTCGGCGACGTCGCCAGTTCCGCGTCCAGCTCCACCCAGCAATACCACTGCTTCATCTTGATCAGATCCGCCGCCGGATGCTCGGCATCGAATCCCTTCGGCACGCGCTGTAACGTGGACCCTTGCACCGGCCCCATCAATTTTTTGGCGCGGCCCGCGGTCGCGCGAAATAATTTGTCGTTGGCGGCGATAAAACGGCGGACCGCGAGCAACTGTTCCGGCCCCGGCGCATAGGCTCCGCACGCGACCCCGACGCCCTTTGACGAGACGTGGAAATAGTATCCGGCGCCCGCATCCTTGCCCAGGCCGCGGCGCGGAAAAATCGCCGCCAGGTGAGTCTTGTACGGAGTCTTGTCCTTGCTGAAGCGGGTGTCGCGATAAATGCGATACACGGATTTCTTCGGCTCGGTAATGTGCTCCGGCGCGAACTTCAGCAGCTCCGCGTTGATCTGCTCGACGAAGGCGATCATCGGCTCCTTGAGCTTCGATTCGAAAATCTCCTTCCTCGGCTGGAACCAGTCGCGCGTGTTGTTCTTCTCAAGACCTTTTAAGAATGTGAGAGCTTCGGCAGGGAACATATAATTGGAAGAGATGCTTTTTCGCCTCTCGGCGATTCCCAATGTACAGCTTTTTCTGAACGCTCCGCTGGCGCGTTATACGCGCTTTGAAATCGGCGGCCCGGCCCGCATGCTGGCCAACGCTTCCACCGTGAAAGCGCTGGCCGAAACATTGCAGCTCGCCAAGGATAGCGGTACGCCCAAAGCCGTCATCGGCGGCGGCACGAACCTGATCGCCGACGACGAAGGATTTCCAGGTGTGGTGGTCCGCTACGTGGCAAAGAACATCGAAATCCAGGGCACTCGAGTCAGGGTCGAAGCCGGAGCGATGCTACAGGACCTGATCGACCAGACTATCGATGCCGGTTTGCGCGGATTGGAGACGATGACCGGCATTCCCGGCTGGGTCGGCGGCGCGATTTACGGCAACGCGGGCGCCTACGGCCATTCCATCCAGGAATGCGTCGAAAGCGTCCGTTTTTTCGATGGCTCGGAGACGCGCGAATTAAGCCGGGATCAGGTCAATTTTGCCTATCGAACCAGTATTTTCAAGTCGCGAAAAGATTGGGTGGTGCTGGACGCAGTTCTGAAACTCCAGCCTGCCGATTCTGACGAGTTACGTGCGACCGCCGGCGGCATCCTGAAAATCCGCAACGAAAAGTACCCTCCGACGATGAAGTGCGCCGGTAGCATTTTCAAGAACCTGTTGCTCAGTGAACTTCCCACAGGAGTGACGGTGCCGGAAAAAGTGGTCCGCGAAGGAAAAGTCCCCTCGGCCTATTTTCTGGAAGCCGCGGGCGCGAAAGGCCTCGCCATTGGCGGCCTGCGGGTGGCCGATTATCACGCCAACCTGATCTACAACGAAGGCGGCGGCACGGCGCGAGATTTGTGGCATCTGATTGAAACGCTGAAGGCTGGCGTCTTAGAAAAATTCGGCATCCAATTGGAGGAGGAAGTCCAGGCGGTCAGAAGACCGTGATTGTTAACCCCGATTGTGTGGAGAAAGTCCCGACATCGACCACCACCGGCCACGTGCCCGGGGAAAAATAGCCGGTCGGCAACTCCGCGTTGATCTGGAACATTCCTGGGTAAGAACCGGACGGACCGGCATAAAGAATGGTGGCGGCATAGCCCCCGATGGACACGCTAAACGGCAGTCCCGTGACGCCTTCGCCTGTTCCGAACAGGGAGACGACGGTGCCGCGAGCGGCCGGATTCGAGGGAGAGTTCAGCGTCCCATCCTGATTGAGCGCGGAAGCCTGGCCGCCCGAATCCCCGAATATCGCGGGAGCGGCAACCGCAACGTTGGCGGTCGTTTGCGCGATCTGCGATCCCTGATTGTTAACCGTGATCTGGACGCTCTGCACTCCAGCGAGCGTAACAGGCACGCGAACCAGCACCTCAGTCGGCGTGATGGCAAGAATCGGAACGGGCGTCGTGTCGAACAGCACCTCGGTTTGCGCTAAGTCGTTCATGGTCAATCCGGTGCCGACCAAGGCCATCAGCATCCCCGGAGCGATCGGGCCCGGTGTCAGGCTGGCCGCGTTGACCGCGCTCACCAGCAGAATGGGCGCGACGGTCACCTGCGTCGCCCCCGGAACCAGCTGCCGGATGCGATTATTGCCCGCGTCGGCAAGATAAAGCGAGCCGTTCCATGCACCTGCCGAACTCAGCAGAATATCGGAAGGGCCATTCAACTCAGCGAGCGCCGACGCGCTTCCGTCGCCCGAGAATCCGGCTGTCCCCGTGCCCGAAACCGGCGTCACCTGACCGAACGAATTGACGCTCAGCACCTGCGCCAGACCGCTGTCGGCGACCAGAACGTTCCCCGACCCATCAACGGCAACGCTTTGCGGTGAATTCCAGACGCCTGAGCCCAGCAGTGAATGGCTGCCCGACGGCGCGAACATCCAGACCTGTTTGGTTCCGGTTTCGGCGAAATAGAAATTGTTGTTGGAATCGAAAGCCATGCCGCGCGGGGATTGCAAACCGCTGAAAAGGGTATACATGACGCCCGCGGGCGTGAGCTGGTAAATCGCAGTGGCGTCGGCGATGTACAGGTTCTGCGATTTGTCGAAGATCAGATAAGAGGGAGCGGACACGGTTCCTGTGGCCACGGGCTTGATGATGCCGCCGGGCGTCACCATGCGGATGCGGGAGTTGCCCGTGTCGGCGATGTAGAGATTGCCGTAAACGTCAAAACGAACCGACGAGGGAGCGTTGAGGGTGGCGAGCAGGGCCGCTCCTCCATCTCCTGTATTTCCAGAAGTTCCCGTACCGGCGACCGTCGTGATGGTGCCATCGAGTCCGACGCGGCGGATGCGGTTGTTGGCGCGGTCGGCGATATAGAGATTGCCAATGGAATCGAGCGCGATTCCCGTCGGATGGTTGAGGCGAGCCTGCGTGGCAGGCCCTCCATCGCCCTCGGCCAGACTGCCCGGACCCGCGATGACCGACGAAGTTCCGTAAACGCTGACGCGGCGCGCGACGGTCACGTCGGCGACGTAGAGAGAGCCGTTATTGCCGTAGACCAGGTCGGTGGCGGAGACGTTCATCGCCGTGGCGGTGCCGGAGGTGAGTGGAATCTCCAGAATTTCGGCGGCGGAATGGTCGGCGACGTAGAGCGTCGCGACTCCGTCGAAGGCCAGACCGGTGGGGAGCGTGGCGCGGGCGATGGAGCTGAGCTGACCGGAAATCACCTTGCGAATCAGATGATTGCCGCTATCGGCGATGTACACCGCGCCCTGCCGGTCGACGGCCAGGGCGGTGGGATAGTTCAACGAAGAAAACGAAGCCACTCCGTCGCCAGAATATCCGGCGGCGCCCGTGCCGGCGAGCGTAGTGAGCGTGCCATCGGTGGTCATTTTATAGACGCGATGGGCGCCGAAGTCGGAAATGTACAGGATGCCTGTTCCGTCGATGGCAATGTTCCGGGGCGCGGTGAGGGCGAGCAGGGTCGCCATGCTGCCTTCGTTCTTGCCTCCGGCGGGCAGCGTGCCTCCGCCGGCGACCGTCGTGATGATGCCGGAGGGAGAAATGCGCCGGATACGGGCGTTGCCGAGGTCGGCGATATAGAGGTTGCCGGCGAAATCGAACGACAGGCCGTAGGGCGAATTGAGCTGCGCGGCCGATGCTGGGCCGTTATCGCCCGAAAATTCGGCGATGCCGTTACCGGCGATGGTGCGGATCAGTCCGCTGGGAGCGATGCAGCGGACGCGATGATTGCCTGCGTCCGATATATAGATGTTGCCGTAGTTGTCGGCGGCGATGCCTTCGGCTTGTAGGAGGATAGCCGACGTCGCAGGCACGTTTTCGCCGACCCAGTCGCTGCCGGCGATCGTCGAGATGGTGTAAGAACCGGCGACTGACTGGAGGGAAAGGCATAGAGAAAGAGAGATAATCCGCATATACCCCTAAATAGGAGTAGTGCTACGAGCCAAGGGATTTTCTCAGAGGAGTTTGGTGTGTGGCGAGCAAGCCGCGGGGACTGACACCTTTTTCGCCCCTCACAAGTGTGGACCGCAAAAGATCTTCGTGGCGAAAAAGGCTGTCTGTCCCCTAGCGTTCCACGATGTGGTGTCGCAGATCCTTAACCGAGAGCGTCTAATCGTGCAGCGTAGTGTCCAAAAACGCCCGCAGCCGATGACTCC
>CAVVNE010000040.1:0-40207 GCA_963749245.1 Bryobacterales bacterium
CCTCTGCCATCTCGACCGTGCTCTTGATGTGATAACCGTCTGGCAGCGCCTTCGTGGACGCCTCGGCCAGCAGTTTGTCTTCGCCTTCCAAAGTTCCGTGATAGGTCTTATACGCCCGATCCACGAAAGACTTCATGCCATCCCGCGCTTTCGGGTCCAGGCAGCCTGGCCCTGTATAAGAGGCGGCCCGCGCGTAATGGAAAATCGCGTTCGCCTGCAGTTCCGGATGACCCTTCTTGGCGTCTTCGAGAATCTTCTTGCCAAGCCACACGTTCAACCCGACCCGCGTCGCGTCCTGCTTCAGGCGGGCGACCACGGCGTCTTCGCCCTGCTGCTCGGCCACCCAGTCGAGCTGGTTCTGCGCGTAGACGACCATCTGCGGCTTCAGTTGATTCCACTGGGCGTCGGTTTGACCGGCGGGCTTGTTCTTCTCCGAGAAAACCTGATCCGTGTGGTCGATGATAAACTTCGACGCGTCCACCAGCGCCGCCAGATCGTCGGGCGCCGGCGGCTTGATCTGCGGTACGTCGCTGAAGATCATCCGCAGCAGTTCCAGGTTGTCCGGCAGCTTCTTGCGCAATTCCTGCGCGGCCTGGATCTGCTCGTGATACATTTTCAATTCTCCGTAGGTGCCCAGGTAGCGGCCAGTGCGGGCGTCATCGTAGTCGCTTTCCGGAAAATCGTGCTTCCATTTGTCGAGCTTCTCGATCCTGGCCTTCGGGTCCTTCTCCGTGTTGGCCGCGATCGCCTCCGTCTGCTCCTGGTCGTTCTTGAATTTCCTGGTGTCCTTGGCGGGAGGTGTCTGCGCCGCCGCGAACGCCATCATTGCCACGCAGGCGATTGTTATTGTTTTTGTGTTTGAAAAGGTCACGTGAGCCTCACTCGGGTGAAATTGTTTTTTTAGTGCTCGCATTCTTCTTTAGGTTTTCGTTCCTGCCGGTCCAGCCGGTCAACTTGGCCTTATCGGTTTCAAACGTTACCATAAACGGATCTTTCGTAAAGCTCTTGGCGATTCCTTCGAACTCGATCTCACCGCCCGGCTCCATTCTACCTGGAAGCGCGCCGTCAAGCTTCAATGTTACATCGCCCGCCGCATCTTCGATCGACAGGATCAGTTCCTTCGGCTTGAACGCCGGCGTCATCGCCACCAGCTTGCCCTTTAAATGTGGGACGAGCGCGTCCTTCATATTTGTTTCAAAATATGTGTCGCCCGTGGGCGATGTCAAGGCCGCCTTCAGATCCCTCCACAAGGCTCTTTCCGGATGCGTCTTGTCGAACATCTGCTCGGCTTCGATCCGCTCTTTTTCAATCTGCGCCGCGCTCTTGATCAGGAACCCGGCCGGAGGCGTTGCACTCGATTTCGCGCTGGTCATCAACTGCGCGAGGCCTTCATCCGACCCGTGATACTTTACGTACGCCCGGTTCAAATACGCGGTCAGATTCTTGCGGTCGCTCGCCGGCAGGCTCTCTGGACCGTCATAGGATGCCGCGCGGGCAAAGTAGTACAGCGCCGGCTGCTGCTTTTCCGGATTCGTTTTGTTCTGCTCCAGCATCGAATCCGCCAGCCAGTAGGAAACCTGTCCCTGTTTCGGATCGAGATCGATCGCCTTCCTGAATTCCACTTCGGCGCGTGGGAAATCCTTGCGCGTCCAATCGATCCACCCGGCGGTTTTCTGCGCGAAGACCCGCATCTCCGGCTTCGCCTTGGCCGCTTCGGCATCGGTCATTTCGCTGGGACGGTTCTCCGTGGCGTAGATCCCGTCCAGACTCGCCAGAATGGTCGTGGTCGCGCGTTCGGCAATATCGAGGTCGGCAGTCAGTCGGCGGACCTAATTGATAAATCGAGCCGACGATGGTCGAAAGCGCAAATAGATTATTCGGATTGTCGCGCAGCACTTCGACCGCCGCGTTGAAGGCCTCGCGAGTCCTGCCCAGTTGGCGGTAGGTTTCCAGGTACAGCAGCCGCCGGATGCCCGACAATTCGCTCTGCGGATACTGTTTGGTCCACTTGTCCAGCGATTCGAGCCATATTTTCGCGTCCTGCGTCTGCGTAATCGGCTTATAAAGGTCGTACTCGGCGGCGTCTTTCCAGTCCGGTTTTTTCTTGTCCTGAGCCGCCAGACTGGAGACAAGCGCAGCCCCGATCACTACCGCCGCGGCGCTGGTCTTCAACAGCACTGACAATCTCCTGACTTCACTGGAATTGGTACTTTGCGGAGTATAGCGGAACCCGGAGGATAGCCGCAACCGCCTGTTTTCTTCCATGAGCTATTCGGCTTATATTAGACTCCGCGGACGCGAAAGTTGTTCCCAAAAAGGAAGGCGCCGGGCGCCGGGCGCCACGCGCCAGGAATACGCGCGCGTTTTTTTCTACCTGACGCCTGGCGCCTGGCGCCTCGCGCCCTGTATCCTGACTGAATCCAATGCGCTGGATCGACCTCGGAGTCATCGTTCTTTATCTCGCCGGCATCACCTGGTTCGGGACCCGCTTTCGTGAATCGCAAAAGACGCTGAAGGACTATTTCCTTGGCGGCCGCGCGGCGCCATGGTGGGCTATCGCTCTGTCCATCGTCTCGGCTGAAACCAGCACGCTCACCGTCATCGGCACGCCCGCGCTCTCTTTTCAGGGCAATTTGGGATTCCTGCAAGTCGTCCTCGGATATCTGCTGGCGCGCATCGTCATCGCGACACTTTTTCTGCCCGCCTATTTTCGAGGCGAGATGTACACGGCTTACGAGCTGATGCGCGTCCGCTTCGGCAGCCGCATCCGCAGGCTCACCGCCGGCGAGTTTCTGATCCTGCGGGCGTTGGCGGAAGGCGTGCGCGTGTTTGCGATCTCCATCGTCATCTCGATTATCCTGGGCACCGGCGAAATGACGTCTATCGTCGTGATAGTTTGTTTGACCCTTGTTTATACGTACGAAGGCGGGTTGACTGCCGTGATCTGGACGGATGTAATCCAAATGTTCCTCTACGTGATCGGAGCCGTCCTCAGCTTCTATATCATCTTGGACGAAATTCCCGGTGGTTGGTCACACGTGGCCGCCGTGGCCGCGCCCCTGGGAAAATTTCAGGTCTTCGATTTCCGCCTCGCCCCGCCGGCGATTTTCTTCACCCGCACTTACAGCTTTTGGGCGGGCCTGATCGGCGGATGCTTTCTCACCACCGCCAGCCACGGCACCGAGCAGTTGATGGTGCAGCGCCTGCTCGCCGCGCCCACTGAACGCCAGAGCCGCACCGCGCTGATGGCCAGCTGGGTGGTCATCTTTGTCCAGTTCACTTTGTTTCTGGTTATCGGGATTTGCCTGTTCGTCCTTTATTCGGATAACCACTGGAAACTGCCCGACGTGCAGGACAAAATCTATCCGCTGTTCATCTGGCAGCATCTTCCGGTGGGAGTTTCCGGGCTCGTCATCGCCGCGATCCTGGCCGCGGCCATGTCGAATCTCAGCGCGGCGCTGAATTCGCTGGCATCCACAACGGTGATGGATTTTCTGAAGCCTCTTTCTCGATCCGTCGCCTCCGATGCCCAATGGCTCCGCCGCGCGCGTTACGCGACGGTCCTGTGGGGCGCGATTCTGTTCGGAGTGGCGCTGATTGCGCGCCACTGGGGCAGCGTTCTGCAAGCCGGATTGTCGATCGCCTCCATCATCTATGGCTCGCTGCTAGGCGTGTTTCTCCTCGGCCTGCTGACGAAGCGCGTCGGCGAATTGGCGGCCATGTGCGCCATGGCTAGCGGGCTCGTGCTGATGCTTTATATCCGGTTCTTCACGCCGATTGCCTGGACGTGGTACGTTCTCATAGGCTCCTCCGCCACGTTCGCGCTCGGTTTGGCCCTCTCATTCCTTTTCAGGGAGAAACAGTCTGCAACCGAATCCGCCATCTGAACCCACCCTACGCCGCGCGCTGGGATTGTGGGCCTCCATCGCCATCGTCATCGGAACGGCCATCGGAAGCGGGATTTTCCTCGTTCCCTCTGACATGATTAAGGCCGTCGGATCGCCCGCCATGGTTTTTGTCGTCTGGGTGTTCGGCGGCGTGCTTACCTTGTTCGGCGCTCTCACCTACGCCGAGCTTTCCGCCGCCATGCCGGAGGCCGGCGGCGAATATGTTTACTTAACGGCCGCCTACGGTCCTTTCTTCGGCTTCATTTACGGCTGGACACAGACGTGGGTGGCAAAAGCGGCGTCGATCGCCACGCTGGCCACCGGATTTTACACTTATCTGGCTGATTTTTTCCCTGGGCTCAAGGCCGTATCCTATACAATTCCTTTGCCGATCGGCCCAGGCGGCGGATCTCTCGAGATTCGCTACGGGCAATTATTGGGGATTGGACTGATTTTGTTCCTGGCGGCCGTGAATTACCTGGGCGTCCGCGTTGGTGGAGACGTCCAGGTATTCGTTACCGTGCTGAAACTAGGGCTGATCGGCGGACTGATCGTCGCGGGGCTCGCCTCCAGCCATGGAAACACGGCGAATTTCCACACCGGTATGCCGGCCGACCCCGGGGGGATTCCCGGCTTTTTCGCGGCACTGGTGGCTGCTTTATGGGCCTACGACGGCTGGAATAACGCCGGAATGCTGGGCTCGGAGATCGAACGCCCGCAGCGAAATCTGCCGCTGGCGCTGATTTCCGGTACTTTAATGATGATTGCCGTTTATCTGCTCACCAATCTCGCTTATTTCTACGTTTTGAGCGGTCCGGAAGTCGGTGCGAGCGAGCGTGTCGCGGCATCCATGATGCACCGGGTGCTCGGTCAGCCGGGCGCGGCGGTGGTCAGCGTGGCGGCGATGATTTCGATATTCGCGGCATTAAACGGATCGGTCCTGTCCGGCTCCCGTGTGCCATTCGCGATGGCCCGGGACGGCCTCTTTTTCAAATCCATGAGCCGGGTACACCCCGCGTTCCGCACGCCGGGCCCCAGCATCGCGCTGCTGGGCCTTTGGTCCTGCCTGCTCCTGCTGAGTGGCGAATACAAACAGCTTTACACCCTGGTGATCTTCCCGAGCTGGATCCTGTACGGAATGACGGCGGCATCGGTGATTGTTCTGCGGATAAAGCGGCCAGATATGGACCGTCCGTACCGGGTTTTGGGGTACCCGGTGGT
Source organism: Bryobacterales bacterium (assembly GCA_963749245.1). Taxonomy (GTDB): domain Bacteria; phylum Acidobacteriota; class Terriglobia; order Bryobacterales; family Bryobacteraceae; genus Palsa-187. The sequence continues at coordinate 5,109 of CAVVNE010000040.1, forward strand.
GCCCGCGCTCTTTGTATTGGTCGCGATTGCCCTTCTTTATTCGACACTTATGAGCTCGCCTCGGGAATCCGGGATCGGATTGGTCCTGATTATCGCCGGATTGCCGTTTTATTTCTTCTGGAAAAGAAGGCTGGCGGCGGAGAAGCCAAATCTTACATAGCCTTACAGACGCTGGAACCGCTAGTACCGTAATGGGGAAAGATTTTTACGATTTTGTTCTGATTTCAGAACAAAGGTCTTGAAATTGGCCTAAACATAGGTTTATGCTTGGACTGCATCTGTCGGGCGGCGCTTCTGTTCTGTTCCTTTTTCGGAACGTAGCGCCGATTGGGAGAGGTGAAGAGATGCATAAAGGAGCGTAAGACGACGAAAATGGATGTACTCAAAATGCTGGCTGAATTACGCCACGAACGTGAGCAGATTGAAGAAGCCATTCTGACATTGGAGCGGTTGTCGCAGGGGCGAACCAAGCGGCGAGGCCGTCCGCCGGCCTGGATGGCGACTATTAAACGGCGGGGCCGTCCGCCGGGCAGCAAGAATAAAGTTAAGGAAATCGCGGCTGCCTGAAACGAGTGGGGTGGGTGGCGTACTCCCGCTCGGAGGCCGCCCACTGTACACTGAATAGCAGTGAGTCCAAAACTAACCGGGCAAGTTAAGGCTGGAGGCTGCGCCTCGAAACTGAGTCCAAAGATCCTGGACCAGGTTCTGCCCCGCATCCCTCGCGTTGCGGACGCCAACGTATTAGTTGGATTCGATACCGCCGACGACGCCGGTGTCTACCGCGTCACCCCCGATCTGGCGATCGTCCAGACCGTCGATTTTTTTACTCCCGTTGTGGATGACCCGTATACCTTCGGCGCGATTGCCGCGGCAAACGCCCTGAGCGATGTGTATGCGATGGGCGGCCGGCCGCTGACGGCTTTGTCGATCCTCGCCTGGCCCGGCTCGGGCGATATTGATACGTTGGAGCAGATCCTGAAGGGCGGCGCGGAAAAAATTCACGAAGCGGGCTGCGTGATTCTGGGCGGCCACAGTGTCAGCGATCCGGAGATAAAATTCGGCTACGCGATTACCGGCACCGTTCATCCGGATCGCGTCAAGACCAACACCGGCGCCCGGGCTGGCGACGTTCTGATGTTCACCAAGAAAATCGGCACCGGTGTGATTTCGACGGCGCTTAAGCGGGGCATCGCGAAACAGGAGCATGTCGACCAGGCGATGGCGCAGATGTTGACGTTGAATCGCGCCGCCGCCGAGGCGATCGAAAATCTGGAGGTTCACGGGCTTACCGACGTCACCGGTTTCGGATTGTTCGGACACGCCCGGGAGATGGCGCTGGGCAGCAAGGTGACGCTCGAAATCGATTCTTCATTAGTACGTTTTCTCGATGGCGCGCTCGAATACGCCCAGGCAGGGGCGTTTTCCGGCGGACTGGGAAATAATCGCGAATTTGTCTCCTACTGCGTGGAAGGCTCGTCTCCGTTTGACGATCTTTTTTACGACCCGCAGACGTCGGGCGGGCTGCTGATCGCGTTGCCGGAAAAGGACGCGCTGGAACTGGAGCGGAATTTCCCGGCGGCCTATCGAATCGGAAAAGTTTTTGAACGGCAGAAAAAGCCGCTGCGAGTTTTATGATCATCATCGCTCTCGATGTCCCCTCGGTGGACGAAGCGCGGGCGCTGGTCGCGGCTCTGGGAGACGACGCGGATTTTTATAAAGTCGGCCTGGAGTTGTACGCCGTCGGCGGCATGGATTTTGTGCGCGAGTTGAAGGCGCAGGGAAAGCGCGTCTTCCTCGACTTGAAACTGTACGATATCGGCGAGCAGGTGAAGCGCGCGGTGTCGGCGATTTCCGCGACGAACGTGGATTTCCTCACGATTCACGCCGTTAAACAGGTGATGCGGGCGGCGATCGAAGGTCGCACGGGATCCCTAGTACTGCTCGCAGTCACGGTGCTGACCAGCTTCGATGAGAGCGATGTTCAGAACGAAGGGTACGCGCTCACATTGACCGAACTGGTGGAAAAACGAGTTGGCCACGCGATGGAGGCTGGCGTCGACGGTATCGTGTGTTCGTCACTGGAAGTCGCCAAGGTTCGCGCCATGACCGGGCCGAAGATGACGCTGGTGATTCCCGGAGTGCGTTCCGCCGGCAAGTCCGCAGCCGATCAGAAACGCGTCGCGACGCCGGCCGAGGCCGTGGCGAACGGCGCCGACTATCTGGTTGTGGGACGGCAGGTTACTCGCGCCGACGATCCGCGCGGCGAGCTGCTGAAGATTCTCGACGAAATTGCGGAGCTGGCGAACAGATGAAATCCCCGCCCCGACGGGACGGGGTTATAACCCCTGGCGTGAGCCAGCGGACTGCTTAACGAAAAATGACTACTATTACTCACCTTGAATGCGCCGCTTGCGGAAAACGGCATGAAGCGGGACAGCTCCATAATCTCTGCGAATGCGGCGGACCTCTGCTGGTCCGCTACGACCTTGACAAACTGCGCGACGGCTGGAGCCGCGACTGGATTCCCAGCGGTCCCACCAGCATGTGGCGCTACGCGCCGGTGCTGCCGGTTTCGAAACCCTCGGCGATGATCTCGCTGGGCGAGGGCATGACCCCTCTGGTTCATACCGCGAGGCTGGGCGCGCGCCTCGGCAGCGAAGACCTGTGGGTGAAGGACGAAGGCGTCAATCCAACCGGTTCGTTCAAGGCGCGAGGGCTTTCCTGCGCGGTGTCGATGTGCGCCGAGCTGGGCGTGACCAAGGTTGCGATTCCGTCTGCCGGCAACGCCGCCGGAGCCATGGCCGCCTACGCCGCGGCGGCGGGAATCGAGGCCCATATTTTCATGCCTCGCGATGTGCCGCAGGCGAATTACATCGAATGCTGCGCGGCCGGCGCGCTGGTGACGCTGGTGGACGGGCTGATCAGCGACTGCGCGAAAATCGTTATGCAGCGCAAGGATCAGGAGGGCTGGTTCGACGTCAGCACTTTGAAAGAACCGTATCGTATCGAGGGCAAGAAGACGATGGGCTACGAGGTGGCCGAGCAGTTCCGATGGACGCTGCCGGACACGATTTTTTATCCCTGCGGCGGCGGAGTAGGGCTGATCGGGATGTGGAAAGCGTTCGCCGAAATGGAAGCGCTGGGGTGGATTTCCTCGAAGCGGCCGAAGATGATCGCGGTGCAGGCCGAAGGATGCGCGCCGATCGTGAAGGCGTTTGAGGAAGGGAAACCGCGCAGCGAGTTTTTCCCGCACGCGGAAACGATCGCCAGCGGCCTGCGGGTTCCGAAGGCGTTGGGCGATTTTCTGGTTCTGGACGCAGTGCGCCAGAGCGGAGGAACGTGCATCGCGGTGAGCGACGCCGAGATGATCGAGGCGGCCGTGGAACTGGCCACCGACGAAGGGATCTTCGCGGCCCCCGAGGGCGGGGCGTGCGTGGCCGCGTTGAAGAAGCTGCTGGCCAACGGGTTTCTGACGGCGAAAGAACGCATCGTTATATACAACACGGGCAGCGGGTTGAAATACCTGGAAGCGTATTCGCCGGGATTTCCGAGATAGGCGGACCAGGGGTCCCCTGGCTTACTTGCGACAAGCGCTAGTTGATAGTGAAGCCCCAAAGGAAGGACGCCGATTTGCCGGGCTGTGGGTTGCCGGAAGTGGGCGAGACGGGGAATGTTTCGTAGCCCGGAGGGAAAATGCTGCTGGTGGCCATGCCGGTAATCCAGACCGTGCCGTGAATGTCATAGGTGACCCCGTAGACGGTTTGCGTTCCGGGGCTGGTGATATAGCTGGAATAAACAAGCGGGCTGGCTGGAGCCTTCGCGAACGGATCGAGGATCGTGACAAAGCCGTTCAGCCCGCCGCCGGCCGACGCGGTGTTAATAGCGCTGTTGGTCACCGGAAAGTTGCTGGAAAGCGTGTAACCGCACATATAGTAACGGCCCTGCGCGTCCCGCTGCAAATCGTAGATCACTTCGCCGCTGAAGCCGCCCAGGTACGTGCTGTAGGTCAGCCCCTGGAGCGGAGCGACTTTGGTCATATCGAAAATGGCGAGGAATCCGTTGCTCCCCAGTTCGTTGCCGGACGGGTCGAGATTGGAACCCGCGGGCATTACCGATTGATAGGCGTTCTGAGTAACCGGAAGGTCGGTCGAGAGTGTGTAACCTGCGATCGCGACGTGCGTACCGTCCGGATCGACCAACAGCTTCTTCGCTTCGTCGTATCCGGTGGCGCCGCCGAACGAGGTGCAGTAGGTGACCACCGACGCGTTCGGATCAATGACGGCCAGGAAGGCGTCTCCTCCGCCGGCGTAGCTTTCGTAGGCGGTGGATGTGTACGGCATATCGCTCGAAAACGTGTAGCCGGTGACGTAGATCAGTCCGTTGTTATCGGCGGCGATGTCGCGGCCCCAGTCCTGGCCGCCGCCTCCCAGATAGGAAGCGAAAACCAGCGACGAAAGGCCCTGCTGGGTGGGATCGAACTTGGCGACAAACGCGTCGTCGCTGCCGGCGATGGCTCCCTGGAAGCCGCCCGCGGTGGGCAGGTCCGTGGAGTTGGTATAGCCGGTGATGTAGATGAAGCCGTTCGACTGAAAAATTCCGTTGCCTGATTCGTTCCCGGTGGTGCCGCCGAAATAAGTGGAATAAATTTCGCCGTAAATACTGTCCTGCGTCGTATCGAGAGCGGTCATGAAGGCGTGTGTCAGGTTGGCGAGGGTCGACGAATAGGCTGCGCCGGAGGTCGGGAAATCGGTTGAATCGGTGTTGCCGGTGAAGTAGACGATGCCGTACTGATCCACTTTCATGGCGGTCAGAAAGTCGTTGCCGGTGGTGCCGCCAAAATACGTGGAGTAGACGATGGTCAGCGTCGGATCGGTGGCGTAGGGATCGAGCTTGAGGATGAAGCAGTCGGCTTCGCCGTAGGGCAGGGGATTATAGGAAAGGCCGCCGAGCGGAAAATCGCCTGAAAAGGTATAGCCGCCGACGTAGATGTAACCCTGAGCGTCGGTGCCGACCGAAACGCCGACGTCTCCCGAGGAGCCGGAGAGGAAGGCGACGTAAGAAATGGCTGGGTCTACGACGAGCCTGGCGGAGCGGTCGTAATTTCCGAGGCGGAATCGCACTTTGCCGCCATCACCGATTTTGTAAGAGCCTTCGACGGCGACCAATTCGCCGGAAACGCGGCGCTGATAGACGGAAGGGGCGCGCAGGGTAAGATCCTTATCAGCGAGAGTGAGAAGCAGATCGCCATGATCGCTGAGACGGACCGAATCCGCGCCTTCAAAGGTCAGGGCGATGGGCGAAGGGTCGGCGCCGGGGGCGATTTCGAAATCGTATTCCAGTTCGCCGTTGCGGCTGTAATACACCAGGTCGATGCCCGGATAAATTCCGGCGCGCCGCAGACGGGTGTAATTTTCGATGCGCTGATAGGTTTTTCCGCGAAACGAATTGGTGGGGTGGGCGCTGCGGTTGAGGCCTAAATAAGGAGCGGAAGGATTGGAATTTTGAAACGTCATGCGCAGGGTGCGGTCGCCGAGGCGCATGGCGGCTCCGGTATTCTCAAAACGAAAGGCGTAGCCCAGGCCCCGGGCGGTCCATTGATGGCTGGCGCTTCGCTCGAATTGAACCGGCGCGGTTTGCAGCAATTTTTGAGGCGATGCGGCAAATGCGCCGACGCAGACGGATAGCAATAGAGCGGACCGCATGAGTAGTGAGACGTAACTCCCAAACCCCCGGGTTGCGGGGAACTTCCATTATCGCTCTATCGATTAAACATTGCTAGCGTGTACATTGTTCACGGGTGTGAATAAAAATGGCCACACGGCAGGGCATCACCCTGCCCCACGCTAGTGGCTGTCGCCGTCGTGGTCGGCGTCTCCGGATTGAGCGAGCGCGGCGGCGCTCAAATGGACGCTGTCCTGCTGTTGAGGGGAAGGCGTCGGCGGCGCGGGCGTTTTCGGGGTATTCTGCGCGGCGTTGCTGTGATACGCGGCGCTGGCATTGCTGATTGGGCTGCACATACGAACCCTATCGGCCAGGAATGGGTTCGTTTGAGGGCAAATAACGACGAATGAAGAAATCGTACACTGCGCCGCCGATAAGGCCGCCCAGGAGCGGTCCGGCGATGGGGACCCAGAAGACCATGGAGCCGTCCGTGAGGCCGTTATTCTTGAATCCGGCCACGACCGTGAGCAGCCGTGGCCCGAAATCGCGCGCGGGGTTGATGGCGTAGCCGTGCATACCTCCGAACGCCATGCCGATGACGACGACAACGAGGCCGACCATGAGCGGGGTCATATTTCCGGGAGGCGTGTTGCGCTCGTCGGTGATGGCGAAGATCATCAGCAGAAGAAGCGCAGTTCCGATGGTCTGGTCCAGGAATCCAGCCGAGGGCTGAAGGGGGAAGGCGGGAAATGTGGTGAAGATGCCGGCGGTTTTTTCGAGATGCGGGTCGACGATAAGGAATTGAGGGTGGTAATTCCAGAAGACGATGGCGGCGGCGGCGAACGCTCCGGCGGTCTGGACAATGCAGTAAGGCAGAACCTTTTTCCAGGGGAAGCCGCGGTAGGCGGCGAGGGTGAGGGTGACGGCGGGATTCAGATGCGCGCCGGTGGTTTTTCCAGCGATATAGATTCCCATGGTAACGGCGAGTCCCCAGGCGAGGGTGATGTTGGTGTAGCCGCCCTTATTGAACAGGACCTCCATGGCGACGACGCCGTTACCGAACAGGATGAGGACCATGGTGCCGAGGAATTCGGCAAGAAGCTCTGCGGGGAGCCGGTTGTTCATCGTTACAGGATACTTGATGTGCGGATCACGCGGCGGCCTTCGATCTTATATCGGCCCGAAAGGACCAGGCCGATGGCTTCCGAGTACAGGCGGTGTTCCTCTTCTAAGATGCGCGCGGAGAGCGATTCGGCGGTGTCGTCGTCGAGGACGGGGACGGAGGCTTGCGCGACGATGGGGCCCGAGTCGATTCCTTCGTCGACGAAATGCACCGTGCATCCGGCGATCTTCACGCCGTGCGCCAGCGCCTGGTGCTGAGCATCGAGCCCAGGGAAGGCGGGGAGCAGGGAAGGATGAATATTGAGGATGCGCTGGGGAAATTCCCGGATGAAATGGCCGCTGAGGATGCGCATGAACCCGGCTAAGCAGACGAGATCGACGTGGTGCGCACGCAAGCCATCAATGAGCTGGCGGTCGTAAACCTCGCGATCGAGGCCTTGGGAGGGAAACGAGATCGCGTGGATGCCTCGATCGAGTGCGGCGGCCAAGCCGGGCGCGCCGGGACGGTTGGAGATGACGCAGGCAATGTACGCGTCGAGACGTTTTTCTGCAATGGCGTCGGCGATGGCGAGGAAATTGGAGCCCCGGCCGGAGAGAAGGATTCCAAGGCGTTTCATTTATAGATGACGCCTGGGGTTTTGGTGACGACGCCGATGTTGTACCAGCGTTCCTTCATTTTGTCCAGAGTTTTGGCGGCTTTTTTCAGATCGCCCGGAGAGACGACGAAGATCATGCCGATGCCGAGATTGAAGGTGCGGCGCCAGTCGGCTTCGGGAATGTCTCCGATTTTGCGGAGCAGTTCGAAGACCGGCAGGACTGGCCAGGATCCGACGTCGATGCGGACCCCGAGGCCTTTGGGAAGAATGCGAGGCGTGTTGTCGGTGATGCCTCCCCCCGTAATATGGGCGGCTCCTTTCAGGATTTCCTTATCGTGAAGGGCGCGCAGGGGCGCAAGATAGCTGCGATGCAGCTTCAACAATTCCTTGGCGAGTGAGGTGCCGAGCTCGTCGATCCGCGTGTTCACATCGTGGCCAGCGATTTCGAACAAAAGCTTGCGGGCGAGCGAATAACCGTTGGTGTGAAGGCCTGTGGAGGGCAGGCCGAGCAGCACGTCGCCGGGCTTGATGGATCTTCCCGTGATCATGCGTTTTTTCTCGACGACGCCGACGATGAAGCCCGCCAGGTCGTACTCGCCATCGTGATAGAGGCCAGGCATTTCGGCGGTTTCGCCGCCGATGAGGGCGCATCGATTGCGCTCGCAGCCGCGCGCGATGCCGGAGACGACCGATGCGGCGACGCGGGCGTTCAGTTTCCCGGTTGCAAAATAGTCAAGGAAAAAGAGGGGCAGAGCCCCTTGCACGGCGATGTCGTTGACGCAGTGATTCACCAGATCTTCGCCAATAGTGGAGTGTTTTCCGGTCAAAAACGCGAGCTTGAGCTTGGTGCCGACGCCGTCGGCCGAGGAAACCAGCACGGGCTGGCGGAAATCTTTCAAAAGAAAGCCTCCGCCGAAACTGCCGATGTCGGTGAGGACGTTTTTCGTGAAAGTTTTGCGGGCCATTTCGCGAATGGAGCTGACGGCGGCGTCTGCTTCGTCGATGTTTACGCCCGCCTGCTTGTAACTTATCCGTTTCTTCGACGCCATCTATAGTTCACTCACTCCGAGTCTTCCTTTATACTAGGCGATTGCAATATGAGAAATCTTCTAACAGCCCTGCTTGTTTTTTGCGGATGTGCGGCAGCCGCCGATAACGCGGCGATCGCGATCCGCAACGCGAAAATCGTGACGGTGTCGGGCGCGGTCATTAGCAAAGGGACCGTCGTCGTGCGGAATGGTTTGATACAGGATGTTGGCGAGAGCGCCCAAATTCCGGCCGACGCGGTGGTGATCGACGGCGAAGGGATGACCGTATATCCCGGGCTCGTCGATGCGTTGAGCACCTGGGGAATGCCCGGTGCGCCGGCAACGGGTGGGGCGCGAGGCGGCCGGGGCGCGACGACTGCGGCTACGGCGACACCGGCGGCGCCTCCTGCAAAAGGTCCTGAGGATCGGCCTGCGACGACGAGCTGGATCAAGGCGGCGGATGAAGTTCAAGTGGGCGACAAGCGCATAGAGACGGCGCGCGGCGCGGGCTTCACGACGGCCGCGGTATGGCCGACGCGCGGGTTTTTCGCTGGTCAGGGCTCGCTGATCGATTTGCTGTCGGGCGAAAAAGTGAGCGAGATGGTGCTGGTTCCTTCGCTCGGCCAATATATTTCGGTGACGCGCGCGGGGGGCGGCTTTGGCGGCGGTTTCCCCAGCTCGCTGATGGGCGCGATCGCGTATATCCGGCAGATTTATCTGGATGCGGACCACTATCAACTGGTGAAGGACGCCTATGCGAAGAATCCTCGCGGGATGCAGAGGCCGGAGTACGACCGCGCGCTCGAAGGCGTGATCGAATCGAAGCGGATTCTGCTGCCGGCGAACCGCTGGGTGGAGATCGACCGCATGATTCACTTCGCGGCGGAGCTGAAGCAGCCGGCGATTTATTATGGACTGCGCGAGGGCTTCGAAGACCGGTCGGTGAAATATCTGAAAGACGCGAATGCCACCGTGCTGGTCAGTCTGCGATGGCCCGAGAGGCCGCGCGACCAGGATCCGGAGGCAGAGGATCCGTACCGGCAGATGGTGATTCGCGAGAAGGCGCCCACCACGCCGGCGGTGCTGAAGAAAAACGGAATCAAGTTTGCGCTTTATTCGGACGGTCTTGACGCGCCGCGCGATTTGCAGCGGGCGGTGAAGAAGGCCATCGACAACGGATTGTCGCGCGAGGATGCCCTGCGCGCGCTGACGCTTTCGCCGGCCGAGATCTACGGCGTGGCGGACCGGCTGGGGTCGATCGAGAAGGGCAAGATCGCCAACCTGGTGGTGACCAAGGGCGAGATCTTCGACGATCGCACGAAGATCGAATTTGTGCTGGTGGACGGCAATAAATATGTACCGGCGCCGGAAGTTCCGGCAGGGCGAGGCGGCGGTGGAGCGATGGCGGCGACGCCGAATGAGGGGAAACGATAATGAAGCACGCATTCTTAGTAGGTCTGATCGCGCTGGCGCCGCTGGGCGCGCAGGTGACGGTGATTCAGAACGCCACCATCATGAGCGAGGGCGCCAAAGGGACGTTCAAGGGCTCGATTGTGGTGAAGGACGGCAAGATTACCGAGGTTGGGGATAACGTGATGGTGCCCGCGGGAGCAACCGTGATCGACGCACAGGGCCAATACGTGATCCCCGGCATTATCGATTGCCACTCGCACATCGCGGTGGATGGAGGCGTGAACGAGGGCAGCGTGTCGGTGTCGTCGATGGTGAATATCCGGGACGTGATCAATCCCGGAGGACATCGCGATTTACCGCGCGCTGGCCGGAGGCGTGACGGCGGCGAATATCCTGCACGGGTCGGCCAATTCGATCGGCGGGCAGACGCTGGTGCTGAAGATGCGCTGGGGGCAGGACGCCGAAGGAATGATTTTCCAGGGCGCGACGCCGGGAATCAAGTTCGCGCTGGGCGAGAATCCGAAGCGTGCGGAATCCCTCAGGGCGGGCGCGGAGCGGCTCCGGCAACCAACGCCCGTTATCCGGCGACGCGCATGGGCGTCGAGGACGTGATTCGCGAAGCATTCAACGAAGCGAAGCAATACAAAGCGACGTGGGATGCCTACGACGCGGCCGTGGCCAAGGGCGAGCATCCTCTTCCGCCGCGCAAGGATTTGAAGCTGGAGCCGCTGAAGGAAGTTCTGGAAGGCAAGCGGTTCGTGCATGCGCACTGCTATCGCGCCGACGAAATTCTGATGCTGATCCGCGTCGCCGACGATTACGGATTCAAGATCAAGACGTTCCAGCACGTTCTGGAGGGCTACAAGGTTGCGAAAGAGATCGCGGCGCACGGCGCGGGCGGGTCGACGTTCAGCGACTGGTGGGCGTACAAAGTGGAGGCGTTCGACGCGATTCCGTACAACGCCGCGATCATGACCAAGAAGGGCGTCATTTCCAGTCTGAACTCCGATGACGCGGAGCTGATGCGGCGACTCAATACGGAAGCCGCGAAGGCCATGAAGTACGGCGGGCTGACCCGCGAAGAGGCGCTGGCGCTGGTGACCATCAATCCCGCGAAGCAGTTGGGCGTCGATAATCGGGTCGGGTCGATTGAGGTGGGCAAGGACGCCGACATCGTGATTTACGACAAGGATCCTCTGTCGAACTTTTCCAAGGTTCAAAAAGTCTGGATCGACGGAACGAAGTATTTCGATCGCGATTCGGATGTGAGCGGCCGTCCGGCGAAGGAACTGGAGAAGAAAAAGCTGGCGGATAAAGAGAAGGCGGCGACGCCGGCTCGCGGCGGAAGGGGTGCGCAATGAAGAGAATCGGACTTTTGATCGCATGCGCGAGTCCGCGGTTTCGTGCGCGGCTGCGAACGACTCATTCCTGATTCGCGGCGTCGACGTGTATCCGGTGACGGGTCCTGAAATCAAGGGTGTTTCCGTGCTGGTGCAGGACGGAAAAATCGCCGATATCGGGGCGAAAATCGTCGCGCCGAAGGGGATGAAGATCGTCGAAGGAAAAGGCTTGCGGCTGTATCCGGGCATGATCGATTCGAACACCGAGCTGGGGCTTTCTGAAATCGGCGCCGAGCGCGTCACCGTCGATACGGGCGAGCTGGGCGAGTTCATGCCGCAGTTGAAAGCGTTGAGCGCGGTGAATCCGGAGAGCGCGCATTTTCCGGTGGTTCGCGCCAACGGGATTACTAGCGCGATGACGTTTCCCGCGGCCGGCGGTCGCGGAGGCCGCGGTGGCGGTGGGGCGCAGTTCATCTCGGGCGAGGCGGCGCTGATCCACCTGGACGGCTGGACCTGGGAGGACATGGAGATCAACCGGTCGGCCGCGGTGCACCTGCTGTTCCCGAGCATCGCGTCGCGCGGAGGACGCGGAGGGATGGCCAACGTCGATTTCGCGGATGAGATCGCGCTGTTATTTGGCGGCGGGAGCGCCGCGGGCACCTATACAGAAGCCAAGCGGCAGTACGACGCTCAGGTGGCGAAGGTGACGGAATTTTTCGAACAGGCTAGGCAGTATCAGAAGGAGCGGACGGCGAATCTGCCCGGGTTCAAGCGCGATTTGAAGTTGGAAGCGATGATTCCGGTGCTCGAAGGCAAGATCCCTGTGGCCGTGCCCGCGGCTCGCGAACGCGCGATTCACGACGCCATCGCGTTCGCGGAAAAAGAGCACATAAAAATCGTGATTCTTTCGCCCCAGGAACTGGGCAAGGAAGGGCCGGAGCTCAAGGCAAAGAATATTCCCGTGATTATGGGGCGGACCGAGGCTCTGCCGGAGAATGTGGATGCTCCGTACGATTACGCCGAGTCGCTGCCCGGCGAATTTTATAAGGCCGGAGTGAAGATCGCGTTTGGGACGTTCGACAACGAATTCTCCCGCAATCTGCCCTACAACGCGGCGCGCGCTGTGGCGTACGGGCTGCCGTACGACGCGGCCTTGAAGGCGATCACCATCAATGCGGCCGAAATCTGGGGCGAGGGCAACAAGATCGGGTCGATCGAAAAGGGCAAATGGGCGGACCTGATGCTGACCAACGGAGATCCCCTGGAGACGCCGACGCAGATCAAGGCGCTGTACATCAAGGGCAAGGAAGTGGACTTGTCGAACAAGCAGACGAAGCTGTACGAGAAGTACATGGCGCGGCCGTAGGCTGACCGCCAATGCACGGCTTTCGGGGATTCGCCGTCATTATTACGCTCGCGGCGTGTACCAGTCGGCATGACTGGACCGTGGTGCCCGGCGTGAGGGTCGGGCCGATTACCGCCTCCAGCTCCGCCCAGGATCTGCGGAAAGCCTTCGGCGATTCCGCCGTAGCCGATAAAGACATCGATGTCGGCGAAGGAGTCACCGAGCCTGGCACGGACATCTACGAGAAAACTCCCGAAAAACGCCTCGCCGTACTGTGGGCGGATCCCGCAACCCGCAAGCATCCGTCAAAAGTCATCATCTGCTATCAGTTGTTGCAGGGAGAGTGCGCATGGCGAACCTCGGACGGGATCGGGATGAACACTTCTCTGAAGGATCTGGAGCGGCGCAACGGCCGGCCGTTTAAGCTTATGGGCTTTGGCTGGGACCTTTCAGGAACAGTATCCTCATGGGAGGGCGGAAGTCTGGCGGCGTTGATTAAGGGCGGCTTGATTCTTCGGCTGGGGCCCGACGATGCGGGCACCGCCTCCGAAGAATACCGCACGGTGCTCGGCGAAGGGGAGTTTCTGTCCAGTCTTCCAGCGATGCAGAAACTCAATCCGAAGGTCTACGCAATGGAGCAGGAATTCCGGTAGACTTGCGCCATGACCGCTCCCGCTGGTCGCGGTTCTCCAAGTGCTTCGTGGAACCGCGACCAGCGGGAGCGGTTAGCCCCGATAGGTCGACATGAGCCCTCCCTGGCGCTCCAGGACATAACGAATTGCTTCTGCAACGCTCTCTCGATTAAATAGGTACCGAGTACTTCCGTGCCGCGCCCATCGCTTTCTGCTCCTATTGTCAAATCCTAGGTCGTTCAGCCGCCGGCTTGCCGCGCTTTTCAGTTGCGTCATTACGAATTCCGGCGTCTCCTCGGCCAGGACCACGACGTGGACGTGATTGGTTCTGACGTGAGTGGCCAACAAATTCCAATCCCCGTCCGCACAGCGATGGATGATTGCTTCCAGCACGGCCTGACGTCGAGGCTTGTCCATTTCATAAGGTGGCTGTTCCATGAGGCATAGTTCGGCTGACAGTCGACGCGGATTCGGCTCGGCGAAGGGCGCACCGTACCGATTGTGATTACGATCCACGGAGCCTTCTGGGGCTCCGTGCATGTGCGACCCGTAGCAGGGGAAGGTGATGAGGTAGGTCACGGTTTGACCGCTCCCGATGGTCGCGGTTCCAGGAGTAGTGCGTTGAGAAGCGAATTATTCCTCGCTGCGCTACAATAATGAGCTTAGCCTTCCGAAATGGCGCCCGCCTTGGGCAAATCATGTTTGAGAATCTAAGCGACAAACTCCAGCGGGTTTTTAAGACCCTGCGCGGAGAAGGAAAACTGTCCGCGGAAAATATGGACGCCGCGCTGCGCGAGATCCGCGTCGCGCTGCTCGAGGCCGACGTCCATTTCCGCGTCACCAAGCAGTTTATCGAGGCGGTTCGCGAGAAGGCCATGGGCGTCGAGGTGCTGACCGCGCTTTCGCCCACGCAGCAGGTAATCAAAATCGTCCGCGACGAGATGGTCAAGATGCTCGGAACGCATCAGGCCAAGCTGCGGATGGCGAATGAGCCGCCCAGCGTCATCATGATCGTCGGGCTGCAAGGGTCGGGCAAAACTACCTCGACGGGGAAATTGGCGCGCTATCTGAGCAAGAACGGGCATGCGCCGGTGATGGTTTCGGTGGACGTCTATCGTCCGGCGGCGCGGAAACAGTTGAGCGTTTTGGCGAGCGACCTCAAGATTCCGATTTACGAAGGGGAAGAGACCAAGCCTGTCGACTTGGCGCGGTCCGCGCGCAAGGAAGCGGTGCAGACCGGGCGCGACGTGCTGCTGGTCGACACCGCAGGCCGGTTGCACATCGATGACGAGTTGATGACGGAGCTTTCGGAGCTGAAAGAGCTTCTTAACCCGAGCGAGATTCTGTTCGTCGCCGACGCGATGACCGGACAGGACGCGGTGAAATCGGCCGACGAGTTTCACAAACGGCTAGGGATTACCGGGGTTATTCTGACGAAAATGGACGGCGATGCGCGCGGAGGCGCAGCGCTCTCGATCAGGTCGGTCACCGGGCAGCCGCTAAAATTTGTCGGCGTGGGCGAAAAATCGGATGCGCTGGAGCCGTTTCATCCGGACCGCGTGGCGGAGCGGATTCTCGGCATGGGCGACGTGCTGAGCCTGATCGAAAAGGTCACCGACACGATCGACCAGAAACAGGCCGAGGAGATGCAGCGCAAGCTGCTGGACGACGACTTCACGCTCGCCGATTTTCGCGACCAGATGAAGCAGTTACGGAAGCTGGGGCCTTTGGAGTCGCTGCTCGGGATGATGCCGCAGATCGGCCCGATGAAAGACCTGAAGAACATGAAGGTCGATGACAAAGAGATTACTCGCCTGGTGGCGATCGTCGATTCGATGACGCCCAAAGAGCGGAATAATCACATGTTGATCAACGGCGCGAGGCGGCGGCGGATCGCCAAGGGCAGTGGAACGTCGGTGCAGGAAGTGAATACGCTGCTAAAGCAATATGCGCAGGCGCGGAAGATGATGAAGAGTTTTTCGGGCGGGGGAGGGTTTCTGGGCAAACGGCTCGGGAAACTGAAATTACCGCCCGGCATGGGATTTGGTCCACAATAGGTTATACAGTTCAGACAAATAGGAGTTTGTAGATGTTGATGATTCGTTTGGCGCGATTCGGCGGCAAGAAAAAGCCGAGCTACCGCGTGGTGGTGATCGATAAGGAACGCGCCCGGGATAGCCGCGCCGTGGAAGTGGTGGGTTCGTATCATCCGGTGGAGAAGCCTGCGGCGGTGAAGTTGAAGCACGACCGCATCGAGCATTGGATGAAAAACGGCGCCCAGCCGTCCGATACCGTGGCCCGTTTATTGAAAAATAATCCCGCTCCGGCAGCCGTTTAGCTTCATCTAGATCCGGTTACCTGCTAGAATCGGTCCAAGTAGGAGGGTGAACACGGGTGAAAGAATTGGTGACGGAAATCGCGAGAGCGCTGGTGGACATTCCAGATGAAGTTGCGGTTCGTGAGATTGCGGGCGAACAGGTGACGGTTCTGGAGTTGCGCGTCGCGCCCACCGATTTGGGGAAAGTAATCGGCAAACAGGGGCGGACCGCGCGGTCTATCCGGACGCTGCTGGGCGCGGCGGGAATGAAGTTAAACCGCCGTTTTACGCTGGAGATTCTGGAATAAAGTGGTCGCGGTCGGCCGCCTGTTCCGGGCGCGTGGTAATCGAGGCGAACTGACGGGAGAGATTTATTCCTCGCAACCCGGACGCGCGGAGAAGTTGAAGGATGTGGTGCTGGAGCTTGCCGGCGGCAAGATGCGCCCTAGTAAGATTGAAGAGATCTGGTGGCACAGCGGCCGGCCGGTGTTCAAGTTTGTGGGGATCGACTCGATTTCCGATGCCGAGCAATGGGCCGGCGCCGATGTTCTGGTGGACGATTCCCAGCGGGAGCAGCCTGAAGAAGGCGCTTTTTCTCATGCCGACTTGGTCGGTTGTGTGCTGTGGGATCGCGAGGTAAAGGCCGGCGTGGTTCGCTCGGTCGAGGATTTTGGCGGCGGTCCTCTGCTGGAAGTGAAGCTGGAAGACGGCAGGGAGGTTCTGGTCCCTTTCGCCCGGTCGATCTGCAAGGAGATCGATGTGGCGGGGAAGACGATCCGGGCGGAGTTGCCTGAAGGCCTGTTGGAGTGATTTTTCACGTCCTGACCATCTTCCCGGATTTTTTCCGGACTGCTTTCGAACAGGGAGTGGTCGGGAAGGCGCGGGCAGCAGGATTGCTTGAGATCCGGGTGCACGACTTGCGTTCTTGGACGCGCGACCGGCACCGGACGGTGGATGACCGTCCCTTTGGCGGCGGCGAAGGCATGCTGCTGAAGGCGGAGCCGATTTTTGAGGCCGTGGAGTCGATTTGGCCTGAGCGCAGGGAAGGCCAAAAGGTGATCCTGCTCTCGGCGCAGGGTCGAAAATTCGATCAGGCGCGGGCGAGGGAGTTCAGCAAGCTGGAGGAATTGCTGCTGATCTGCGGCCGGTACGAAGGTGTTGACGAGCGGGTCGCCCAGCATCTGGCCGACGATGAGTTGTCGATCGGCGATTTTGTGCTGAGCGGCGGCGAACTGGCCGCGGCGGTGGTGATCGACGCGACGGCGCGGTTGATGGAAGGCGTGCTGGGGAACGAGAACTCGGCCGTGGCGGAATCGTTCGGCGAGGAAGGTTTGCTCGATTGTCCGCAGTACACGCGGCCGGCTGATTTTAGGGGCTGGAGCGTCCCGGAGGTCCTGGTGGGAGGAAACCACGAGGAGATCCGGAAGTGGCGGCAGCGCGCGGCGGCTGAGAAAACGGCTCGCATGCGGCCCGATTTAATGAAATTTGTTGGAGAACAAGAAAATGCAAAACGCGGTGATGACCAAGATCCTGAACAAGAATAAGCGCGAATCGGCGCACCCAAGCTACCGGCCCGGCGACACCATCAAGGTGCACGTGAAGATCAGGGAAGGCGACAAGGAACGCTTGCAGGTGTTCGAAGGGGTGGTCATCGCTCAACACAACACCGGCATGGGGGAAAGCGTGACGGTGCGCAAAATCAGCTTCGGGCAGGGCGTGGAGCGCATTTTCCCGTTGAACGCCCCCGTGGTCGATCATATCGACCTGGTGCGCACAGGGCGCGTCCGCCGGGCCAAGCTCTACTACCTCCGCGCGCTGAAGGGCAAAGCCGCCCGTTTGCGCGAGCGCACCTGATTCAGCAAGGGATGCCCAGCAGCCGCTACGAGCGCGCCGCCAGATGCGCGGGATACCGCAGCATTGCCGGTGTCGATGAAGCCGGCAGGGGTGCATTGTTCGGTCCCGTCTTCGCCGCCGCCGTCGTGCTGGACCCGTCGCGCCAGATCAGGGGACTGGACGACAGCAAGGAACTGGACGCCGACCGGCGGGAAGTGCTGGCCGCGCGCATCAAGGAACGCGCCATGGCCTGGGCCGTGGCCGCGGCCGACGCGTTTGAGATCGACCGGGTGAATATTCTGCAAGCCTCGCGCCTCGCGATGAAAAGGGCGGTGGAAGGCTTGCGCTCGGCGTCGGATTATCTGTTGATCGACGCGGTGACGGTCGACCTGCCTCTCTCACAAAAGGCCCTGATTCACGGCGATTCGCTGTGCTTCTCGATCGCCGCGGCGTCCATCCTGGCAAAGGTGGCGCGCGACGCGGCTCTGGCGCGATGGGATGGCGTCTTCCCCGGCTACGGGTTTTCGCATAACAAAGGCTACGGCACGCCGGACCATCTTGCCGCGCTTGAAAAACTCGGGCCCACCACCCTGCATCGCTTCAGTTTCGAACCAGTGCGGAACGCCTGCCAGTCGCGGGACTACGTCTGGTCGGGCTATCCTGAACAAGGCGACCTTTTCGCATGTCTTTAACTCCCGGCATCCCGTCTCCCGAAAGCTCCGTCCCGGTGGAGGCACCCCCAGTTCCGCCAAAACGCTGGCCAGGGCGGCTGCTGACCATCTGTTTCGCCATCTTCGCCTTTGAAGTAGGGCTGTTTCTCGTCGTGTTCCCCTGGCAGGATTCGTGGACGCTCAATTACTTCCAGGGAATCAGCCCAAATGTAGAGAATCTCTGGGACGAGCCGTCCTTCAAGGGCCTGATCACCGGCCTGGGGTTCGTGAACATCTACATCGCACTGCTGCAAGTGATCCGCCTGTTTCGACGCAGTACCGGTACCAGTTAAATCGATTCTGGCAAGTCCCTTACAGTCCTACGACTTTCTCCTATTACCTGTACCGTACTAAGGAAAAATCCTAGACACTAGTACCTCAGCCGTTCGGCTACTATAAGTTGTTGCTCTTAGTGCTTGCTGTGTCGAAGTACTACTCGGCATCGACAGCTTTGGACTTAGGTGACTGGATGATAAATCTTCGCGGTTCTTCTCTCTTACGCTGTGCTACAATCTGCACAGTTATTGCCCTTGCGCTCTTCGCGAGTGCCGCTATTTATGGGAGTTCGACTCATTTCGGCTCCGGACCCGTTCCCGGTGGTTGCACGTTTGCCTTCTCTGGACCCGTTCCCGGCGGAGACACGCTATTTTCGGGACCAGTGCCCGGTGGCGACACGGCGTTATCAGGACCAGTCCCCGGCGGAGACACGCTCTTTTCCGGGCCGGTTCCGGGCGGTGACACCCTTGTCGCATTCTCCGGTCCGGTTCCAGGTGGATGCACGTTCTCAGGGCCCGTTCCCGGCGGCGACACAATCCGGGCGTAAGAGATCTTCCCATCTGACAGCACGCTTCGCAGGAATGGGGAGTAATTGTGTTTATTCCCCAGTGGGTGCCGTTGAGTGACCCACGTTTACGACGTCCTCGCGCCAATCCTCGGTATTAGCAATGCTATCGCGCTGCTGCTACTGGTGGTTTTTCTTTTATTAGGTCCCACCCGGAAATATTGGGTCGTCCTTCTCTACGTCTCCTGGGAGTTGCTCGCCACCGCGGGTCTGACTCTGGCCGACCTGCTTGTCAACGGCACTGCGCAGGTGGACCCGGCGGCGCAAACCGACGCGAATCGCGTTTACGCCCAGCTCTACTGGACGAACGACGTGATCGTGGATTTGCTGCGGTTTGTGCTGGTGGTGGTGCTCATTTATAAGGTGGTCGGCAGCTCAAAACCTGCGCTCGGGCGTATGCTAAGCGGTTTGGTGGTGGCCATGATCGGGCTGCCCTTTCTTCTGTACCGGCCTTTCCTTCAATACCGCCCTCGCAAGGAAGCTTCGAACAGCGCCAGCCAGCTATTGAATCTCGGCGCCGCGCTTTTTCAAACCTATCCTCCGGCGGCATGGTTCAACAGCACCAGCCAATTGTTAAGCTTCGGCGCGGCCATAATGAATTTAATTCTCTGGGGTGCGCTGCTCCAATCGAAAAAGCGCGATCCACAGATTCTGGTGGTCAGCGTGGGACTCGGAATTCTGGTCACGGGCACCGCGGTTTCGTACGGTTTGAGGCACTTCGTCCCGCAAGGCGAATTCACGGCGGTGTTCAACCTCTTTCTTAACCTGACGCAACTGGCGACGTGGCTGATCTGGTGCCGGGCTTTTTGGCCGGCGTCGAGGCGTAGGATTCCCGACGTTGCGGTTCTGACGTAGTGACGCGATTCTGGCCTGATCGGGCCGTTTGAGACATGGGATTCCTTTTACAGGACGCCCGCTTCGGGGTTCGAATTTTCTCCCGAACGCCTGCGATCACCGCCTCCATCATCCTGTTGCTGGCGCTGGGCATCGGGGCGAACTCGGCCATGTTCAGCGTGCTCGACGGGCTGCTGCTGCACCCGGTTCGCTATTCGGAACCAAATAAGCTGGTGTTCGTCTGGAGTTACGATCCGCAAGGTGCGCTGAGCGATGTTTCGCCTGCGGACTTCATGGATTTGCGGGCCCAGTCGCACAGCCTGGCGGATCTGGCGGCCTGGATGCCCACTTCGCTTCGTGGTGATCGGCGGCGAGAGGCCGCGCCAGATCAGCGGGGCCAGGGTGACGGCGAACTTCTTTCGCACGCTGGGTGTGAAGCCGGTTCTGGGCCGGACGTTTTTGCCCGACGAGGACGGCCTGGACCGTCCGGCCGACGCGGCGCGGTCGGCGGTCATCAGCTACCGCTTCTGGCAGCAGGATCTGGGGGCCGATCCCAATGTGCTGGGGCGGATCCTGCGCGTCGATTCGGTCCCCTACACCGTCGTCGGCGTAGCTCCGAACGATTTTCGCTTCTGGTGGCGCGCCGCACGATCTCTGGATGCCCGGTCGCGATGAACGTGCATGAGCGCGACTATCACGACCTGGTGGCGGTTGCGCGTCTTACCGGGACACTGGCCGGCGCCGCAGCCGAGTTAAGTGTGATTTCCCGCTCTCTGGCCGAATCGTATCCGAAAAGCGACCGGGGATGGACCATCCAGGTGGAAGATTTGAAGGAGAGGCTGCTGAACAAGACGTTCCGGCTGCGTTTGCTGGTGTTGTGCGGAGCCGTGGGGCTGGTGCTGCTGCTGGCCTGCACCAACGTCGCGAGTCTCCTGCTGGCGCGTGCGGCGGCGCGCCAGAGGGAAATTGCGGTCCGGATCTCGCTGGGTGCGACGGCCCGGCGCCTGGCGCAACAACTGCTCACCGAAAGCGCACTTCTGGCTCTGTGCGGAGGCGGCCTCGGACTCGGAATC
The DNA here is from genome assembly GCA_963749245.1 of Bryobacterales bacterium. Classification (GTDB taxonomy): domain Bacteria; phylum Acidobacteriota; class Terriglobia; order Bryobacterales; family Bryobacteraceae; genus Palsa-187. The sequence continues at coordinate 25,854 of CAVVNE010000040.1, forward strand.
GCCTGGATATTGATACGTGCGGCGCCGAAAATCGTCCCTGCGAATGCGCTTCCCGGCGGGCGCGATCGAACTGAGCTGGCCGGTGGTGTGGTTCAGCCTGGCGCTGTCGGCGGCGACGTGCATTCTGGTCGGACTGGCCCCCGCGTTGGGGATCGCCAGGCCGGAGCAGCACGGCGCGATGAAGCAATCGGGACGCGGAACCACGTCCGGACGCTCCAGCCAGCGCACGAGGCAGGTGATTGTCGCGGCAGAGGTCGCTGCTGCGCTGATGCTGCTGGCGGGCGCGTGGCTGATGGCTTTGAGCCTGCGCAACCTGATGAAGGTCGATCCGGGGTTTGATCCATCGAAGGTGCTGACGGTCCGGGTGTTTCTACCGTCGTCGAAATATAACGCCGCCCAGGCCCTCCGTTTTTACCGCGCCGGTCTGGAGCGTCTGGCCGGACTGCCCGGGGTTCAAAGCGCGAGCGTTGGAACCTGTCTTCCAGTCGTGAACACCTGCATGATGGCAGTTCGCTTCGACCGGGAGGGTTCTGGGCGAGGCGCCGCCGACAGGCCCAGTGCATTCTATTCCGCAGTGGGAGCACAGTATTTTGAGACGCTGCGGATTCGCCTGAGGCGGGGACGTTTCTTCACCGAAGCCGACAATGAGACCGCGCCGCTGGTGGCGATGGTAAGCGATACGCTCGTCGCCCGCTATTTTCCGAATGAGGACCCGATCGGCAAGCGAATCGTCGTCAGCCGCCCGCTCCGCTTCAGCGGGGAGGAACTGGTGAAGCTGGAAATTGTCGGAGTGGTGGGGAACGTGAAATCGCCTGACCTGGAACAGCCGGAGCCGATGATTTATGCGCCGCACGCGCAGAATCCGTATTCGAGAGGCGTCTGGTTCGCCGTGCGCACGGCAGGCAATCCGGCCGCGCTGGCCTCCGCGGTTCGAGCCGGGTTCATGGCCATCGACAAGGAAGAACCCGTGGAGCAGGTGGGGACTCTCGACCAGATGCTGGACAGCCAACTTGCGCAGCCGCGATTTCAGACCGTCCTCATGGGCTCCTTCGCGGGTGTCGCGCTGCTGCTGGCGGTGTTGGGAATCTACGGCGTGAACGCGTACGCGGTCGCGCAAAGGCGCAACGAACTGGGGCTGCGGATGGCGCTGGGGGCGAGCAGGGGCGCGGTGTTGCGGCTGGTGATGGCTCAGGGAATGCTGCCGACGGGAATCGGAATCGTCATGGGCTTGGCGGGGTCGGCCGCGGCCACGTCTCTGCTGCGCAGCGTGCTGGTGGGGACGGACCGGTTGGATCCATCGCATGTCTTGGGCGCCGCGGCGGTGCTGGCAGCCGCGGCGGCGCTGGCCTGCTACGTTCCGGCGCGGCGGGCGACCCGGATCGACCCGGCTACAATTTTGCGGCTGGAATAGCATTTAAATTTGCTGACGATCTCCGAACAGGAGTAAACTGAAGCGTTAAAGGAGCCCTTGATGTCTTCAGAAAACAACTCTCTCGATCGCCGCGATTTTTTACGCAAGGCCAGCGCCGTGAGCGTGGCTTTAGGAAGCGCCGGAGTCGCCCTTGCGTCGCCGAAGGGGACCAGGAGCTCCAGCGCTCGCTCCAGCGGACGCGTGCTGGGCGCCAATGACCGCATCGCCATCGGCGTGATCGGCGTCGGCGGACGGGGCAGCGGCGACGCCAACTCCTTCGCCAACGTTGGCGCGAAGAACAACTCCTGCCAGATCGTCGCCGTGGCCGACACCTATCAGAAGCGCGTGACCGCCAACAAGGAACGCCACAAGTGCGACGGCTATCTCGATTACCGCGAAATCATTAACCGGAAAGACATCGACGCGGTGGTCGTCGCCACGCCGGACCATTGGCACGCGCGCGTCGCTCTGGAAGCGATGGACAGCGGCAAGGACGTCTATCTCGAAAAGCCGATGTGCCACACGATCGAAGAAGCGCACATGCTCGTCAACACCGTGAAGGAGACGGGCCGCGTGTTGCAGGTGGGCTCGCAGACCACCTCCGCCGACCAGTGGTGGAAGGCGAAGAAAGCCATCGCCGACGGCATGATCGGCAAGATGATCATGAGCCAGGGCTCCTACCATCGCAATTCGCTGGAAGGCGAGTGGAACTACAAAATCGACGAAGCGGCCGGCCCCGACGGCAAGGGTGAGGATTTCATCGATTGGAAGATGTGGCTCGGCAAGGCTCCCACTCGTGCGTGGGATCCCGACCGGTTCTTCCGTTTCCGCAAGTATTGGGATTATTCGGGCGGCATCGCCACGGATCTGTTCTATCACGTGGTGGCGCCGCTGAACATCTGCTGGGACAAACCGCAATTCCCGCATAAAGTGGTCGCATCGGGCGGCATTTACGGCGGACCCAAGTTCGAATACAAGCGCGAGGTGCCGGATACATTCCATCTGGTGGCGGAGTACGCCGAAGGTCACTCCCTGGTGCTGAGCTCGTCCATGGCGAATTCACAGCACATCCCGGGGCTGATCCGCGGCCACGAAGGCACCATCATCATGGTGGATAACGGCATGTTCGAGAGCACCACGGACCACATCACTCTTAAGCCTGAAGTTTCGCGCCGGCGCGGCCCCAACCGTGAAACTCCGCCGACGGTGACCTCGATGTTCGAAGGCTACAAATTCGGCGTAGAAGAGGTGAAAATCCCGGTCGAGAAGACGGACACCATGGCGACGCACATCAACAATTTCCTGACGTGCATGCACACCCGCGAGAAACCGCATCTGCCGGTCGAAACCGGAGCCTGCGCGCAGGTGCTGATCACCATGGCGGTCGAGTCCTACCGGCAAGGGAAGGTGCTCTACTTCGACGAGAAGAAGTGGAAGATGTCGGATAAGCCGGTCAAGGCCTAACGGACTGGAAGCACATATTTGGTAACATGCAGGCCGTGCTGTTGGCCGTCACGTTTTACCGGGACGTGCTCCCGATTCTCCAGAATCACTGCCAGGAATGCCATCGCCCGGCACAGATGGCTCCTATGTCTCTGACGACTTACGAGGAGTCGCGCCCCTGGGCCAAGGCGATTCGCGACCAGGTTCGGTCGCGCAAGATGCCTCCCTGGCCAGCCGACCCCTGTTGTGGGCATTTCGCGAACGACCGGTCCCTCCGCCCGGCGGAAATAGAAACCCTCGCAAAATGGGCGGATACAGGCGCGGCCAAAGGAGATTTGAGGGATGCGCCGCCACCGAAAACCTGGCCCGAGGGCTGGAATCTGCCGTCGCACGACCTGGAACTGGCCATGCCGCGCGCCTTCGAGGTACCGGCGTCCGGAGCCGTCGAATATCAGTATTTTCCGATACCTACGGGCTTCAAAGAAGACCGCTGGGTGCAGGCGGTCGAGGTCCGTCCGGGGAACCGCAAGGTGGTGCACCACATTGTGGTTTATATCCGCGAGCCCGGGTCGACCTGGACGGGAGGACCGACAAAGGCCGATATCCTAACGGTTTACGCGCCCGGATCGACACCCGATGTGTGGCCGGAAGGGATGGCCAAGCTGATCAAGGCCGGCTCCGACCTGGTTTTCGAAGTCCATTACACTCCCACCGGCAAGCCCGCGAAAGACCTTACCAGGATTGGCTTCGTTTTTGCGAAAGGACCGCCCGAAAAGCGGGTGCTGACGCTACAACTGAACAACGACCATTTTCTGATCCCGGCTGGAGAAAAAGACTACCGCGTGAGCGCCTGGGGATCGCTTCCGAACGACGCACTGCTACTGAGCATGTTTCCACACATGCACCTGCGCGGAAAGTCATTTGTATTTGCCTTGATTGACGGCAAAAGAACACTTCTCAACGTCCCGAATTATGACTTTTTCTGGCAGCTGTCCTATCGTCTCAAAGTGCCGATTCCTCTAAAGAAAGGCACACGGATCGAATGTTGGGCGACTTATGATAATTCCCCCAACAATCCCCGCAATCCCGACCCATCGGTCGACGTCAAGTACGGCCACCAGAGCTGGGAGGAAATGATGGTCGGGTTTTTCGATGTTGCGGTAGATGCGAAGATCGGGAAGCCCGAGTTTTTTGTCAGGTAGCGGTTTTCGCTTTCTTAAACACGCGATTCAGCACCGTGATCGCTCGGTCGACGTCCTGCTCCGTCAGAATGTAGGGCGGCAGCATGCGAATCACGGTGTCATGTGTGCAGTTTATGAGCAGGCCTTCAGCCATGGCATCAAGTACGATCTGTTTGCCGGGCATGTCCAGATCGACCCCGATCATCAGGCCGACGCCGCGCACTTCCCGAATAAAACCATAGCGCCGCGCGAGCTCCGTTAGCCGCACGCGGAAATAGCTGCCGGTCTCGGCGATTTTCGGCAGGAGAGAATCGAGAATATCGAAAAACTCGATCGCCACGCGGCAGGCGAGTGGGCCTCCGCCAAACGTGGATCCGTGCATTCCCGGTCCGATGGCGGCCGCGGCGCGCTCATTGGCCGCGATGAAGCCCAGGGGAATGCCGCAGGCGACGGGCTTGGCCGCCACCATCACGTCGGGCATCACGACCGGATCGAAGAGCTGATAGGCGAAGTAGGTTCCGGGGCGGCCGACGCCGCACTGGATTTCGTCGAATATGAGAAGGGCATTGTAGCGGTCGGCCAGCTCGCGGGCTTTCCGCACATACTCGAGGGTCATGGGAAAAATTCCGCCCTCGCCCTGCACCAGTTCGAGCACGATGCCGGCGGTACGTTCATTCACTACCTGTTCGAGCGCGACCAGATCGTTGCGCGGCACGAAATGCGCGCCCGGCACCAACGGCTCAAAATCGCGGCGGTATTTTTCCTGGCCGGTGATGGAGAGCGCCCCGAAGGTGCGGCCGTGGAAGGAATTTTCTAGCGTGACCACGTGGTACTTCGCCGGATCGACTTTATTTCCGTGCGCGCGCGCCATTTTCAGAGCGCCTTCCATGGATTCGGCGCCGGAGTTGGAGAAGAAGACGCGATCGAGGCCGCTGGTCTTGGCGATGCGCTCGGCGAGTGGTCCCTGATACTCGTGGTAGTAAAGATTCGAAATGTGCAGCAGCAAGCCGGCCTGTTCGCGGATCACCTTGGTGAGACGCGGATGCGAATAACCCAGCGCGTTGACGCCGATTCCGGCGATCAGGTCAAGGTAGCGCTTGCCGGAGGTGTCGTACACATAAACGCCCTTGCCGCGATGGATGACCAGCGGAAAACGGGCGTAGTTTTGCAGCAGGTATTGCTTCTCTAGATCCACTACGGAGGGATGCTCGGCGGGAGCGGCGACGGAGGATTCCATTTCTTACATCATAACTTGCAAAGCGCCGAGGAGCGCCGGGCGATCATGAAACTTCGACGCCTGTCCGCATGCTGACCAGGTTGCGGAAAAACTCGTTCGACAGGCGAAAGCGCCTGTCCCACCTGGCTGAAGGTGCTTGATTTGCTTTGGTGGGGCAGGCGGTTCCGCCTGCCAATTGTGGCTTGCAACGACTTTTTCCGCAGCCTCTGACGCATGGCGGTTCCGTGTCGACGCTGAGCCGCCATGCGTGAGCATGCGGGTAGATCGAACTGACCGGGACATCTTACTAGAATAGTCCGATGATCGTTGTGATGGCGGGTCTGCCGGGAACGGGTAAGAGCACCCTGGCAAGGGCGCTGGCCGAACAAACCGGCGGCGTGGTGCTGAACAAAGATATTCTCCGCGCTGATCTGTTTCCCGAGGAGTTTGTCGAGTATTCGACGGAGCAGGACGACTTCGTGCAGGAGTTGATGCAGCGGGCGGCGGAGTATTTATTGACGCGCTATCCGAAGCTGATCGTGTTTTTCGACGGACGCACGTTTTCCCGGGCGTATCAGATTCAGCGGGTGATCGACGCGGCGGAAAGGATCGGAACGCCGTGGCGGATTATTGAGTGCGTGTGTCCGGAGAAAGTGGCGATGGGGCGGATTGAGCGCGGCAAGAAGCATCCCGCAAAGAATCGGACGGCGCAATTGTATTTGAAGATCCACGACGAATTCGAGGAGATTGCATGGCCGAAGCTGGTCGTGGATACAGCCGGGGAGATGGAAGCGTCGCTGGCGGCGGCGCGAGAGTATGTGATGGCCCGGCGATCCCGCTAAAACTTATGCCCGGTATTTTCTCCGCAGCCGGGCGGCGAGCGGACATGCCACCAGGCCGAGTCCGATCAGCGCGAAGGTGGCGGGCTCAGGGGTCTCGTACAGCGTGACTCCGTCGAGAAGCGCGAATGGAGGCTCTCCAGAAGGGGTGCCTCCGGCCAGGAAGGAGAGCAGCGGGTTAACCGTGTCCGAGGCGTCGGCGATGAAGGTGAAGCTCACGTACTCCCAGCCGGTGAAGCCGTGACTGGGGTCCGATACGACGACGGTCTTCTGGCTCTCGTCTCCCAGGCTGACCGTCCACCACTCGGTGGTTGCGCCGTTGTAGCCCTCCTGCTGCGCCCCCGCCCACCAGAAGCCGACGGTGTACTGATCGCCAACGGTGAGGTCGGTGATCGTCTGGGTGATCGCTCCCTGTTCGTAGACGCCGTCGGCGGCGACATAATTGCCGCCGTCCGGACTGGTTGCGGGCAGACCGTTGGCGGAGCCGTCGTTCGGGCCCCAGAGTTTAAGGTTGCCATCGACGCCAGTGGCGCCCGTCGTGTCCGCAGTGCCGGGAGCAAACAGGAAGTTGTAGCCGTCTGTGCCGGCGTTATAGTTGTCGTTGGTCCAGTCCGTGGCAACCGTGTTATAAGTTAACTGGCCCGTGCCATTGGTTGTCAGATTGAAGCTGCCATTGGCGACATAGTCGACGCCATAGCTGGTGTTCGCCCGCGCAGGTGCGGCGAAGTTCAACAAAATCATAGCGGAACCGCCGAGGGCGGCGAGACATACTTTGGGCAAAATTCTTCTCCAGACGTATCGATAAAAATGGCAGGATTTTCCGATCAGATTGCGATGCGAAGAGCCTGTATGTCCAGCGTACGTGTACCTGCACCGGCGAACAATAGGGGGTTTACTTAGATGAAGGGCTAATGTCGCAGGAGAAGGAGGGTCTAAGTATGCTACCGTCGAGCGATCTGGACACTAGTCCCCGGACCACTCACGTTCCAGCATTCGCGAATACTCGCCCGAGGCATAGATGTCGAACTCGAAATTCATGAGCGCGATGTCGGTGAACGGCGTCTGGCTCTGGCGGCAGAGAAAAATCGAATCCGCGTAGCGGTAGTAGTTGCGCACGAAGTCGTCGGACAGGACCCCTCGCGACGGGACTTCGGAGAGGATGGCGTTCAGGCCGAGGGCGCGCATGAAAATCGATTTGAAGTCGGCCACGCCCCACTTCCGCAGCTTGGCCTGCACGGATGGCGGCGTGCTCTGCACCAGGTAGGCAGCGAAACTCTGGAACTTGATTCCGGTGCCGCTGAAACCGGGCTGACGTTCGACATGGTCGAGCGACTGTTCGATCCACCGGACCAGGTCCTTGCCGACGTAAAACAGCATCCGTATCTCGCAGTAGCGGCCTTCAAGCAGGGACTTGTCCAGATCCTCCGTAGTGCGCTCGCCCGACGGCAGCAGACCTTGCAGCATAAGGCTCGCGCGCGAGCTTTCCACCAGCTTATCCGGCCCCCCCGCGTCGGCGAACGGATGGAGGATCAGAGGCGGCAATTTCCGCGTCGAAATCGCGATGGTCGGACTGGCGGGGCTGGTTTGCATGATTTTGGCTAACCAAGTATGCCAAATTAACGGCGCTCCGTAAGCAGTACCTTTGCTTCAATTGTCTTATCCCCCCGGATCACTTTAACCAGTACCAGGTCGCCGGGCTTATGCGCGCGGAGGGCGTACGTAAAGTCGTAGAGGTTGGCGATGTCCTTGCCATCGAATTCGATTAAGATATCGCCCGCTTTGAGTCCCGCCTTCGCCGCCGGAGTGCCGTCGCGGACGTCGGCGAAGCGGACGCCTTTCGGAGGCTCGTTGAAGTCGGGGACGCTGCCGAAGTTGGGGCCGTAACCGGAGCCTCCGCCGGAGCCGACTGGGCCGACCGACGGCGCGGCGACGCGCTGAAATTGGGGCCGCGGATCGTTTTCAAGATGCGTGATCAGTTCCGCAATGTAGTCCAGAAGCTTGGCGGCGTCGGCGCTGTCGATCTTGTCGGCTGTGTCGCTGGGCTTGTGATAATCGCCGTGCAGACCGGAGAAGAAGAACAGCACCGGGACGTTCTTCGTGGTGAACGAAGTGTGGTCGCTGGAGCCGTAGCCGGCCTTTTCAGCAAGGTCAACTTGAATGGGAGCCGGAGGTTTTACCTCCTCCATCAGCTTCGGAAACGTCGAGCCCGTGCCAGTACCGCTCAAATAAACCTTTCCCTCGCGGACCCGGCCGATCATGTCCATGTTGATCATCGCCACGGCTTTGTCTAAGGGGAGCGTAGGGTGATTGACATACCACTCGCTGCCCAATAGCCCGAGTTCCTCCCCGGCGAAGGTCAGGAACAGGATGCCGCGCTTCGGTTTCGGTTGCTGGCTTGCCCAACGGGCAAGTTCAATTACTCCCGCGGTGCCCGATGCGTTGTCGTCGGCGCCGGGATGAATCGTTCCGATTTGCGAAGGCGCCAGCGAATGCTCGTCGCCCAGGCCCAGGTGATCGTAATGCGCGCCGACGATGATGTACTCATCTGTCTCGCCAGGCAGGTAGGCGGACACGTTGTGAACGGTCTTGGTTTCGGTGCGGACGTCGACCGAAAGATCGACCGAAACGTCCTGGAGCGCGAAGGAGTGCGGATGGCCGTCCTGGTCGATTTGTTTCGAGAGCGCGTGGAGATCGCGGCCTTCGGCCTTCAGCCAGTTTTCGGCGACATCGTACTTAAGACGGATATACAGGACGCCGGCATTCTTCGGGCCTGACGTTTCGGTGAACTTGCCGAGATCGTCCGCCGTGGACTCGTGATGATCGGTGTCGTTGACCAGGATCACGCCGCGCGCTCCGTGCATCTTGGCATTCACCGCTTTATCGGCAAAACTGGCGTGTTCTTTATGGGGATTCTCTTTGGGCTCGTGGCGGAGGATGAGCACGAACTTGCCGGTGACGTCCAGACCGTCGTAATCGTCGTAGTTTTCCTTCTTGTCGGTAATCCCGAAGCCCGCGAAAACCACGCCCGCGTGAAGCTCCCCTGAGGAGGAAAAGCTCATCGGCAGAAAATCCTTGCCCTCTTGAAGATTGCGGGTCTCTCCCGGCTCCTTGAACCTCAGCCGGTTTTTCGTGCCCAGATGCGCGCCGAGCTGGACGGGGAAAGCCAGTTCCACCGGTTTCAAGCCGAACGAACGGAACTGGGACGCGATGTAGTGGGCGGCTTTTTCGAGTTCGGGTGATCCCGTGGCGCGGCCTTTCAGCTCCGGCGAGGCCAAGTAGCGGACGTGCGCCAGGTACAGGTCCGGGTTGACGTCGGCGGCCAGCGCGGCGAAAGCGACCGCAGCTAAAGAAACCAGCAGGAAAAAGCGGCGCATTTTACTTGATAATCGTCGGGATCTTCACCGTGCAGCAATCGTCCTTCTCGGCCGGCTTGGCAGCGGCGGCCTGATGGTCGAGCTCCATCTTGATCAGGACCTGTAAAGTCTCCCACGGCACCGCCCCTTCGAGCTTGCGGCCGTTCACAAACAGCGTCGGCGTCGCGTTGAGCTGAAGCGAATTGCCCACGGAGATCGAGGCGTTCACTTCGGGCTCGGTCGACTTCGACTCCAGGCAGCGGCTGAATTGCATGCTGTCGAGACCTTTCGTGTTGGCAAACTCCTGGAACTTGGAGTTGATATTGTCGAGGCCGATGTAAGTCTGGTTTTCGTAGATCCAGTCGTGATAATCCCAGAACGCGGCCGGGTTCAGCTTATAGACGCAGCGTCCGGCGACGGCCGCCTGGCGGGCCCAATTGTGCAGCGCTTCGAGCGGAAAATCGCGGAAATAGACGCGCACTTGGGTGGGAAACGCAGCCGGGATTTCCTTGTGAATCACCTCGGCTTCTGCCTTGCATAAGGGGCACTGAAAATCGCTGAACACGACGATCGTCACCGGCGCATTGGCCGGTCCCAGGCTGGGCGCGCCTTTGACGTCCAGCTTCTCGATAGTTCGCCTCAAACGGATTCTTGTTGATGTCGTAAACGTCGGCGCGGAAGATTTTCCTGCCGTCCTTCGACATAAAGTAGTGCTGCGCCGGCAGCATGGTGTTGTTGAACGTCAGGTGGACCGCCACGTCCAGGAATCCCGGCAGCTCCTTCGATTCCTTCGCGTCGTCGATTTTGACGCCGACGTCGGGGCGCCATAGCTCGACGTGCCGCAGATAGGCTTCCAAGGTGGCCTTGTCATACCCGGTCTTGTCCGCGGCGGCGGCGAATCCGGCGGTGGCGATCAACAAACTGGCAATGAATTTCATGAAAGATCCTTTTTACATGACTGGCCCGATGCGCCAGGGAACGAATTCCTGGTGCCCGAGCCGTTCGCTCGCCGTACGTTCGCCCGAGGCGACGCGCAGCAAAGCGTCGAAAATTTCGTGGCCCACTTCGGCCACCGTGGCTTCGCCTTCCGCGATGCGGCCGGCGTTCAGGTCCATATTGTCCTTCATGCGGTGGTACATGACGGAATTGGTGGCGATTTTAAAGACCGGAATGGTCGGGAAGCCGATGGCGCTGCCGCGTCCGGTGGTGAAAGCAATCAGGTTAACGCCTCCCGCGCCCAACCCGGTGAGCGAAACGGGGTCGTGCCCGGGCGTATTCATAAAAACGAACCCAGGAGTGGTAATGCGCTCGGCGAAATCGATGGCTTCGTTTAAAGGAGTGTTGCCGGCCTTGGCCACCGCGCCCAGCGATTTCTCCAGAATATTCGTCAGCCCACCCTCTTTGTTGCCAGGCGAGGGGTTGTCGTCGAAACTGCCCTCAAACCGCGCGAGATACTTTTTGTAGCCGTCGACAAAACCGAGCAGTTTCTCCGCGACCGCCCGATTCCGGGCTCGCCGGACGAGAAGATGCTCGGCGCCAAAGATTTCCGTGGTTTCGGCCAGCACGAACGTTGCCCCGGCCTGCGCCAGAAGGTCGCAGCAGACGCCCAGGGCCGGATTCGCCGTGATGCCGGAAAAGGAATCGGATCCGCCGCAATTCAGGCCGACCGAAATTTTCGACGCGGGCAGCGAAACCCGCTTTTCGGCGGCCGCGCGTTCAATCCATTTGTCGATCGTGCGGCGCGCGGCATCGACAGTGGCGCGCGTGCCGCCTGAATTTTGCAGCGTCATGCCAACCAGCCGATCCGTCCGGGGAGTTCCCGCGCCCAGATAATGATCGATCTGATTCACCTCGCAGCCCAGCCCGAGAATCACCGCCGCCGACACGTTGGGGTGATCCAGCACACCGCCCAGCGTGCGCCGAAGCTGCGCCAGATCGGGCCCGGGCGATTGTCCGCACCCGTCGCCATGCGGAAACGCAACCACTCCGTCGACGCCTTCGGGTAGCGACGCCTTGTCGTAGCTGGCCGCGATCCATTCCGCCGTATGCGCGGCGCAGTTGCTGGCCGCAACCACCGCGATGTAATTGCGTGTACCGGCGCGTCCGTCCTCGCGCGCGTATCCCATAAAAGTGGGAACGTCGGCGGGCGTAGCGGGCAGCGGAATATCGCCCGTCGGAAATTCGTAATTGAAATGGAGCTCTTCAAACGCGACGTTGTGCGTATGGACGTGGTCGCCCGGCTCGATCAAGCGGCTGGCGCGGCCGATAATCTGCCCGTAGCGGACCAGCGTTTCGCCCATCGCAAGCGGGCTTAATCGCGACTTTATGCCCCGCGGGAATCGCCGGTGCGCGTATGCAAGCTCTGTCCGCCGACGTTCAACGCAATCCCAGCGCTCAAGGGCACGCGCGCGATGGCGACGTTGTCGCGCGGATGAAGCTGAATGGCGGAATTTTCCGCCGTCGGAAGTTTGGAAATGCCGAGAAGGCTCATTTATATCTATCTTAAGAGTACTGTTTCGCAGATCTGCTCGCCTGTGTGGACGTGCAGTTTCCCATTCACCGGATGAATCCAGTACCCGTCCTTGCCGAGCACCGGGATTTGGGCAGGACCGTCCACAACCACAAAATCACCGGCTTCCACGCCGTCAATCAATCGCCCGATATGGATATGGACGTGGCACTGGGTACGAACGTTATCACCGTTGTAAGCGATTCCCCAGCGGTCGCCCCATTTTTCCTTTGCCTTTTCGATGGCTTGGGTCCACAATGCCAGGCGGGTCTCCGGCGTAAGGTCGGCGATGCTCTGCATTCCCACCTTTTCCTCGCGCGGAAGCGCCAGCAAACGATTCGGCTTTCTAGGATTCGCGTCGGGCAGGAAAAATACCAAAATACCGGCCGGCTGCGCAGCGGCGACCTTCGAAAGGCTGCATTGGCGGGGGTTCAGCGTCTCCGGAATTCTCGAGTCGCACGCGCACTTCGTTTGCCCCCAGGCAAGCGTCGATAGGAAAAGCGCCGCGAGAATCCGCACCCAAACATTATACTGGAGGCTTGTCTCGAAGCTGGCTGATCGTTCCGCTGCTGATTCTCTATCTCCTCGACCTGGGGGGCGTCGGATTTATCAGCACGGACGAACCCCGCTACGCCTCGATCGGCCGCGAAATGGCGAGGTCGGGCGATTGGGTAACGCCTCGCCTCGACGGCTCCGGGTGGTTCGAAAAACCGCCGCTCTTGTATTGGATGATCGCGGCCGGCAACGTCGTGCATCTGCCCGACGAATGGGCGGCCAGGCTGCCTGTGGCGCTGCTGAGCCTGGCGTTTTTACTGTTGTTCTTCTACGTCGTTGCGCGCGAGTTCACCACCCGGGCGGCCATCGCGGCGGTAACGATTCTGGCAGCCTCGGCCGGATGGCTGGCATACAGTTTCAGTGCGTTGACGGATCTGCCGATGTCAGCGATGCTCGGCGCGGCGATCCTGGTCGCGCTCTTTGAAAAGGAAAAATGGAGTGGACTCGCTGCCGGTGCGCTGCTGGGATTTGCTGTCCTGGCGAAAGCCTTCGTGCCCCTGGTCCTGTTCGCGCCGGTCTTCTTAGTCGCCCGGGGGAAACGAACCGCGATTGCCGTTGGCTGCATAGCAGTCGCGGCGCCTTGGCACGTGCTTTGTTTCCTGCGCAACGGCCATACCTTTTGGAACGAGTATTTCTGGCGCCAGCAGTTCTCCCGCTTTTTCACGACCGAGCGCCAACATGTGCACGCCTGGTGGTATTATCTGCCGGTGCTTCTCGCGGGATTGTTCCCATGGACCCCTCTGGCCGCCTTGCTGGCCCGACGGTCCACCTATATGGATGTTCGAATGCGTTACCTTGGCCTGTGGCTGCTCTACGGCCTTGCGTTTTTCTCCGCCTCGCAGAACAAGCTGGCCGGGTACCTGTTGCCGCTGATGCCAGGTCTGGCGCTGCTGCTGGCGGTAGGGATTGAGAGCGAAAATGAAAAATCGAAGCTCGTGCCCTGGCTTCTGGCCGCCAGCGCCGCGCTCCTGATAGCCCTGCCGACCGTGGTCGCCACGCTGCCCGACGCCCTGCTCTCCGGCGTCGGACGGACACACGTCAACTTTGTCATCGGATTGCCTCTGTTGCTGGTCGGGGCGCTGATTGCCGGGGCCGTCTGGTGGCTTTCCTGGTCGTCGAAACCCTCGCTGGCGATCTTGACCGCCGGAATGGCGGTGGTTTTCGGCGTCGCGTACGTAAAAGGCGCGGCGTTTCCCGAACTGGACGACCGCGTCTCCGCGCGAGGCTTCTGGCGGACGCACGGCGCCAACGCCGCCGGCGCCTGCATCGACAATGTCGGCCGAGCTTGGGAATACGGCCTCAATTATTACGCCGGACACCCTTTTCAGACCTGCGAGTCCGGCCAGACCCCGCGCATTGTCGTGGTCGACGGCCGACTGACGCTTGAGCAGTGACGTCACTCCTCAAAAAAGCTTCGCGACGGGCAGTTCCCAGCCGGGGAGCATTTCCGGCATCGTGAGCGTCTGGTTACCTCGCCGGGTGTAGGACGTGCCGTCCGGGGCGTAGACCCGCACTTCTTGCTGTTCAGGATAAATTACCCAGATCGCCAAGGAGCCCCCGGCGAGCAAAGCCTCGATTTTCCGATTCAGATCGCGCGCCGTTTCCGAGGGAGAAACCACCTCGATGGCGAGTTCGGGCGATCCTGCAAAATACTCGTTGCCGCTCGTGTCGCGTGCGCGCTCTATACGCAGGACCGAGACGTCGGGCTGGATCCAGGTCGGAGGGTCGCCGGAGAGTTTGTACCCAGCCTCCGCAAGGACCATCCACATTCCGCAGTTCTCAAACGATTGCAGCGCCCTTTCGGCAGCGCGAGCAATCAAAGCATGTTTCGATTTCGCCGGTGGCAA
>CAVVNE010000041.1:0-14295 GCA_963749245.1 Bryobacterales bacterium
GGCCCGCCGTCCAGTACTGGGTGGTCGGCGAGGGGCGCGACGCGACCTCGGGCCTGATCGGCCTGGCTGGACCTGGCCGGGACATGGTGGGCGATCATCCCGGGGGTCGAGGCGGGCTACGGGGCGGCCCACGCCGCACGCTGGTCACCCGCCTGGCCGGCGGTCCGGTGGAGGATGAAGTGCTCGCGACCGATCCGTGGACGGCGCGGATGCTGATCGCGGACCGGTTCCGCGACCGCCGCGTCTTCCTGGTCGGCGAGAGCGCGCACGTCAACCCGCCGTTCGGCGGGCACGGGTTCAACACCTGCGTCGGGGACGCGGTCAACATCGCGTCGAAGATCGCCGCGGTCGAGCAGGGCTGGGCGCCGCCGGAGCTGCTGGCCAGCTACGAGCCGGAGCGCCGCGGCGTGATCGAGGCCACCGGTGGCCAGCGCCGAGTCCAACAACCGCCTCCTGGCCGACGTGCTGCCGCGGGACGAGGCGGTGATCCAGCGCGCGGAGCGAGCCGAGTTCCACAGCCGGGGCTGTCCTCGGGTACTCCTACGCCGGGTCGCCGGTCATCCAGCCCGGCCTTCGGCCCGCCGTGGACGTGACCAGCTACACGCCGTCGGCGGAGCCCGGCGCGCGGCTGCCGCACCACTGGCTACCGGACGGCTCGTCCCTGTACGACCGCCTCGGCCGCGGGTTCACCCTGGTCGGCCCGGTGACCTCGCACGCCGGGGCCGCCGCGGACCTGGTGCGCCGGGCCCGACACCGCCGGATCCCGCTCACGCTCGCCGAGGCACCCGCGTCCTACCCGTGGCATGACGAGTTCCTGCTAGTCCGCCCCGACCAGCACATCGCCTGGCGGGCCGGTGACCCGGCCGGAATTGACCTCGAGACGGCGGCCGGATTCCGGTGGACGCACGCCCTAGGGACTTTGGTCCCTCAAGGCGAGTTGGCTGTCATCGTCGGTCATCACGGGAACATGAGCGTACGGGATGCGTCCGTATCAGGTTCGCTCAGGCCGGCAAGTCCCCGACAGTGCTCAAGGTTCCCGTACGGCTGCCTCTGCGACTGCCGAAAGGTACTCTCATGCATGCCACTGCGCGAGCAGGTCATGTGAGGATCGTCTATCCGTGCGCCTACCACTGGCGGTCCCGTGGCGTGCTCCGTGACATCCGGGTCCGCGTCACGCTGGGGGCAGAGCCCGACCTCGCGGTCACCCGGCTGCGCGTGCCGCGCTGCGGGCGTCCCCGCCAAGACCGGTGACGACCCGTATCGCCATCGAGCCGAGCATGCGCTGCATGCCCGGACCCACGTGGTGGGCAGCGATCGCCTTTACCTGGTTGTCCCGGAGGAACCGTGCCACCCGGGCGTGATGCGCACCCTCGGTCCCCTGGTCGTGCAGCGTTCCCCAGGCCACAGTGAACTCCTGCCAGCCGCGGATCTCGCCGTCGGCCACGTCGGCGACCGCGACGCGGTTGGCTCGTCCCCAGCGCGGGTCGACCTTGCCGTTGGCGGTGATCGGCACGCACACCCTCATGTCACGAGCCTCCTCGTCGGGGCCGAGACCACGTAATTATCACACCCTTGCCGCCCAGGTTGGCCGAGACGGCCGACCCGCCGGGAACGGCCGGGCCCCCTCTACCTGTATACCTGGGTGGGGCGGGCATCGATCAAGCCAGCTGCGGGAGTCGCCGATCACGCAGCCGCCGATGACGTGCGCTGCGGTTGGGATGTGCCGAGCAGGCCGAGCCGGGTGACGCCGGGGATCCCGCCCAGTTCCCCGGCCAGCGCGCGGCGCGCCGCGGGGATCCAGGCCGGGCTCGGCTCGCATGCGCAGGCCGGGACCGCAACCCTCAGCCCGGCCCGGCGGTTGGGACCTGGGTTCCCCGCTGAGTTTCATCCTTGACGTTTACGTAAACGTAAGATACGTTCCGGGTTACCGATGCCCCTGCGGTCCGTCGTCCTCGGGGTGGGGGGTTCGTGATGGCTGAGCGCGACGAGCGGGTGAGTGCGAACAGCAGGGCGAGCGCGCGGGCACGTCGGCGCCGGCACCGGTATAGCATTTCTGATCTGGCGCGAGAGTTCGACGTGACGCCGCGCACGATCCGCTATTACGAGGAGTGCGGCCTGCTGCAGCCTGAGCGGCGGGGGCAGCAGCGCGTCTACCTGCAGCGCGACCGGGTTCGTCTCCGTTTGATCCTCCGCGGTCGGCGCCTCGGGTTCGGCCTGAGTGAGATCGGCGAGATGGTGGACCTCTACGGCGCCGATCCGAGCGAACGCCAGCAGCTCGAACGCACGCTCGAATACGGTCGGACCAAGATCGCGGAGCTGCGTGCCAGGAGAGATGAGCTCGACGCGACCATCCAAGAGCTGTTGAGCTGGCAGGAACGGCTCACGGTGGTTCTCGCGGGGATGGAGAGCGGTGGACCTTGACCCGGAACGGGGCAAGCGGTGAGCGTGCATGACAGCGCCCCCGAGGGGCGCGGGCGCAACTTCTACCGCGACGACAAGGCGCTGCAGGCGATCCTCGACAGACTCCTGGACAGCAGGGAACGGGGCGCGGCCGAGCCTCTGCTGCAGCGCATGGGGGAACTGGCCGGGGGCGAGATCGACCGTCAGGCCGAGTACACCGACCGCCACGCGAGGCCGGGTGTCGAGACCTACAACCGGCAGGGCGACGTGGTGAACCACGTTCTCTACAACCCGCTGTACGAGGAGTCTGCCCGTCAGGTGTACGGCCTTGGCATCGTCGGCTGCACCTATGGGGCTGACAGGCTCCGCTACGCCGTCCACTACGCTCTCCTCTACCTGCTCAGCGAGTCGGACCCCGGAAACCTCGCCTGCCCGGTGACGCTGACGGCCGCGGCGGCGTTCGCCCTCGACCGCCACGGCAGTGACGCGCAGAAACGCAGGTGGACGCCGTGGGTCTCACGGTCCGCCAGCCAGGCCCCTATATCGACGGCGCCACCTGGGGCGACGGAGAGGCAGGGGGGGCTCGATGCCGGTGCGGCGACCATCGGACCATGCATCGTCATACCAGCGCAGGATGTGCAGGGGCACATTGAAACGCCTGCGATCGACCAGTTTCACCGTCGCCGACGCCGTCCGCACCACTTCCGAAGGCGTACCATCGGCCCTCTTCAGGCGGGCCGACGCGCGCAGCGTCCAGATATAGCCCCCGCCGACGCCGATCCGTCCCGTGGAAGCGCCTGTGGAAGCCACGTCGCCGAGATCCTTAAACGGTCTCTCCTTGCGCCGCGCGACTATCGCCGCAATCGCGCCGGGCGGCACGCCGATGGCCGCCATCAGCGCTGGACTCACGGTGTTCACATCGAAAGGGCCCATCGACCCCCACACCGAAAGGCAATCCCGCAGCCCGCCGCTTGCGTAAAGCGCACCCTCATTGTCGGCCACGAAATTTCCATAAAACAGCTCCGGTGTCATCCCGCGCACGAATAGCAACTCCTCTATCTCTTCAAAAGACGCATGCCGGGCCCGAAAAGTCGGACTGATGCCGAAGTAATACTGGTCGTTGGGCGACGCGCCTTGCGATCCGCCGCGCCAGTCGAGAATCGCCCCGGCGATCTCGCGAGCCTTGCCCGCGTCGCCGCCCACCGCTGTAATCACCTTCGTCAGATCGTCGACGCTCGCCCGGTTGACGTTCAGCTTTGACGATTCCGGAATCATTTCGACAATCGCCGTCCCGCTGGGAAACGACATGTTCATGCGCGGCGAGTTGTACTCCCAGAAGCGCGCGGTGCCGTCCTGGTTGCGAAAACTGTCGCCCCAGGTCATCCACTGGATGCCTCGCTCCACCGCTCCGGTCGCCAGATACCACGCCCGCAGCCCATTCGAAGCCGCTTCTACGCGATCCGTTTCCGCGCGCACGCTGGACGATACCGAAAATGCGATCGCCGCCAGCGCCGCCGACAGCCACAACACCGTCAGCAATGCGCTGCCCCTGCTATGGCGACGCTTATGGCGCGTCTTCATAGAAATTCCTCACCTGCCGGTTGACGTGGATCGGCACGGTTACGTTCATCACCGGCAGCAGCGCCGGGCTCGCATCGAGAGGCGTCATTTCAATCTTCACCGCCGCCGGCAGATCCTGCCGGTCCCACGACGGCAGCCAGTTCGACGACGGAAGCTGATCTGGAATCTGCTCGCGGTAGGAAAACGTGCAGGTCGCGAGGCGATCCGCCACCACATACGCCAGCGGCGCGCTCTGCGTCGAAAGCACTGCCTGCCCGCCGCAGAAAGGCGATGTGCTCGAAGGCCCCGTGTACAGATGCTCCGTCACGATCAGCCGCAGCCCCCCTTCCCTGGGCACCACTTGAAACTCGTCGAATTGCGGATAGCCCCGCGCGCCCTCCGCCATTGAATAGCTCGACACCAGCCGCAGCGTCGTGGACGTACCGTTGAAAATCGGAATCCGCGCCGATCCGCAATCGCTCACCACCGGCATCACCCCGCCAATCTGCCGCGTGAGAATGTGCTCCATCCCCATCACGCGGCGATTGAATTGCAGCCGCGAGTTTATTTTCTCCATCGACAGCAGGCTGGTGCGCATCGCCAGCATCATGCCTGTGGCCAGCGCCGTGACCAGCGTAATCGAGATCATCAACTCGATTAGCGTGAAGCCCTTTTGAGACTGCCGGCAGGCGAAACCGCCTGCCCCACCTGCTTGCCCGGTGCTGATTTGCGTGGGTGGGGCAGGCGGTTTCGCCTGCGAATGCATCGTCCCACGCGTCACTGCAAAACTCATTGCAAAACCCCGCGCCGGAATCCCTCGAGCGAAAAACTGTGCCTCACCGCGCCGTCCGTCCAGTCGATTTTCAGCTCAATGCGGTCGACCACCCAGTATCCCGGCGCCGATCCCGGAATCGTCTCAAATGGCGTCACCGTCGCCTCCCAGGAGCACGCTACGCCGCCGGTTTGCGCCAGATCGAATTGTCCCGACAGCGGAACGTTGCGCGCTATTTTCGGCTCGGCCAGCAGCTCGTCCATCTTCGATTTCGCCAGCAGCACCGCGCGATCGTACTGCGTCAGCCGCGATGCGTTGTGCGCCGCCGCCGAGATCGTGTTCAGCAGCCCGGCCACCGCCAGACCCATGATCGCGGTGGCCACCAGTACTTCCAACAGCGTGAATCCTTTTTGGTTCTTCTTACTTCGCATCGGCCTTCGGAACTCCGGTTACCGGATCGATACTGATAAGACGCGTCCGGCCCCGTGAATTGCCGATCTCAATGGTAATTTTCGGCACCGTGCCACCGGGATAAATAAGGAATCGCCGCGGCCCTCCCTGGTCCTCGATATCGGCCGCAAGACCCGGCGTGATGGACAGAATCTTCACCGGGCTCGCAATCTCCAGACTCTGGTGAAACGCATGATCGCCGCTAGTCGCGGTCAGCGTGCCCTCCTGCGGCGAAATCACGATCTCGACCACCTGCTGGCGTGTATCGGCCCGCGACACCGCCGTGTTCAGAAACCCGACGATCGCATCGGACGTCGACCGCAGCCGCAGCGAATCGAGCCCCGCCGAAACCGATGGCGCGGCCATCCCCGCGATCAGGGCAATCAGCGCCATCACGATCAGCATCTCGATCAGCGTGACGCCGCCCTGTCTATTTATTCGCCCAACTGAGGATGTCGGCATTGTACCCCTCTCCGCCAGGCTGCCCGTCGGCCCCCAGCGAAATTACATCGGGATCTTCGCCATGGTCGCCCGGATATTTGTATTGATACGGACGCCCCCACGGATCGAGTGGGATATCCGCCTTCAGATAGGGGCCTCCCCACTGCGGCACGTCCTCCGGCTTGACGCGCAATGCCTGCAAACCCTGCTCGGTGGTCGGATACGTTCCCGTGTCGAGTTTGTAGAGCCCCAGAGCCTGCATGAACGTGCTGATATTGGCGCGCGCCGCCGTGACCTTGGCTTTATCCGCCTGCTTAAACATGTTGATGCCAACCAGGCCCACAAACAGCCCGATAATCACCACCACCACCAGCATTTCAATCAGCGTGATACCGCGTTGAGACTTTCTTCTGTTGTTCATGTTTAAATCACCGCATCGTTGATGCTGGTAATCGCCAGCATCATACTCAGAATGAGAGAGCCCACTAAAATGCCCATTACCAGGATAATCAGCGGCTCAAATAACGAGGTAAACCGCCGGATCGCCGTCCTGGTTTCCGCGTCGTAAATATCCGCCATTCGGCCGAACATCGCATCCAGATTGCCGGTCTCTTCTCCCACCGCCAGCAGATGACTTGCCAATGGAGGAAACTGTCCCGCCTTCGCCAGAGGGCCCGAAATGCCCTCGCCGCGTTTCACCCCTTGCGAAACCTGTTCCAGCGTCCCGGCGATTCTGCGATTATTCAGAATCCCCCGCGCGATTCCGATCGATTGCACCAAGGGCACGCTCGCCGCGATCAGCGTCGACATCGCCCTCGCGAACCGAGCCGTCTCCGCCTTCCGCAGCGCATCGCCCAACACCGGCGCCCGCAGCCGCAGTGTGTCCCACCACAACGCGCCGGTCGACGTGCGGACATACGAAATCAGCGCCAGAATCAGCGCCGCCAGCACCGCGAACGCCGGCAGCGAATACGCCCGCACATACGCGCTGACTTCGATCAACAGCAGCGTCGGCGTCGGAATCTTCATCCGCGGATCGGAAAAAATCGCCGCGAATCGCGGCACCACGAAATTCAGCAAAATGAAGATCGACCCGATGCCGACCACCGTCAACAGCGCCGGATACACGAGCGAACTGACGATATAGCCCCGCAAATCGTCGCGCGTCCGCTCGAATTCCGAAAGCCTCTCAAAAATCGTCCCCAGCGAGCCTGAGGCCTCTCCAGCGCGCACCATGTTCACATACAACTCGGAAAAATAAAGCGGATGCGTAGCCAGCGAATCGGCGAAGGATTTTCCGCCCTTCAAAACCCGCATCACATCCAGCACAATCGACCTGAAATGCCCCTTTTCGGTCAACTGCGCGGTAATTCCCAGTGCCCGGTCGAGTGGCACGCCCGCATTCAGCAGGGTCGACAATTCCTGTGTGAAAAAAAGGACGTCTTTTCGATACCGCCGCGCGAACTTCGGCATCTTCAGCTCGAAACCCTGCTTCTTTTCGAACCCGACGTAGACAGGAATCAGCCCCTGCCGCTTCAGCTCCTGCGCGACGTTCTTCTCCGTCTCCGCGGTAATCGTGCCGGTGCGCAGTTTTCCATCCGACGCAACGGCTCGGAAGAAAAACGACGTAGCCACTAAAACTCCTGCGTGACGCGCATCACTTCTTCGGCCGTCGTCACTCCGCTGCGGACCTTCAACCATCCGTCGTCGCGCAGGCTGCGCATCCCGTTGCGCTGCGCCGCCAAGGTGATTTTCGCGGCGTCCGCGTTGGCCATAATGATGCCGCGAATCTCTTCGTTCAGCTCCATCAATTCAAAGATCCCGATCCGTCCGCGATACCCCGTATTGAAGCAATTCTCGCAGCCCTTGCCGCTTGAACACGTTAATCATGTCTCCGTCCGGAGTAATCGCCGTGCCGGCCGGAGCCTTGCAATCCGCGCAGATCACCCGCACCAGCCTCTGCGCCAGGACCGACACCAGCGACGACGTGATCAGATAATTCTCCACGCCCATGTCCGTCAGCCGGGTGATCGCGCTCGGCGCGTCGTTGGTATGCAGCGTCGAATACACAAAATGCCCGGTCAGCGCCGCGCGAATCGCGATGTCCGCCGTTTCCCGGTCGCGAATTTCGCCGATCATGATCACGTCCGGATCCTGACGCACGATGTGCCGCAGTCCGGCGGAAAACGTCAGCCCGATGGTGGTATTCACGTGGATCTGGTTGATCCCGTCCATCTGATACTCCACCGGATCTTCAATCGTGATGATCTTTTTGTCGCTCTGATTGATGCGTTTCAGCGCCGAATAAAGCGTCGTCGATTTGCCGCTTCCCGTCGGCCCCGTCACCAGAAAAATTCCGTGCGGCAGCGACGTGTAGTAATGCATCCGCTCCAGCATGTGCTCGTCGAAGCCTAATCTTTCGAGATCGTAAAAATCCCCCGCTGATCGGTCCAGCAGACGCATCACCACGCTTTCTCCATAAAGCGTCGGCAATGTCGAAACGCGCAGATCCACCTCGCGCCCCAGCGTCTTCACCTTGATGCGGCCGTCCTGCGGCAGACGCCGCTCGGCGATGTTCAGCTTGGCCATCAGTTTCACGCGGGAAATTATCGCCGCCTTCATCTCGCGCGGCGGAGCGTCCTGATTCACCAGCACCCCGTCCACGCGATAGCGGACGCGGAACTCTTTCTCGAACGGCTCGATGTGAATGTCGCTCGCGCGCTTTTCCACTGCCTGCGCTACCATCGCATTCACCAGCCGGATCACCGGAGCCTCGCTGGCCATGTCGCGCAGATGCTCGAGATCCTCGGCATCGCCGCCCGGTGTCGTGATTTCGGTTTCGTTCTCTTCCTTGCGCCCGTAAAACCGGTCGATCGCGTCGAGAATCTCCTGCTCGTTCGCAATCCCCGCGCGCACCGCGAGGCCCGTGCACGATTCCACCGCCGACCGGGTCTCAAAATCCAGAGGATCGGCCATGGCCAGCGTCACCGTGTGATCGTGCAGCATCACGGGCAAACACCGGAACTGCCGCAGAAATTTCGGCGACAGCGTCTCCGTCTCCGGCGACATTGCCGGGGGCCCTTCGATTGCCAGCAGAGGAACCTGCAATTGTTCGGCAAGCGCGCTCAGCACGTCGCGCATCGCGATGAAGCCCAGGTCCACCAGAATCTTGCCGAGTTTCTCGCCGCCGCGCTCCTTCTGCAATTCCAGAGCGCGATCCAGATCCTCACCGGTAATCAGTTTTCGTTCGAGGAGGATCTCGCCTAATCGCATTTCAGTTTTCAGTCACCGTCACAGCCTGCGCCAGCGCCGCCGCCCCGGCTCGCTTCGCGTCGATGAGAGCTTTCTTCTTACCGCGAAACGTCATCTGCCCCGGCGTGCCGCTGATGTCTTCCCACTCATGGTAAGCCAGATACACCACCAGCGTGACCTGCTCGTCGGCCGGCACTGGGTCGAGCGAAGCCGCCTCGTCGGCCACCGCCGCCCGCATCGCCGTCCGCAATTGCGCCACGCGCTCCAGCCGCACCTTGTGAGCCTTCACCACCTCATCCTTGGTCACCGTCGGATGCATCATCGACGTGGTCGAGAGCACCGGGCTCACGTCCACCGTGAACACCGCTCCGTACCCGTCTAAATAAAGACCGCGCGTCGGCCGGATGATCGGGAAAGGATTATCGGGCCAAAGACTCTTAACCCGGTCGTCCAGACTCGTCTCCACCACCTTCAGCAGATTCCCGCTGATGCGCGGCGTAGTCGCTGCAATGGTCGCAGCGCAAAGAGGTACAGCAAGGAGGAGGTATTTCAAAATGTTTTTCATTGACGTCTGATTCCTGTCTGCGTCGCGTATAGAAACGTGACCTGTCCTTCCAAATCCGCGTTCTGCCGTTCTACGTTGGCAACAGCCCTGGTGACGGCCTGATTCACCTGCGCCTGGATCGCCGCCTGGTCTACCGCCGGAGGCCTCATCAGATAGCCATGCGTGACGATCGCCGCGCCCAGCACCAGCGCCGCCGCGAACGACGGTTTCAGGAACATCTCCCACCAGCGAGGCTCGAAAACCTTATCCGAAACGAAGGCGATCCGTCGCGGCACTTCTTCCTCGCGCAGCGCCGACAAGGTATCGAGCGTCAGCCGCACATGAGCCAGCTCGCCCCGGCAACCTCCACAGATCGCGGCGTGCGTTTCCAACTCGCGACGTTCACTCGCCGCGAGTTCGCCCAACGCGTACGCTTTCCAGTCATATTTTTCACAACTCATGATTCACCCCGCAAAACGTTGCCTTCAGCAGTTCCAGCCCCGTATACAACCTCGATTTCACTGTGGAAACCGGGCAGCTCAGGATCTCCGCCATCTCTTCAAACTTGAATCCCTGATACACCTTCAACAAAACTGCCTCGCGCTGCTCTTCGGAAAGTCGTCCCAGCGCCGTCTCGACCGCCAGCGACAGCTCCATGGGCAACAGCTCGGCCCCGCGCACCGGGTTGCCCCGTTCCAGCGGCATCTCCCCTTCGGGCTTTCGCCGCCGCAGCAGCGAGAACGCCTCGTTGTGCGCAATCCGGAACAGCCACGCCCCGAACCTTCCCACATCGTCGAGCTTGGGCAGGCTCTGATACGCCTTCAAAAATACTTCCTGCGAGACGTCCATCGCATCCTCGCGATTCGAAACCAGCCGCAGCAGATAATTGAAGACGCGCTTCTCCCACCGGGAAACAAGGAGGTTATAAGCCTCCACATCCCCTTTTCGCGCTTTCGCGATCAGGTCCCGATCTTCAACCTCGCGGAAGATCAACGATTGGCTCCGTTCATAAAGACGCAGGCCCCAGCAAAAAAGTCGGCCCCGCCTTCAAATTCTGTGTTTAGGGGCGCGAAGCGGCCGTCAATACTTTCACTGTACATGAGGTGACATAATCAACTCATGAGCACGAAAGTGCTAATGGACGTTGGCGAATATCTCCGCACCAGCTTCGAGGGACCGGACTGCGAATACCTCGACGGCGAAATTGTGGAACGAAATATGGGCGAAATTCCGCACGGTAAAGTACAAGGCAATCTCTATTACCTGTTAAGGCAACTGCGGAGCCTGCTCGGCATCCTCGTTATCCCCGAAATTCGAATTCAAATCTCCCCCACCCGCTACCGCGTCGCCGACCTCGCGGTCTGGCGCAACGACGATATCGGCACAGGCATCCCAACCGTCACCCCCTTCCTGGTCGTCGAAATTCTCTCCCCCGAAGACCGCATGGTCCGCATGCTCCCCAAAATCCAGGAGTACCTCTCCATCGGCGTCGAATGGATCTGGATCGTCGACCCCCAGGAACAAAGCGCGCTCCTTTATTCCCAGAAAAACCCAGCCGGAGCCCTCTGCGACGTCCTCCGCACCGAGAACCCCAACGTCGAAATCCCCCTCACCGCCGCCTTCGACCTCAACTGCTGAGCTACCATAAGCTCCAATGCCTGAGCCCCAGCCGCACCTTCGCCGCGAGCTCGGCCTCCGCGATCTTTCTCTTTTCCTGATCGCCCTGATGGTCGGCCCACGCTGGATCTCCGTCGCCGCTCATGGAGGACCCGGCACCATCCTTCTCTGGATTCTCGCCGCGCTCCTGTTCGCCGTGCCTCTGGCCATCGCCGTGGCGACTCTTTCCGCGAAATATCCCGGCGCCGGCGGACTCTACATCTGGGCCCGCAACGACTTCGGACCCTGGCCCGGATTCCTCAACTTCTGGGTCTACTGGCTCGGAATCGCCTTCCTCATTCCCGGCGCGGCTCTCTTTGCTCTCGGCATCACGGTCTACGCGCTCGGCCCGTCTTACGCCTACCTCGCCGAGAATCGCTATTACATGATCGGCGGATCGCTGCTCCTGCTCTGGACTGCCCTCGGCACCAACATCGTCGGCCTCAACATTGGCAAGTGGACGGAAAACATCGGGGGCGCGATGCCATGGACGCTCGGCGTTCTCCTCTGCACCACTGCCGCGATCATCGGCCTGCGGCACGGCACGGCCACACCCATCACTCTCAAGGCCGCCTGGCCTGTCTGGAACTGGGACACTATGAACTCGATGGCCGCGATCGCCTTCGCCATGTCCGGCATGGAGGCCGCCGGCATGATGGCTGCCGAAATTCGCGATCCCCTCCGCACCATCCCCCGAGCCGCTTGGATCAGCTCCACCTTCGTCGCCCTCTTCTATGTAGCCTCGACGCTGTCTCTGCTCGTCATGATGGCTCCGCAAAGCATAAGCGAGATGAACGGGCTGGCGCAGGTCACTGCGTCGGCCGGCGCCGAACTCAACGCGCCCTGGCTAGGTTCGCTGGTCGTGTTGATGATCGTCCTCAACGTTGTCGGCGCGTTCGGCGGACTCGGTACGTCCGTTTCCCGCATGCCTTTCGCCGCCGGCGTCGACCACCTGCTCCCCGCGGCATTCGGAAAAATTCATCCACGCTGGCACACTCCTCACGTCGCCATCCTTTCTCTGGGCATCGTCGCGACTGTGCTGCTGATCGCCTGCCAGGCTGGCGACACGGTGAAAACCGCCTACCGCACCATCGTCGACCTGACGGTCATCGTCGGATTCCTGCCCTATCTCTACGTCTTCGCCAGCGCCTGGAAAGCGAAAAAATGGTTCAGCGCTGCCGCCGGCTCCGGCCTCACTTTGTTGGCGATTGCCTGCTCGATCATCCCGCCTCCGGAGGTCAAACGGTTCTGGCTGTTCGAAGGCAAGCTAGCGTTAGGCACCTTCGCTGCGATAGCCTCGGGCTGGCTGCTGTATCGAAGAAACAAGCCTGCTTAAAACACCCGCCCTACAATCCCTGTGACTCACGGGCGTGCTCGCAGGGGCTCTGCCGTTAAATAACGGACTGACAAACGGCAGAGCTGATTTTTAGACCCGCCACGATGCATCCCATCGTCAGGATGAACGCGACCGGCGGCGGGAAAGGCCGGGTGAAACCGCTAAACGCTTGATGCGGGGTGAGTTATGGGCGAGATTTGGGAGGAATCACCCCCACCACGAATCGCCTTTCGCTACGTGCGCGCGCAACCAGTCCTCGTTAAGCTCGAGCCCCAGCCCCGGCCCTTCCGGGACGGGAAACACGCTCTTTCGTACCGCGGGCTCCGGCCCCTGCGCCATCTTTTCTTTGTTGCCTCGAAACGCTCCCAGGGCATTTTCAACCTTGAAGAAGTTCTGGACGGCGGCGCCCATGTGCATCGACGCATAGAAACGGATCAGCGAGCAGGGGCCGCTGTGCATCCCCATCGGCGTGCGGGTCAGCGCGGCGTAATCGGCGATTTTCCGGCAGCCCGTGATGCCGCCCGAGTAGGCAACATCCGGGTGAATCATATCCAGGACCTGGTGGTCGAGATAAGGCCGGAATCCCTCTACCAGTTCGACCTTTTCGCCCGCCAGCAGAGGCACGCGCGTCGAACGCTTCAATTCCAGCCAGGCTTCCGAGTAGCGAACCGTGAGCGGGTCTTCAATCCAGAGGGGATCGATCGGCTCGATGGCTTTGCAGAGGCCGATCGCGCTGCGCGTATCGAACTGTCCCGTGCAGTGCATGGCGATATCGATATCGTCGCCCAACGCCTCCCGAAGATTCGCGTAATCATGAGCCGTCTTCCGGAAAACGGCTCCGTCCAGGGTTGGATTAAAAGGACCGGTGGGCCGCCCGCCGCCGCGTCCACCACCCCCTCGGCCCTGGCCGCCGCCTGGGGCGCCGAATCCAAACTTGAATGCGGTGAATCCTTCGGGCGCCGATTTCACCTGCTGCGCCCAACTCCGGCACTCGGCCTTATCGGACATGTCGCGCGGTCCGCCGTGCGAGTAGACGGGAATCTCCTTACGGATAGGACCGCCGATGAGCCGGTAAACAGGCAGCCCGATAATCTTGCCCGCCAGATCCCACAGCGCGATGTCGACTCCGCTTACGGTCGGGATATTGGCCATGAAGGAGTACTGAGTGGCCGCCATGAAATAGAAATGCCGTTCGATGGCCAGCGGATCCTGACCGATGAGCTGAGGCAGCATCATGGCGATCCTTTGCCGGGCGGCGGCCGAAGGCAGACCCGCTTCCCCGTACCCCACGATCCCGGCATCCGTTTCCATCCGAATCAGGCATCCGTCGCCCACGTTGTCCAGCCCCATGGTCTTGATCGCGGTGATCTTGACCATTTTGGAGGCGGGCGCGGCCATGGCGCGAAAGTTGGTGAGCCATGCCGCGGCGGGCATCGCGAAGGCATATTTCAAAAGGTCTCGCCGCGTTAGATTCCTTTTCCGCCGAATGTCCATTTTGGCCTCCCGGTGGGAGTATACACCGGACGTCGCGTGCGTCGAGCCGGATGTGTGAAATGATAGACGTCTTTTTCAGCATTAAACGGAGAAGTATGCGAAGGTCGCTAATAAAATCGTCTGCCCCCTTTTTCCCCGAGATGAACCTACCGTTGCGATTGACTGAGCGGCGCTACTGAATTGTAATGATCGCCCCGGCAAAAACGGGGTAGTAGAGAAGACGGAATTCACGGTGGCGCCTAAACCACACGCAATTGCGTTTTCGCCGCTCGGTACCTGGCTTGGAATCGTTAGATTCACTTGGAACAGTCCGGGGCTGATCAACGCGGCAGAAGCCTTTGGCGCGGCGAAACCGGAAATCCAGCAGTATATGGGTTCCTGGGTGGCTTG
>CAVVNE010000042.1:0-23499 GCA_963749245.1 Bryobacterales bacterium
TTTACCTGTATAGCGGCGCGCCCTTCAGCGTGTCCGACAGCAAGCTGGCCGCGCAGATCAACTCCGCGCAAAGCTTCCCTACTGTGATTGCCGACCTGCTGGTTTCCACCGCCCCCGGCGCGAACTGCGGTAAGGTCGCGATCAACGGCCCCTGTATTCCGAAAACCGACTTCGCCACCTACGACCCCAGCTCCAAGGTGGGCACCGCCCTCCAGTCGGACTGGGGCAACATTGCTCCGGACAGCTTCCGTGGACCGGGTTACTTCGATATCGATACCAACCTCACGCGCGACTTCCGGATCAAGGAAAGAGCGACGTTCACCTTTGGATTCCAGGCTTACAACGTCCTCAACCACGCGAACTTCGCCAACCCGTCCGGCTCCATTTCGTCCGGCTCGTTCGGTCTGATCACCGGCACCCTTGGACCGCCCACCAGCATTTACGGGTCGTTCCAGGGCGCGTCGGTCTCCGGACGCGTGATAGAAGTCACCGGCCGCTTCACTTTCTAAGCACCCTCAATAATGGAAAAAGGGGCGAGCCTTCGGGCTCGCCCCCTTTTTGTTTGGGAGAACGAACGCGACGACTATTTCTTCTTGCCCTTCTTCTTGGCAGCCTTTTTCGGCGCGGCTTTCTTCGGAGCAGCCTTCTTCGCTACCTTCTTTGGCGCAGCCTTTTTAGGAGCAGCCTTCTTCGCTACCTTCTTCGCCGGAGCCTTTTTCGCCGCCTTTTTGGGAGCAGCCTTCTTAGCAGCGGCCTTCTTGGGGGCTGCTTTCTTCGCGGCCGCCTTCTTGGGAGCAGCTTTCTTAGCAGCCGCCTTCTTCGGAGCAGCCCTCTTCGGGGCGGCCTTCTTGGCGGCCGGTTTCGGGGCAGCCTTCTTGGCCGCCGCCTTGGCCACGGGCTTCTTCGCCGGCGGAGGTTCGCGTATCTCCTCCACGACCACGATCGTTTCCGTCACCGTGACCGGCGGGGGGATCGGGATGGTGGGCGTCTCTTCATCGTCGTCGTCGATCCCGTAATCGCCCAGATCGTCGTCCACGTTGATTTGCGTCCCTTCCTCGTAATCGTCTAGTTCGTCATCGTCGACTGATAGTCGATACTTCAGCATTCTTATCTGCCTCCTGAGGCGCACGTCCAAGCGGCGCCAGAGCGTAATCAAAATTAGAATATCTCGTTTTCCAATTAAGGCAAGAAAAATGTGCTGCGGGCGCAGACAAGCTCGGAGCGGCCTAGTTATTTGGCGCATGCAGCGCGGCCGTGTGACGCACCGGAGCCTTCGTCGCACTCTTCTGCGCCGACTTGGCGGGCGCCTTCGCGGCCGGCTTCTTCACCGGCGCCACTCCCGTATGGCGCCTCGCCGCTGTCTTCCTGGCCGCCGGCCTCGCCGCGCTCCTGTCCCCCGGATACGCCACCGGAATCGCCACCAGCCCGCCCGCCTCCGGCAGCGCCTCGTGATTCATCGCGCTCACCACCGACGTCTGCGCGCTATAGCGCTTAGCCAGCCCCGCGAAAGAATCGCCCGGACTCACCCGGTGCACCCGCCACGAGTCGCGTTTGTCCGGAGGAACCACGGCGAACGCCGTCTCTATCTCGGGCGCCGTGCCCTTCGGCACATGGATGGTGAACCCCGCCGGCGCCACCGGTTTCAGCAGCCCCGGGTTCAACTCCTTCAGCTCGCTCAGCGGCCGGTCGATGGCGTCCGCGATCAGCGCCAGGTGCGTCGGCGCTTCCATCTCGATCGAATCCGTTTCCAGCGGCGCTTCCAGGTCCAGTTGATCCAGCCCGTAGGCCGGCGCGTTCTTGCCGATAATGGTCATCGCCAGAATCACCGGGACATAGTTGGCCGTCTCCTTCGGCAGCGCATTCAGCCGCCTCAGCTCGAAGAAATCCGCATATCCCGTCCGCATGACGGCTTTGTCCACGCACGCCGGACCACAATCGTAGGCAGCCATTGCCAGGTACCAGTCGCCGAAATGCTCGTACAGGTCCTTCAGATGCCTCGCCGCCGCTCGCGTCGCCTTTTCCGGGTCCATGCGGTCGTCGGTCGACGCGGTCTGCATCAGCCCATACTCATGCCCGGTGGCCTTAGAAAACTGCCAGATCCCGACGCACATCTTGTTCGACATCGCCCGAGGCAAATAGCCCGATTCGGCCTGCGCCAGGAACATCAACTCCTGCGGAACGCCTTCTTCGGCAAGAATCTTCTCGATCAGCGTCCTGTAACGCCCCTGCCTTTTCAGCCCTGCCGCGATAATTTTCTTACCACGCTCGCTCGAGAAGAAATTGACCGCCCCGATCACCGTATCATGCTGCTGCAAAGGCAGTTGCGACGTCGTGGAGCGGATCATGTCCATCAACTTGCTGCGCATCCCCGGGTCCGAAGTGGCGGAAAACGTCAGCTCCACCATGCCGTCCATCGGGCGTTTGTCGTAGACCACCTTGTCCGGATCGCCCGCCGCCGCCTGATCGGCGTCATAGCGGTAGATCGCCTCAATCAGCTCATCCAGGCGCTTTTCGACCCGCGCCCTGTCCGGCAGATTCTCCGGAGCCGACATAAGGGCCTCTACCGCGTGGTCGAAATCCATCCGCGCATCGGACGCATCGCCCGCTTCCAGAGCCTTCTTGCCCTCCGCGAAGCTGTCGTCTGCCTTTTTGATCAGAAACTCGGCATCGGTGGGGCGGGGCAGGGGAGCAACTTCCAGCCGCACGGCCGGCACCTCGTTGCCGTAATAGGCACTTGGAGGCGACGGCGGATCAAGCACCGGTTCAGTGGGCTCCGCCATGGCGCGCGATGGCGGTAGAAAAAACTGTCTCATCGGCTGCGGACGCGGCGTGAACGCGCAGCTCGACAGAAAGACAGCGCCCCCGGCAACTAAAGCTCTGCCGGTCCGGGACTTAAGGTCGATCCGCATGTACCTGTTAGTCCGTCAGTTTAACAGAATCATGACAGTCCGCGTCAAGCCCCCGCTCTTAGTCTACGGCTCGACCGCCGGCGGAAACGCTGTCGGATAAAGATCCTCGTTCAGCGTGGCATACAGAGTATTCATGTAAACACCCGAGTACACCTGATCCCCCGTCACGTACGCCACGCCGCAATACGCGTCGGTCACCGTGTTGTTCAGGATCAGATTCATCGCGACGCCGGTGCCCGAATATTCGTTGATCCCACAACCGGCGTAATTCACGCTGGAGTAATTGCTGATCGGGAAAACATGCGAGATCGTGTTTCCCGAGATCACGCTGTTCGTGAAATAGCCCGCGGCCGACCCTTGAATATCGATCCCGTCCAGCGCGTCGACGTTCATGATGACGTTGTTCGTAATCTGGACGTTGTTCGCTCCGTTGAGGAAAATTCCACTCTGGACGTTGGAAATGAAGTTGGAATCGACGGCGGATCCGTCCCCCGCGGCTCTGAAAACAACTCCTTCGCTCCTCAGTCCGACGCACGCCAGGTAAGCAATGCTGCCGCAATTTCCCTGGGTGATCGTATTGTGCGTCACGTGGCCGACCGCTCCCAGGGCGATAAAAACTCCAAACTGGAAATACCCGCTACTCGGCCCGACTCCGGAAATCGTATTTCCGCTGATGTCCGCCGTGATTCCCGCGCCATTCACCAGAATTCCGTCCCGATTGAAGTCGTGGATGCTGTTGCCGCTGACCGAAACCGGAAACGGACCGGTTTGGCCCGCGGTCGTGTCCACCTGCACGCCGAATCCGTTGCCGGGGAACAAGGTCGTACAGCTAAGTGGATTCGGCAACTGCGTGCCGGAAATGGCATTGTTCACGGCAGCACCCGAGGAGTTGTAAAAGTGGATGCCGGAGAGCGTCACCGCGCAGCCGCTCACCGTATTCATGCTGGCGTCGATGGTCAGACCCTCGATTACGACGCCTTGCGTATTGACCACGCTGATCACGGCCTGAAATGAAAACGTACCGACGTTGTACATCGTGGTGGGTTGTACCAAGACCCGATTTACCCCATTTACGCTGAGACCGCGCAGCGTGACGGGTTTAATAATGACGAGTTGTTCCGGATACGTGCCCGGACAGATGTCGATTTCGTCGCCTGCCGCAGCCGCGGTGAGAGCCGCCCCGATGGTAGCGTAGGCTGCGTCCGGGCAGCTTCCAGGGCCCACCACCAAAGTGGCCGCATGGACCAGACCACAACCTGCCAACATAAATTGTACAATTCGTGTGCTCATAGGATCTCCTTCCGCAGTGGCGGAGTGAGTGCGATTGTGCCCGTCACGCGCGGCTACCTGAATACTCGCGATCCAATTTCTGCATCATTTTTATCTCATCCTGTATCTTTCTGATCCACTTGCAGTTATTGTTGTGATATTCTCGAAGGAATTTCTTTTTGCTGGTATTGAATGCCTGAAAATGTCCCAGCTCTGCGAGTGGTTCCTCCGGAGCGGAACATTCGCTTCGGTCCATTCGAGCTCGATTCCCGCGCCGGAGAGCTGCGCAAGCACGGAACCAAAATCAGGATCGGTCAGCAGACATCCGAACTCCTGCTGATGCTGTTGCGCCATCCGGGCGAGGTCGTTTTGCGCGAGGAGATCCGCCAGAAGCTCTGGCCTCTCGACACCGTGGTCGAATTTGACCACAGCATCAACGCCGTCATCCAGAAATTACGGGACGCGCTGGGCGAATCCGCGATTGAACCGCGTTATATCGAAACCCTCCCCCGCCGCGGCTACCGCTTCATCGGGAAGGTCGAACCACCTCCGGTTGAACCGGAAATGGTCGAGCAGCAGGTCGCCCCGGAAACTCCGCGCCGGCCGAATCCGCTGCCGTTCGCCATCGCGATCCTCCTTCTCGCCGTGCTGGCGCTGGCCGGTTGGTGGAGGCCGTGGGAAACTCCCATGCCGGTTCGGAGCGTGACCGCTTCGCTGGGACCGATCGGACAGGCCGTCATCTCGCCCGATGGCTCAGCCGTGCTGCACCGCGACTCACGCGGGCTGTTCCTGCGGCGTCTGGATTCGCTGGAGGAGACTCAGGTGTACGCTGGGGGTCCGTTGGACGACGCACCCGCATGGTCGCCCGATGGCTCCCGAACCGCGTATAGAATCCATTCCGGACTCTTTCGTTTCCCGCTGCCGAACGGCCCGCCGGCGATGCTCTGGCCAAACATGCCCATCACGCGGGGGTATGCCTGGGGGCTGGACGGTTCAATCCTGGCATCGACTATTTATGCAATCGCCCCGGGCTATCTGTACCTGATCCCGGCGGATGGGAGCGCTCCCGCCCGGCTGGAGATCCCGGGATTGAAGGACGGCCGGTTTTACTATCCCGAGTTCCTTCCGGACGGGAAGAACATCCTGTTTGCCTGGGCGGGCGACGGCGGGGAAACGGGCCTGTATCTGGCAACGATCGAGAAGGGGAAGTTCACCAGAGCCCCCAGCCTCCTGCGAAGGAACATGACCGCCGGTCACTATTCTCCCGCCCTCGGCGGACGGCTGCTATATGTCCAGAATGACAAGCTGTACGCCCAGAAGTTGAATATCAGAGGAGCGACGCTGGAGGGCGAGCCGGAGCGCGTCGTGGATGGCGTGTTGACGATGCCCGAGACTAGAAGTGCTCGCTTCTCCGTCTCGCGCAACGGCGTGCTGGTTTGGACCGCCGGGCGCGCCGGACTCTCGCAACTCACGTGGTTTGACCGCAGAGGCAACGTTCTCGGCACCGCGGGTCCGCCCTGTCTTCCTATCGTGTTACGACTGGCGCCGGACGAGAAGCACGTGCTGACATACACGGTCACCGACCACTCCGGCTTCAGTATTGTCGAGGTGAACCATAGCGGGTACGTTCCCTTGCCTTGGATCACAAAGCCACCCTTGTGGATGCCAAACAAATCGCACATTCTGTACAGCCAGGTGGACGGAGGCGCTTCCCGTTTGCTGGAGCGTTCCGAGGACGGCGGCGCTGGGAAGGAGCTGGCGCGGGTCGCTGGTCTGGGCACCCTGCATGATGTCTCACCCGACGGGAAAGTGCTGCTTTACAAATCAGGAGTGAAACTGTTCGCCGTTCGTCTGGACGGTACACCGGAGGCCGCGAAGCCTCAGGAGGTAGCGGACACGGTAAACGGAAGGTTTTCGCCCGACGGCCGCTGGGTCGTTTACTCGGCGGCCGCCGAAAACGACCGCCACCAGGAGATGTTCGCGCAGCCGTTTCCTTCCGCCGGATTCCGAACCCAGCTTACCTCCACCGGCGGCGCCCGACCCATCTGGCGCGGCGACGGGAAGGAAATTCTCTATCTGAACGGGTCGACGATCTATTCGCTTCGCGTGGAGGTGAAAGGTGGCACGATTCATGCGGCTCCTCCGGAGGCTCTCTTCACCGTCCGGGTTCCCGACGGCATTGTGGGCGACGAAGTTCCAATGGCGGTGAGCCACGATGGTTCCAGGATTCTGTTCGCGCAGGGTGTGGAGCAACCCAACCCGCAGCTAACCTACGTCATGACCGCCTGGGACACGATGCTCCGCCGCTGAAGAAGGTGGCGCACGCACCCTCGAAAACATCCTTGGGTCTTCGTCGGCAATGATCAAGCATCGGGGACTGACCTTTTTCGCCCCTCAGAGTGCGGACAACAAGAAAACCTTCGCGGCAAAAAGGCTGTCTGTCCCCCGGCTACCACCGATTGAGGTCGCAGCGCTCATCCAAAGTGTTTTCATTCCATTGCGTGCCGCATAACGATCGGCATGAAAACACCCGGCTGAGTGGAGGGGCGAAAAATTGGGGACAGCCCGCTCTGTCCACGCGGCGGCGAAGGGGAGTGCGTTTTCTCGGAGCGATCAGGGCGCCTTGGGACAGAGTAGGCAGTCCCCAGTTTTTCGCAAACTCTGCTATTTTCGAGGGTGCGTGCGCCACGGTTAACGGAACCCGTACCGCATCGGCACCACCGTGAACCGTTCGATGAAGCGGGGTTTCTTTTCCTCCAGATGCTTGGGGGACAACTTCTCGGCGAAGTCGTGAAAACTCGCTGCCAGGTTGACCGGCATCTGAGCGTCGCGGACCGACTTCATAACGCTCACGTAGTCGGACGAGAACGTCGCCGCCACCGGCATCCCCACCGTTTTCTCGATCTCGCCGGTTCCCAGCTCCATTCGCTTCGTCACCCGGTTCAGCAGCAGGGACGACCGGTCGTCCAGCTCCAGCCGCTTCAGTAGCTGGACCTTTTGCCGCGCCAGCCGCAAAGACGGAAGCTCCGGCGTGGTGACCAGAAAAATGCGGCTCGCCTCCCGCAGCACGGTCAGTGACATATCGTCGAAAGTCGCCCCCAGATCCGCGGTTACCACGTCGTAGTTCTTCCGCATAAAATCCAGCAGCGGCAGGACCAGCTTGGCGTCGGGAGCGTCGCTGGCCAGCCGTGGCGCACCCGACAGCAGCAGATCGATGTTGCCCACCCGCTTTACCATGTTTGTCCAGGATTCGAGGTCCAGTTCATTGCTTCTGTCCGCTGCTTCCGCTACCGAGAATTCGTGCTCCGTGTTGAATAGAAAGCCGGCAATGCCGGAGTGGAGGTCGAAATCCGCCAGCAGCGCATTCATCTTCGGCATCGCCCCGAAGGCCCTGGTAAGATTGGCCGCAATGGTCGAAGCGCCCGCCCCCGCCTTGGCCGGCATGAACGCGAAAAACCGGTCCGAACATCCGCTGTTGATCGGATGTTTTTCCAGGTGGCCGGCCACATCGCTCAGCGCCTGCCCAAGTTCCACTTGCGGGAAGGGCGACACCAGCAGCTCCCGCACGTGCAGACGCAGCGCCAGCCGGAACGTGGCCGGATCCGGCGAGGAGTGGATCCCCACTCGCTGCAGGTCCGGAAACTCCGCGTCCATGTGACGGCAAAGCGCGGTCGCGGCCTCGTGATTTTCCAGGCTTAGGAAGATCACTTCCGGAGCCCAAGCCCTGGTCAGCCTCCCAAATGTTTCCGGACTGGGATAAGACTCCAGGCGCTTGCCAAGGACCAGGTTAAACGGCGCTGCTGCTTCTTCAAACTGCTGGCGCAGCGTCACGCTCGGACAAATGACCATGCCTCGCATACCCCAGTTTGAAACCCATTCGTTTTCGAAGGAATACCACCTTCTTACGAATGTGTTTAGTATTTCGCCCTAATTCTCAGTGCCAATTCGCCTGATGTGGGCATAGGTCATGCCTTACCGCCGGTTTTTTGGCGCTTTCCTGCAAAACTGTGGTAAAATTTTTGAGTTTGCTATCGCAAGGTGAACATACGGAGCCTTTTGCCTATGACGCGTGTCCATGTTCCCGGCCTTGACAAGGCCCTCTGCCTGGGAGTTGTCTTGCTGTTCCTCGCAACCGCCACTCCGGCGGCGGCCGCATACATCGTCGGCCTGCCTGCAGACTCCGGAACCGGCAACTGCTTCCCGTTCGGCTGCAATTACGACTCAGTCGGCACGGAATACCAGCAGGTATACACCAGCAGCTTGTTCACCGGCCCGATGACCATCACCGGCCTGGATTTCTATAACACCCAACTCGACTTCGGCGCGACGGCCATGAACACCGGTACGTTCACCATCTCCCTATCCACCACATCGGCCGACTGGAACACGCTGAGCGGCACTTATGCCAACAACATCGGCGGAGATAACACGCAGGTGTTCAGCGGCAGCCTGGCGCAGGCCTGGGCCTTCGGCGATACCCTCACCATCCTCTTCTCCACTCCGTTTACCTACACGCCCGGGCCCGGCGCCAACCTCTTGCTGGACGTCCTCGCGACGGGAACAGGCGCCGCCGGCGGCTCCATCTATTTCGACACCAACGGTAATAACGGCGGCAATTTTAATGGCAACACCTTTTTCGGCCGTGTGTATACTAACGGCAACGTCGACGCCGGCTACGGTCTGGTCACCGGCTTCGAAACGTCCGCCGTTCCTGAACCGTCGACCTTTGCGATGATTCTAGGCGCCGGACTCGCCACCCTGGCCGCCGCGCGGCTTCGCAAGCGCAACGCGTAACTCCTCCGGGTGGCGCGAGCTTCACGGGTACGGGAAAAAGTCGGTCGAGCCCCATGCGTCAGGAGTCTGTGCGAAAACTGCCACGTGTGGGGCGGGCTATCAGCCGGCAGCCTGCTTCCAGCAGGCTTTTCGATGTTGCAAACAAGAGCCGGCCGGAGGGCGGCTGCCGGCTGATAGCCCGCCCCACGCTGACGCATTCAATGGCATTACAACGTAGTGTAGCGGCGCCCGCCCCCACGGCAGCCGGCGTGCTTTTGTCACGCCGCTGTCCACAAATTCTCGGCAAATCCCCACTCCGAATCGATCCACTGCGCCGGACACGTGAATCCGCTCTCCGCCGCCATCCCTGCAATCTGCGGGAGACGATATTTGTGGCTGCTCTCCGTCCAAATCGTCTCCCCCTCGTCAAATTCAACCGCGATCCCCGCGGCTTCGATAAAGACCCTCTGTGCCTGCCGCGAGCGCAAATGCATCTCGATGCTCCGGGCCGATTCATTGAACCGCGCCACATGCTCGAATTGTGACAACACGAAATGTCCGCCCAATTCGCGGTTGATCCGCGCCAGCAAATTGAGATTAAACGCAGCGGTCACGCCCACTGCATCGTCATACGCATCCAGAAGCACGCGGACGGGCTTCATTAAATCGGTTCCCAGCAGTAAAAAATCACCGGGCTCCAGCATCGAGCGTATTTTTCGCAGGAACCCGATCGCCGCCTCCGGCTCGAAATTCCCGATCGTGCTCCCCAGGAATAGAACCAGCAAACGCTCCCCGCTCCTGCGCCGCGCCGCGACTTCCAGCAGCCCGTCCAGATATTCCCGCTCAATGCCCACCACGCTGACCATGCCGATGTCGCTCACCTCGCGCTCGCAGGCGGCCAGCGCCGTGGCCGAAATTTCGATGGGGAAATACCGCGTGTGATGTTCCCGCGAAAGCGCGCTCAAAATGCGCCGCGTCTTGATGCCGCTGCCGCTGCCCAGCTCCGCGATCGCGATCCCGTTCGGGACCCAGGCGGCGATATCGCGCGCATGCCGCTCCAGAATCCGGTCCTCGGCCCGCGTCACGCCGTATTCCGGCAGCACGGTGATCACCTCGAACAACCGCGACCCCACCGCGTCGTAGAGATATTTCGACGGCAGTTCCTTCTGAGGCTTCCCGAGCCCGGCGCACACCTCGTCGGCAAACACGCTGCTGGTGGCAATCATCGTGTCACGCAGCGAAATCCGCAATAAGCGTATGGATAGTTCGGCTGGAACCAGTTCCGGAACGACGGCCGCAATAAACACTCCGCCGTCCGCGCCGACCCGCCTTTCATCACGTAATGTTGACCGTCGAAAAAGTTGGCCGAATAACCCGGATAAAACGGAAATGCCTTGAATCCCGGAAACGGCTGAAACAGGCTGGAGGTCCACTCCCATCCGTTGCCGGTCATTCCCGGATCGGCCGACACCGGCACCGGGTCCCATCGAACGAAACCGGCATTTCCCGGCCGCGAACCCTCCGCCGCAAGCTGCCATTCCGCCTCGGTCGGCAGCGATTTGCCCATCCATTTCGCATACGCCGTCGCCTCGGCATGACTCACATAAACCGGCCAGTCGAGAGGCATGGGAGTTTCCGCAAACATCGTGCGATAGGTTTTTTCGTCTTTCCAAAAAACCGGACGCGCGCCGCCATCCTGCACAAACTTCAAATAGTCGCCGTTGGTGACCTTATAGCGGTCGATTTCAAACTCCGCCACATCGACAGAGTGGGCGTCGAACTCGTTGTCCCATCCAAATCCCTCGGAGCGCCCCAAAACTACACTACCGGCCGGAATTTTCACCATCCCCGCCTCGGCGCGCGCTGACGGAACCTGTTCTTGCGGCTGAAAATGCTTTTGCTCCACAGGGAGTTGATGCAGCAGGTAAGCTAAAGTTTCCGCATGCATCAGGCGATGCTCAATGGCAACATTCCAAAGGAGTTCATCTTCCGCCATCCGGTCGACCGAGGCCCGGATTTTCCGGTTGTAGTCTTGAATTTCGCCTACCGACGGCCAGTCCCGCGGCTGATCGGTAGGCAGACCTTCGCCGATCGGGTCGATGCCAAAGGCAAACAGTTTATCGAACTCGGACTCCGGTCCTCCGCGCAGCAGATTGCCGTCAAAGGCTTCCAGATGACCCAGATAGAAGATCAGCCGGTGACGCTCGGCGACCGGCCGGTCATAGATCGCCTCCGGCTTCAGGATTTCAAAAAGCGAATCCGTTTGCCTGCGCGCTTCGGTCAACCGTTCTGCGAGCATAGTGCTATGCTACCGGATTCGATGCGCGCATAAAACGATTCAGAAAATGCCACTCGTCGAATTTCAGGATGTGTCGTATGAGATCGCAGGCCGGCCGGTTTTGTCGGGCGTAAGCTTTGCGGTCGAGGCAGGCGAGACTCTGGTGCTGCTGGGCCGCAGCGGGTCGGGCAAAACGACGGCGCTCGAAAATGACCAACGGGATGCTGTTTCCTACGGGGGGCAAGGTGTTCGTCGATGGCCGCAGCACTCGGGAGTGGGACCCGATCCGGCTGAAGCGCCACATCGGCTACGTGATTCAAGAGGTCGGCTTGTTTCCTCACTTCACGATCGCCCGCAACGTTGGATTGGTTCCTACGCTCGAGAAGAAGGAGGGTATCGATCGGCGCGTCAACCTGCTGCTCGATATGGTCGGGCTGCCGGCTTCGGAATATCGCAATCGGTATCCGCGGCAGTTGTCCGGCGGCCAGAGACAGCGCGCGGGAGTGGCGAGAGCGCTCGCGGCGGAG
Source organism: Bryobacterales bacterium (assembly GCA_963749245.1). Lineage (GTDB taxonomy): Bacteria > Acidobacteriota > Terriglobia > Bryobacterales > Bryobacteraceae > Palsa-187. The sequence continues at coordinate 11,757 of CAVVNE010000042.1, forward strand.
CCTCCTTTGTTGCTGCTCGACGAGCCGTTCGGTGCGCTCGATCCGGTCACACGTCTCGATTTGCAGGACCAGTTCCTGAAGCTGCGCCGCGATTTGAACACTACGTCGATTTTCGTTACGCACGATATTCGTGAAGCGATGCGAATCGGCACTCGGATTATTTTGCTCGCGAACGGCAAGATCGACTGGATTGCGCCAGCCGAAGAACTTCAGTTCCGCGGATACAGCGGAGGCGAGGGCGTTCCTGAGGACTTATGCTTAACGACCTGCTGGAATTAACCGGTGAGCATCTGATGCTGGTCGGGATCGCGATGGCTCTGGCGATTGCGATCGGCGTTCCAGCGGGGATTTTCCTGACTCGGCACGAAGGCGCCCGCCGATGGATGCTCGGCTTCGCCAGCGTGATGCAGACCATCCCGAGCCTGGCCCTCTTCGGATTCCTGATTCCGATTCCGTTTATCGGAGGGATCGGGAAGCGGACGGTCATCGTCGCGCTGGTTTTGTACGCACTCCTGCCGATTTTGCGCAATACGTTCGTTGGCATCGTGAATGTCGACCGGGCCGTCTGCGAATCGGCGATCGCGATGGGGATGACCGACGGCCAATTGCTGAAGACAAGTGCAGTTGCCGCTGGCGGCGCAGACAATTCTGGCTGGAATTCGCGTGGCGACAGTCACCACGATCGGCACGGCGACCATCGCCGCGGCCATCGGCGGAGGAGGATTGGGAGTCTTCATTTTTCGAGGCGTGGCGACCGTGGATACGACGCAGATACTGGCCGGAGCGGTTCCGGCGGCGTGCATGGCCTTACTGGCGGACGGGGGATTGGGATGGATCGAACGAAAATTGTCGCCGGGCTGATCGTTCTTCTTGCCTCGTGCGGCCCGACAACGCATGTGATCCGGGTCGGCTCGAAGAACTTTACCGAGCAGGTGGTGCTGGGCGAGATCATCGCGCAGCATCTGGAATACCGTCTGCACGAGAAGGTTGCGAGAAGTCTGAATCTGGGAGGCACATTGCTGGCTCAGCAGGCGCTGCTGAACCGGGAAATCGACATGTATCCCGAGTACAGCGGGACAGCTCTAGCGATGGTCCTGAAGGCACCCGTGGGGACGGATTTGCGGGCCGAGTATGCGCGCCGGTTTCAACTGGCCTGGCTGCCTCCTCTGGGAATCGATAACAGCTTCGCGATGGTGGTGCGCAAGAGCACGGGGTTAAGAACGCTGTCCGAGGCCGCGCGGATTCCCTGGACGTTAGGAGTCGGCTACGAATTCGAGCAGCGAGCCGACGGCCTGGCGGCGCTGAAATCCGTTTATGGGATGCGGTTCAACGGTTCCCCGAAAACGATGGATTTGGGATTGCTGTATCAGGCGATCCAGCAGGGGCAAGTAGACATGATCGCGGCGAGCGCGACCGATGGCATGCTGTCGAAACTGGATTTGCAGGTGCTGGAAGACGACAAGCACGCGTTTCCGCCCTATGAGGTTTCCATTGTCGCTCGAGGGGATCTTTTGGACCAAAGGCCCGAAGTGCGCGCCGCGCTGGACGAGCTTTCGGGAAGTTCACGAACGCGAAGATGCGCGAGCTGAATTATCAGGTGGATGCCGAGCATAAAGCGGTAGGGGTGGTAGCGGGGGGATTCTGAGGTCGGCGGGGTTGAAGTAAGGATTCAATTTTCCCCGAAGATACCGGTCCCGGAAGGTCGCGCTGTAGGAACGAGCGGCTGGGGTCCGAGTATACTCAATCGAGGGAGCTTGTGCAGCCATCACCGGCGGAACCGCTTAGCGATCTTGACCCTGGAGATTTGTCCCAGGCACAGCCAAGCTCAGAGCCCTCCAGCTGGGGAATCGCGCATTCGGAGCTTCGAGAACGTTGCTCCAAAGCGAACATCGCGGTTCAAGAGTACCCGCCGGACGGCCTGCATGTGTCTTTCCCTAGCGGGGATGCCAAGCGTTGGTGCTGCATAAAGGGCGAGGAGCGTGCGAGAGATCTTCTTAGCGTTCCATTCGAACGATATTCCTTTCTTCCAGGCTATTGGGCGATCTGCTCGCCTGAAGATGGCTTTATCGAAGCGGCCCTAATTGACCTAGCCCGCTCGGGCTGGCTGATAGGTCAGCGACTGTTCGGCGCGTCTCGGGGTACCACACCGAAGGCCGAATCCTTTATCGAGATGGATCGTGGTGATGCCTCGGGACAGCGGGCGCAGCTACGACTTTCGCCCCAAAGGCTGGGAGCCTTCGTTAAACTAGTCTCCCCTGCTTGGTTGACCATCGAACGGACCCCTTTCAACAGTTATGCTCAAGCTGCGGAGATGCTCGAAAAGGTCGCGGATTCGCTTTTCTTCGAGATCGACGTTCGCTTTAGCATCGGCCTTGGCCTGTCTAGGCTCCTACGGGGTGTGAAGGCCCCAAATGCCCGGTCCGATGATCTCAACCGCAAGCCGTTGCAATTCCCGGAGTACAGTTACGACCGGCAGCCCGCATCCTTGTATTGGTATGGGCGTGGTGCTGTCGATATGCCGCTTTTGCAATTCCTAGCCTTCTATCAAGCTATTGAATTCTACTTCCCGGTGTACTCTCGTGGCGAGGCGATTAAGCAGCTTCGGACTCTGTTGAAGAACCCTGGGTTCAGCGTCCAAGACGACAACGACATCGGCCGTCTGTTATCTGCTGTCCAGACGGGAAGGTCTGGCGGATTTGGAAAGGAGCTCGAACAACTTAGGGCGACGATTCTCCACTGCGTGGGGGCCGCGGACTTACGTGAATATGTGGCATCGGATGAGCTTCTCCGTAAGTTCTATGCGACCGAATCGGATTGGAAGGCTGTGAGCTCCAAGAAGATCCAGCTAGGCAACATCGACGCCGACCTCCGTAACGACGTGGCAGATCGAATCTATGACATCCGCTGCAAGATAGTTCACGCAAGGGGAGATGGAGGACCCGCCAACACGGAGCTGCTGCTGCCGTTCTCAAAGGAGGCGGACCTGCTTGGTTTCGACATCGAGTTGGCCCGGTATGTTGCCCGCCAAGTGCTTATCGCTTCGAGCAGTCGACTCGACATTTAGGGAGAGACATCAAAAGGGGCACGGACGCGTCTGCGCGGTAAGCTGGTGTGTCGAGACGATTGATTGCGGTACGTTCAAACCGCGCTCGAAACCCGCCGTGACTGAAGCCTGCCCCTGCTGTGTTTCTCGCACAGCCAAGGAGGGCAGCCAATCTTTTCTGCGGCCGCACCGCGTTCCGTCAGTGATATGTTATCTGAAGCCATGTTGCTTCCAACACTCTTGTTCTTAGTAGCCTTTGCGCCGCCGGATGGGGCTGCGGTGTATAAACAGCGGTGCGCCATGTGTCACGACCGGTCGGCGGAGACGCGCGCGCCCGCGGCGGCGGCTCTCAGGCAGATGACGGCGGCGAATATTGTGCGCTCGCTCGAATCGGGGCTCATGAAAGACCAGGGAGCGCTGTTGACGGCCGAGGAGAAGTCGAGCGTCGCGGAGTTTCTGGGCGGCAAAACCGGCGTTAGTCAGGCGAAAATGTGCGCGGCGGCGGCGTTTTCGATGTCCGGCCCGCAGTGGAATGGGTGGGGCGCGGACCTCGCGAATTCACGTTATCAACCCGCGGGGCTGACTGCGGGCGACGTGCCGAAGTTGAAATTGAAATGGACGTTCGCGTTTCCGGGAACGTTCGTGTCCAATGGGCCGCCGGTTGTCACGGGAGGGCGGGTGTTTGTGCCGAGCGCGAATCGCTCCATTTATTCGCTGGATGCGAATACCGGCTGCCAGTATTGGACGTTTCAGGCGGAGGCGCCGGTGCGGACGGCGATTACGATTGCAAGCGTTGGGCCAAGGCAGGTTGCATTTTTCGGAGACCAGAGAGGGAACGCTTATTCGCTGGACGCCGCGAGCGGCGAGCTGCTGTGGAAGACGCATATCGACGATCAGCCGCGGGCGAGGATTGTCGGCGCGCCGGTATTCTATGACGGGCGCTTGTATGTGCCTTTGACCGATGGCGAGGAAGGGCCGTCGATGAGTCCGAAGTACGAATGCTGTTCGGGCCGAGGGGGGCTGGTGGCGCTCGATGCATCGACCGGAAAGCCGGTCTGGAAGACGTACACGATCGCCGAACAGGCGCATGTGACGGGCACGAATCCGGCGGGCGCGAAGACGTGGGGGCCATCGGGTGCGAGCATCTGGTCGGCTCCGACGATCGATGCGGGAAAGGGCTTAATTTACGCGGGCACTGGCGACAACTTCAGCGATCCGGCGACCAAGACCAGCGATGCGGTGATCGCGTTCGATATGAAAGACGGGCGGATCGTGTGGGCGAAGCAGTTGACGGAAGACGATGTTTTCAATATGGGCTGCATCGAGGGGCTGACGCACGGATGCAGGCCGGGCGAAAAGATCGGGCCGGATTTCGATATCGGGGCGTCGCCGATTCTGGTGAAGCTCGCGAATGGAAAACGGGTGCTGCTGGTGAGCCAGAAGTCGGCGTTCATTCATGCGCTGGATCCGGATCGCCAGGGCGAGATTTTGTGGCGGGCGCAGATCGGGAAGGGGACGGCGCTGGGAGGGATCCAGTGGGGGTCGGCTTCGGATGGGAAGAATATGTATGCGGCGTTGTCGGATATTGGGTTCTTATATGTCGGGACGCCGCGAAAGAGGATTCTCGATCCGAAGGCTGGTGGAGGATTGTTCGCGTTCGACGTGGCGACCGGGAAGAAAGTTTGGGAAACGAAGCCACCCGAGTGCGGGGAGAGGCTGAATTGCAGTCCGGCGCAGTCGGCGGCGATTACGGCGATTCCTGGGGCGGTGTTTTCGGGGAGCGCGGATGGTCATTTGCGGGTTTACGCGGCGGGCGACGGTCGTATTATTTGGGATTTCGATACTACGAAGGAATTTACGACCGTGAACGGGATTACGGCGAAAGGAGGGTCGATGGATGGGCCGGGGCCGGTGATTGCGGGGAACATGTTATTCGCGCCGTCGGGCTACGCGGCTTGGGGTGGGTTGCCGGGGAATGTGTTGCTGGCGTTTGCGGTGGAGGGGAAGTAAATGAGAAGACGCCGGCTGAAGCCGACGCTGCAAGCTGAAGCTTGCGCCACCTTGATTCTTTTGCTGGCGGGGTGCGGGAAGAAGGCGGTTCCGAGTGCTGAGAGTCAGTTTGAGGAAATGATGAATGGGGCGGTTCTGGTGGGGCACTCGACGCTCGATGGGAAGGACAAGCTTTCGGGGGAAGAGCGGTATTCCATCGATCATGTGAGCAAGCTGAGCGGGGATGTCTGGATGTTTCAGGCTCGGATGAAGCTGGAGGGGCATGAGATTCCGGTGCCGATTCCGGTGACGATCAAGTGGGCGGGCGATACGCCGGTGATCGAGGTCACCGATATGGCGATTCCGGGGATGGGGAGTTATACGGCTCGGGTGGTGCTGTATCGCGACCGGTACGCGGGGACGTGGAGCGGGAAGAATCACGGCGGGCAGTTGTTCGGCGCGATCGTTCATAATAAGTGACCATGCGGTTGGCGTTGTTTCTTGCTGCGTCGGTGTGTCTTGCGGCGGACACTCATTTCGACATTTCTTATCCTAAGAGCGCGAATGCGGGGCCGATTACGGGTCGCGTGTACGTGATGATTTCGCGGGCTACGGATCGGGAGCCACGCCTGCAAGTGGGACGCGTCGGGATTCCATTTTTCGGGCGCGATATCGAGAAACTCGCGCCCGGGCAGGCGTCGGTGATCGATGCGGCCGACCTGGGGAGTCCCGTTATCAGCCTTTCTGAGATCCCGGCGGGCGAGTATCAGGTGCAGGCGTTTATCAACGTCTATTCGGAGTTCAAGCGGGCGGACGGCCACACGGTCTGGATGCACGACGATAGGTGGGAAGGGCAGAGGTGGAGCCGATCACCTGGAAACCTCTACAGCGTTCCGAAGAAGATGACGCTGGATGCGTCGAAGGGCTATCGGATTGCGATTGCCTGCGACCAGGTGATTCCGCCGATTCCTTTTCCGGCGGATACGGAGTGGGTGAAGCGGTTCCGGATTCAGAGCGCGCTGCTGACCAAGTTCTGGGGGCGTCCGATTTATCTGGGCGCGACGGTGCTGCTGCCTCGGGATTATGCGAAGACCAGCGTCGCGTATCCGGTGCTGTATTCGCAGGGGCATTTTTCGACGGCTCCGCCGATGGGGTTTCAGGCCGGGCGCGAGTTCGCCAACGAGTGGGTGAAGGACAATTTTCCGCGCATGCTGGTGGTGACGTTCCAGCATCCGGCGCCTTATTTCGACGATTCTTACGCGGTGAATTCGGTGAATCTGGGTCCGTATGGCGATGCCATTATGCAGGAGCTGATTCCGGAGATTGAGAAGAGATTTCCGGGTCATCCGGCAGCCTTGGGCGCGATTGCTGGCGGGAGGATCGACGGGCGGGTGGGAGGCGATGGCGCTGGAGTTGTTTCATCCGGACTTTTTCGGAGGGACGTGGGTGTATTGTCCGGATTCGGTGGATTTTTCGGACGTCGAAGGCGTCGACATTTACAAGGACAAGAACGCGTTTTACAAGGAATTTGAGTGGCGCAAGGTGCCTACGATTAATAGCCGCGAGATTAACGGGCAGATCCGGCAGACTTCGGAGGAGCGTAACCGGTTCGAGCTGGTGAACGGGACGCACGGGCGGTCGGGGGAGCAGTTGGATATCTGGTCGGCGGTGTTCGGGCCTTTGGGCGACGACGGATATTTCAAGCCGATGTGGGACAAACGCACGGGCGAGATGCATCCGGAGGTGGCGAACTATTGGAAAGAGAATTACGACCTGCGGTACTACATGGAAAAGAACTGGTACACGCTGGGGCCGAAGATCGTCGATAAGCTGCACGTGTTTGTGGGGGACGCGGACAATTTCTTTTTGAATAATGCGACCCGGAAGATGCAGGAGTGGATGAAGACGACCAAGGATCCACACTACGAGGGGTCGTTTGTTTACGGGGCGGCGAAGGGCCACTGCTACTCGGGTCCTGTGGGAAGCGCGGAGCGGTTGAAGGAGATGGCGCAGTACATTTTGAGCAAGATGCCGGCGGATACGGTAGCGGAGTGGTGGAGGCCGTAAGGTGGCGCGCGCACGAGTGTTCCCCCGCCCGGCGGGGCAACGATAGGAACGAAAACCCGTCCGATGAGCGCTGCGACCTCAATCCGTGGAAGGCAGGGGACAGACAGCCTTTTTCGACACAAAGGTCTCCTGATGTCCGTACGGTGTGGGTCGAAAAAGGTGTCAGTCCCCGACGCTTGATTGCTGGCGACCAAGGGCTCCCGCCTAGTGTTTGCGCGCCAACTCCAGTTCGGAGCCGATGAAACCCCAGGTGAGCCAGACGTGGCCCTTTACAACCCGACGGAAATATTCCTGGGCTTTTTCGGGATGTCCGTTGTAGAGATACCAGTTGCCGATGCCGTAGCCGACGGTGTCGAAGGGGAGCTCGACTTCGTCGTCTTTGTTGCCGGCGGACGGTTCGGCGGGGAGAGCCATCGCTTCGGGCATGGCGCCCTGGAAATAGCGCACCAGGTTCAGATAGAAGCGGGTGTGGGGGGCCTGGTTGGTCATTTCCGGAGGGATGGCGGTGAGGGCCTTGGCGGCTTCGGCGGTTTTTCCGGCGCGGCGGAGGGCGGCGTAATACCAGTTGGTGGCGTTGATTCGCTCGTCGGTGCTGGGGGCGGTTTCGACGGCGTTTTGAAAGGCGTCGGCGGCCTCGGCGAACTCGGCCAGGAAATAGTGCGACAGGCCGAGGTGGTACCAGACGGCCATGTTCTTGGGAGTCAGTCCGGCGGCGCGATTGAGATCGGCGCGGGCCTTGACGAAGTCGCGTAGGGGGAGATAGCGATGGCCTCGCTCGGTATAGAGGTTGCCGTCCTGAGGAGAGATCGCGATGGCTTTGGTCAAGGTCACGACGGCTTCCTTGTCCTGCGCAATGGTGATCTGGGCCTGTGCGAGTTTGAGGAGCAGGGCGGGATTTTTCGGATCGGCGGCAAGATTCTTCCGGGCTTCGGCGACGGCGCCTTTGGAGTCGGGCTTGGAGTAGAATTTTCGGCCCAGTTTGGACGTTACCTGAAAGGTCTGCGCGGAAACGGCGCCTGCGAGGGCCAGGAAGCAGAGGAAACGCGCTGTGGTCATAGATCGAAATTATACAGGAGTATTGGGTGAACACCCACGGCGCTATTTCGGAGTGCGGCAATTGACGCAACGCGAGGAGGAAGGAACTTCAATGGGAACAATAAGATAGCATTGGCGAGCGAAGTGCATGTTGCCTATACGGATCTGTGATCCGAGCGAGGGTTTTCATGAAGACTCACACATTTTTTTCCGGCGCCACGTTGGCGCTGGCCGCCAGTTTGATCGTCGCCACGGCATGGGGCCAGGATCGGCCAGCCAGACAGAACAAAGACTACAGGCCGGAGGCGACGGCGGCAGCAACCTCATTTAACTCTTTCACCACCGGCGTTCTGGTGAAGGTCAAGAGCGCGACGATTGCCAAAGACGGCACGATTACAGCGACGTTCACGCTGACGGACTCGAATGGCGCAGGGTTGGATCGAACAGGCGCGCTAACGGCGGGAGCCGTTTCGCTGTCATTCGTCGCGGCCTACATTCCGAATGGACAGACGCAGTACACCGCGTACACGACGACGGTGGATAAGGCGACAGTGAACAATAATCCGTCGCAGACGCAGGCCGGGACCGATACGGGCGGGACATATACGCTGGTGGACGCGGCGAGCGGCACTTACACGTACACGTTCGGGACGAAAGCGCCGACGACGTTCGATGCAACGGCGACGCACTCCATCGGCGTGCAGGTGTCGAGGAATCTTTCGGCGTATGGGTACCCGACGGCGTATACCTCGGACAACGTTTATTCGTTCGTGCCGAACGGGTCGGCAGTGAAAGTGGTTCGGGACGTGGTGAGTGAGGCGGCTTGCAACGGGTGCCACAATCCGTTGAGCGAGCATGGCGGGGCGCGGACGGAGATCGCTTATTGTGTGCTGTGCCACACGCCGCAGAGCACGAATCCGGATTCGTTGAACACGGTGGACATGAAAGTATTCATCCACAAGATTCACATGGGGTCGAGCCTGCCGAGCGTGATCGCGGGCACGCCGTTCTGGGTTGAGCATCGCGGGGCGCGCGAGGATTTTTCGACGGTTGTGTTCCCGCAGGATATCCGCAATTGCACGAAGTGCCATGCTGCGGGGCCGACGCAATCCAACTCCTGGGCGACGCAGCCCTCCTCCGCGGCCTGCGGTTCTTGCCATGACAATGTGAATTTCGCCACGGGCGTGAATCATGCCGGCGGGCCGCAGTTCGACGACACGCAGTGCAGCACGTGCCACCAGTCGACCGTCCATACGGAGTTCGACGCCTCGGTTCCCGGCGCGCACACGGTTCCGAACAACTCAACCGCGCTGCCGGGGATCATGCTGAAGGTGTTGAAAGCCACGGGTACGCCGGGCACTGCTCCAACGGTGCAGTTCCAGGTGACCGACAAATCCGGGAACCCGATAGACATCACCAAGCTGACCACCTTTAGTATGGTGCTCGGCGGGAGTAACACCGACTACGGTACGGGTGCGGCGGGAATCAGAATCTCTGAAAAGCCGGCGACACAGACGGGCGCGACCCTTAGCGGCGGGACAAGCGGGATTTACACGTACACGATGTTCAACAAGATTCCGGCGGGTGCGACCGGGTCGTATACGATTTCGCTGGAAGCGGCCAATACGGTCACGTTGCTGGCGGGTACGACCGACCAGCAGACCGCGACGGACATGGCTTTGCCGAACGAATTTTACTTCTCGGTGGACAGCAGCCCGGTGGCAGCCAGGCGTGTGGTGGTTTCGCTGGCCAATTGCAGCAATTGCCACCAGAACCTGGGCATCGTGCACGGCGGCAGCCGCGGCAACACGCAGGAATGCGTGATCTGCCACAATCCGACGCTGACGGACGGCACGTCGAAGGACACGGTCAGCTTCGCCTCGCAGATCCACAGTATCCACCGGGGGGCGAATTTGACGAATCCGTACACGCTGGGGACGACCAATTTCCAGAGCATTCTGTTCCCGGGCGATCTGCGCGATTGCAACACCTGCCACATGGGCAGTTCGTATGAAGTGGACAACGTCGGCGCGGTGGCGTCGATTGCCACGCCGGGCGAGTTCACGCCGACCACGCCTCCGATCACGGCTGCCTGCCAGGGCTGCCATGACGACAAGGCGACGGCTTCGCACGCGCTGGCGAATACGACGGCGCTCGGCGAGAGCTGCGTTACCTGCCACGGGATCAATGGGCAGTTCGCGGTGGACACGGTTCACGCGCGCGTACTTCCTAATTCGAATTAAGGCTGCCTGACAAAGGCTGGGGCCGTCTGGGAAATCCAGGCGGCCCTTTTTTCTAGCGCCCGGTGTGATAGGCTTCATTGTTGTCAGAACCACGTGGATTCTCTATGAAGCCTTCCAAAACCCTGTTGATACTGGCGGCGATGGCTGCCGCGTATGCAAAGAAGATGCCGATCGAACTGGATGGAGTCGCGTGTCAGACGCCTCCTCCGCTGCACTGCCCGGACGCGAATTGTCCCGGTCCGCTGGTGATTGAATCGGGAACGGCGGTAGAGCCGAAGAGCGGGCGCAAATTCTTCCTCGATTATCCGTGCGATTTGAAGAAGGGCGAGAAGGTGACGTTCATTCTTTCGCTGCACGGCTTCGGATCGTACGGGAACTGGCAGCGGCATTACTTTCCGCTGATGGATTTTGTACAGAAGTACCGGCTGGTGGTGGCGACTCCAAACGCGGCAATTCCGCCGCCCAAGGCCTGGTCGGCGGTGGACGATGAATTTCTCCAGAATGTGGTCAACCTGGTTTACGACCAGATCGGCAAGGAGAATATCAAGGCGTTCTGGCTGGTGGGGCATTCGCAGGGAGGAATGACGTCGAACCGGATCATCCGCACGGATTTCTTTAAACAGAGAGTCGACGGATGGCTGAGTCTGTCGGGAGGACGGTTGGGGGCGAATCCGGGGCGCGGCAATTTCTCGAATTTGACGGCGCGCGGGCCTGCTCCGGCTGCATCCACACCGTCCAAGGAGGGGCAGGCCAAGGGGGGTGGGCGCGGCACGGCGTCGGCATTGGGCGGCGCGGCTCAACTGCGGGCGCTTCCAGAGAACGAATTTTCGTTCATCTACGAGACGGGGCAGAACGAGATGGACAGCAAGGGGCTGCCGGAGACATCGGAATGGGCGGCGAAGCTGGGATGCGGGGCGCGGGTGAAGAAGCCGGACTTGGTGGACACGAAGGCGGGTTACGTATACGATTCGACGCGTCAGGATCCCGGGTCGGATGGATGGGGAAGGCTGCCGCGTCCGGGGACGGCCGAGGTTTTTGAATATCCGCATTGCGCCGGCGGACGCATTGTGGCGGATGTAGTGCGGGAAGGGAAGGGTCACACCGAGGGGCTGGAGCCGCACGTGACGGAGCAGTTGATTAAGCTGATGCTGTCGGCGAAGAAGAAATAACCCAGTGTGGTGTTGCCGATCTCGCGGCTTCTGCGCGCGATTCTAGGTTTGGAACTGGCCTGAAATCGACCGCTCCCGCAAAGCCGTCTGAGAGCTGGCGGCAGGGCGTGGTCCTGCCCACTTGGGTTAACTATGGGGTTCTACGTGGACCAGGACGTCCTCCACCCATTCGACATTTTTGCGGAGGGCGGTTCTCA
>CAVVNE010000043.1:0-6245 GCA_963749245.1 Bryobacterales bacterium
GCGGATCTCTTCGCGGACGCCGTTGATGTATTTGGAAAGTTTGGGATCGGTGAGGCGGTCGGCGAGCAGGTCGAGGGCCTTGAGGATCGGCAGGCCGGCCCGGATCAGCGTCACAAACTGTTGATTGAAAATGAGAAACTTCTCGACGTTGATCTTTTTCCCGCTGGGCCGGAGAGCGACTTTGCCCTCCATCTTCGGCTTAATGGAATAGATCAAAAAACCCTGTTGGGAAAAGCGGTCGCGCAGTTCTTTTTCCGAAGTGGCTTCGGCCACCTGCTGGTGAATCGCGCCGCGTGCATCCGCGTATTTGAGGGTCCATTCCGCCATGCGCACCTGTACCTAGTTATTTGACGCAGAACCGGGCGAAAGCGTGCAAGGGGATGGAAAGGGACTACTTAATCCGGTAAACAACCGCGTCGTCGAGCCGGATTCCACCAATATAGCCGCTGATTCGTTTCCCTGGCTTCGCTTTGGGATAGCTACGCCGAAGCTCACGGACGAACGGATGGCGATTCCCCATCAAACGAACATCCTCAAAGTCCATTGATTCGGGATCGTCCTTACGAAGAGCGGAAATCAGGCTTTTATAAGCCTCGCTCGGCCCTCCTTTATCGTAAAGGGGGGTTCCTACCGCGAACTCCCAACCATCTTCTTCGGTGAGAATCCAAACGGCTACCGAAATCGGAAATCTCGCGGCGTCGAGCGACTCCAAGATCTTGTCTCCGAGCCTCACATCCGCGTCTAATAGTGCTTTCTTAGCCATTGAAGTATTCCGTGTCTCCGGTTCTCGATTGCCTCGATTAGATCCTGGGCTTCCTGGGCGGAATGGCTGCTATATCGGCTTTCCTCGTTCCATTGGGTCACGATCCTCCAGCGCCGGCCGAACTCCGATTGTCTCACAGCGTCCGCGAGTGCCGATTCCAAACCAGCGGTTACGATGAGTTTCTTCGCGTTGTGGGTGTAGCTGTCCCTGGCCCGCTCCAGGTCGGGAAAGTCATGCCGTTCCGTTTGCTTGGCGATACACGCCTTTAACGTAAATTCTACCGCGTAGCCGGCCAAGTAGTAGGCGCCGTCGGGACAATTTGCTGAAAGCAGGACTTTGGCTTCGCGCAGGCGCACCGCGGCTAGCTGTTGGAATGCCTTTCGGTTCATCTTTCCTGAGAATTAGTGCTAACCGGCGGCCGGATTCTCAGTATCAACTCCATGGGCAACGATCTTCGTTACACGTTCCGGACGCTCAAGAGGGATGCGGCGTTTGCGGTGATTGCGATTCTGATTCTGGGGGTCGGGATCGGGTCGAATACGGCGATTTTCAGCGTTTTGAATACGCTGCTGATTCGCTCGCTGCCGTTTCGCGATCCGGGGAGGCTGGTGTGGATCAAAAATGAGGGCGAGGACGGGATGTCGGGGGCTAGTTCACGGGTCAGCAATTTTAACGACCTGCGGAAGTCCAACAAATCGTTCGAAGACATGGCCGCTTATTTCGCGTTTTTTGGCGAAGGCGACAAGGCGTTGACGGGGAGCGGGGAGCCGGAAAGGCTGGGGAGCGTCCGGGTTTCGCAGAATTTCTTCGAAGTGCTGGGAGTCAGGCCGAAGCTGGGGCGGTTGTTTAACGACGAAGAGTGCAAGTGGCACGGACGGTCTGCGGTGCTGCTGGGCGAGAACTTTTGGGAGAGGCGCTTTCATTCCGATCCGAAGATTGTCGGGCAGGCAATTATTTTGAACGACACTCCTGTGATGGTGGTTGGCGTCATGCCGAGGGAGTTCGATTTCTCGTCGATTTTTTCGCCCAGTTCGAGGATCGATTTGTATGAGCCGTTTCCGCTGACACAGGAGACGGACCGGTGGGGGAATACGCTCGCAATTATAGGTCGATTGAAACCAGGCGTGAGTATCGAGAGCGCGCAGGCGGAGATGTATGTTCTGATCAGCGCCATTCGAAAGGAACATCCGGAACGATATGGATTTGGCGCGCAGCTGACAGCGTTACAAGAGCAGGTAAGCGGGCGGCTGCGGAAGGCGCTCATCGTGCTGGGTGTGGCGGTGGGCGTGGTGATGTTGATTGTCTGCGCGAATCTTTCGAATTTATTGCTGGCGCGGGCGGCGGGGCGACGGAAGGAAATTGCGGTGCGCGTGGCGTTAGGAGCAAGCCGCGGGAGATTGATCCGGCAGATGCTGACCGAGAGCCTGGTGCTGTCGCTTTTGGGCGCGGCGCTGGGGTTGGCGTTGGCGGCGATCGCGACCAAAGCATTTGCGGCTGCGCCTAATTTGAGTATTCCGTTGATGAGATATATCACGGTGGATCGGACAGCGATGGTGTTCACTTTGCTGACGGCGGTTTTGACCGGGCTGGTGTTTGGAATTGTGCCGGCGGTGCAGCAGTCGCGAGGAGATCTGAATGAGTCTTTGAAAGATTCGAGCCGTGGCTCGAGCGAAGGGCGTTCTTGGGTTCGGAACCTGTTGGTCGTTTCCGAAGTCGCGATGGCGTGCGTGCTGCTGGTGGGCGCGGGGCTGCTGATTCGCAGCTTTGTGCGGGTGCTGGATGTCGATCTGGGATTTCAGCCGGCGCGCGCGGCGACCTTGCGGGTGGATCCGCCGCGGAGTTACAAGGGCGCGGACCAGGTGATCGGATATTTCAACGAAGTCCTGCGCAGGACACGAGAGATTCCGGGCGTGGATTCGGCGGGGCTGACCGATGCTCTGCCTTTGGGAAAGAACCGGAGCTGGAGTGTTCCGGCGAAGGGACAGACCTATCCTCCGGGACAGTTTCCTGACGAGTTCATTCGCATTATCAGCGACGGGTATTTTCAGGCGATGCGGATTCCGCTGCGGGCCGGGCGCGATTTCACGGAGCATGACCGGGTGGGCGCGCCGCAGGTGGCGATCGTCAACGAATCGATGGCGCGGAGGATGTGGCCGGGAGAGGACCCGATCGGGCAGATTCTCCTGAATCCCAATCCCGTGACGGTGGTGGGGGTGGTGGCGGATGTGAGGCATCTGGCGCTCGAAAAAGACTCGGGGCTGGAATTGTATTTTCCGATTCGGCAGACGGGGGATTTTGCGTCGGTGGATATTGTGGTGCGGGCGAAGAACGATCCGGCAGCGCTGGCGAGAGCGGTTAGAGCGGCTTTGCTGCCTTTGAATCCGGGTCTTCCGGCGAATGAGTTTCGACCTTTGGAAACATTGGTCGACAAAGCTGTGTCGCCACGTCGGTTCATTGTGCTGTTGCTGGGAGGATTCGCGGCGATCGCGTTGATTTTGGCGTCGCTGGGGATTTACGGAGTGATTTCGTATTCGGTGAGCCAGAGGACGCAGGAGATCGGGATCCGGATGGCGCTGGGAGCATCGGGAAGGCATGTTCGGTTCAGAGTGCTGCGGCAGGCGATGACGCTGGCGCTGGCGGGAGTCGTTGTGGGCGCAATCGGGGCTTGGGTTGCAGGTCGGCTGTTGGGTTCGCTGTTGTATGGAGTTTCGGCTGGGGATCCGCTGACGTTTGCGGTGATGGTGGTGATGTTGACCATCGTCGCGATGGCGGCGGCTTATTTTCCGGCTAGGAGAGCGTCGATGGTGGATCCGATGACGGCGTTGAGAAGAAGTAGCCAGTAGCCAGAAGCCAGTAGCCAGAAGGATTGGGTGGAACGGGGGAGGTTGTCGAGTTGCCGCAAATTTTCATTGGAAGGACGTGAGTGCCATGGAGGCTACTACCCATAGGAGCCAGGGGATGGCGATGGCGGTTAGAGATTTTGTGAAGGATAGTTTTTTTGCGGCGACGGAAAATCCTATCGCTAGAAGAACGATCGACCAGATGGTGAACAGATCTAATGAGCCGGCGAGGCTCATGAGCCACTTGGGGTAGTCGAGGCGATTCATGTAGGCGGCTGGGCTGAAGGGGCTCACCTGGATGTTGAACTCCTCGGGCGGCTTCAGATAAACGATGAGGATCAGCAGCGCGGTAAACAGCGCCCGCACCAGCATGGCGTAGGCCGTGATGGCGAACATCTTGGCAAACTTCAGTTCGGTGCCCAGCAGGCCGTTAAACAGGCCGGTGAGCACGCCGGCTATGATCAGGACGGAAAGAGGCGCGCCCACGATAGCGCCGGCCCATCCGCCGATAGAAGCGATCTTGGTGCCGGTGGCGATGGCTTTTTCGCGCTGATCGGCGGGCAGGTCGGCGGTGCGAGGATTGTTCGCCAGGGTCTGGCGGATGGTTTGCTCCCATCCGATGTGCGTGCTGATGGAATAGACGAGCGCGATCCCTACGAGGATCGAGACGAGGATGGGGGCGATGGCCCAGCGCCGGTTCTCGGCGACGTCGGCGAAGACTTTTCCGGGTTCGTAGAAGACTCCGAGGAGGCGGGCGGGCTCGTTCATGATTTAGGAATTATGTCAGATTTGGACGCCGGCTGAAGCCGGCGCTGCAAACTGAAGCTCGCGCCACCCGAGTGGTCAGTCCCGATTTTCCTTAAAGAAATTCCAGGCGTCGCGGACGATTTGATGCAGGTCGCTGCGGTGGGGGATCCATCCTAGCTGAGATTTCAATCTTTCGGAGTTGGCGACCAGGGATGGGGAATCGCCTTCGCGTCTCGGGGCGATTTTATAGGGGACCTTGCGGCCGCTGATTTGTTCGACGGCGCGGAGGACTTCCATCACTGTATTACCGGAGCCGGTGCCGACGTTGAATTGCTGGGATGCTCCGCCAGCCAGCAGATGATCGAGGGCGGCGAGATGCGCGGAAGCGAGGTCGCCTACGTGAATGTAGTCGCGGACGCAAGTGCCGTCGGGAGTGGGATAGTCGTCGCCGAAGATCTGGATGGGGTCGCCGGATATGGCAGCGCGGAACAGGAGCGGGATGAGGTGAGTTTCGGGGTCGTGGAGTTCGCCCAAGTTGGCTTCGGGCTCGGCGCCGCAGGCGTTGAAATAACGGAGGACGACGCTGCGGAGGCCCCGGTATTTGTCCAGGTCCAGCAGGATGCGTTCGACGATCGCCTTGGATTCGCCGTAAGGGCTGACGGGGGCGAAGGGAGAATCCTCGGGGATGGGGGTTTGACGTGGTTCGCCGTAGACGGCGGCGGTGGAGGAGAAGACGATGCGCTTTACGCCAGAGCGAGCCATGGCTTCGAATAAAGAGAGAGAGCCGCCGATGTTGTTGGCGTAGTAAAGTTCGGGCTCGCGGGTGGATTCTCCGACGGCGATGTAGGCGGCGAAGTGGACGTTCGAATACCTACCTTCTCCACCAGGAACCGCCAGCACCAGCGCCAGCGGCTCGCTCGCGCAGTCCAGATCGATCGGGATGATCTACGGTCATTCCACTCTTGCCTCCGCCCACGACGGCCTAGGACCGCATACCCACGAAGCACCAGCCGCGAAGGCCACCCGCGAGATGGCCGCCGCGGCCAAAAACCTCTGGTCGTCGCTGACTCCCGATCAGAAGCAGAAGATCACTTTCGACTTTCAAAGATTCGCCTCGCTTCGACTGGCACTTCATCCCCCGGCCCCGCAAAGGCCTGCCCTTGAAGGAGATGATCGGCGAGCAGAAGGCTTTCGGATGCGCTGCTCGCCAGCGGCTTGAGTCAGAGCGGCTTCATGAAGGCCGAAACGATCATCAGCCTGGAGGAGGTTCTGGCGTCGATCGAGAAAGGGCGAGGGCCCGTCCGCGATCCGGAGCTGTACTTCTTCAATATCTTCGGCAACCTGGAAGCACTCGGTTCCAAAGATCATGCCCTCGAGGCGTCCGGTGAGCCGGATGGCGTCCAGGGTGGACCGGACGGGAATGCCGTAAAAACTGCTTGGCCTTCCAGGACGGTGATCTCGTCGTCGCGCAGGTCCCGGCCGAGGCCGATGAGTTCGGCGGTGTTCCTGGCGATCTGTGCCACCTGGGCACGGGTCTCGGCTATCTTCGCCGAGGCGTCGATGCCGAGCACGCGGCGGGGCGGGTCTTGGCCCGCGAAGCCGGCGATCATGCCCGCCTGGGTGCTGCCGGTGACGCTGCACACCACGATCGTGTCGAAGAAGGCGCCCAGCTCGCGTTCCTGCTGCCGCACCTCGACGGCCCAGCTGGCGAAGCCGAGGCCGCCGTAGGGATGCCGAGGCTCCGGCGGGAATCGCGTACGGGGTGCCGCCTGCTGACCGGACGTCGTCCAGGGCCTGCTGCCAGCTGTCCTTGAAGCCGATGCCGAACCCGGCCTCTACCAGACGGACGTCGGCCCCCATGATGCGGCAGGCAGGATGTTGCCGACCTTGTTGTT
>CAVVNE010000044.1:0-66755 GCA_963749245.1 Bryobacterales bacterium
GGTGAGCGTCGTTTTGCCCGCGCCGGTATGGCCCACGACGGCGATGGTTTCGCCCGGCTGGATGCGGAAACTCACGTCGCGGAGGACCCAGTCTTCGTCGCGGTAGGCGAACCATACGTGGTCGAACTCGATCGCGACCGGTCCATCGGGAAAGGCGCGCGGCGCGGCCGGCGATGTGATTTGCGAGGGCGTGTCCAGTAATTTAAAGACGCGCTCGCTCGCGGCCATCGCCGATTGCAGGATGTTGTATTTTTCGCTGAGGTCCTGAATGGGGCGGAAGAATCGCAGCCCATATTGGAAGAACGCCACGAGAACGCCGAGCGATAAGACGCCGCGGCGGATGCGGATAACCACCGTAGGCGAGCAGCATGGCCAGCGAGAGCGTGCCCAGAAATTCGACCACCGGATAGAACCAGCCGTACGCGAGAATCGAGTCCTTGAACGCCTCCATGTGGTCGCGATTGATGGCGCTCGAATTCGTCTCGGCTGCGCGCTTCGCGATTGAAAAGCTGCAGCACGGCGATGCCGTTGACGTGCTCCTGGAGGTAGGCTGTTGATGCGCGCCACCGCGACGCGGATGCGGCGATAACTCTGCTGTACCGTGCGGCGGAACACCGCGGTCACCAGCACGACCAGAGGCAGCACGGCCAATAGCAGCAGGGTCATGCCGGGGCTTAGCCGGAACATCACGATGACGACGAAGCCGAGGACGAGAACGTCGCCCAGGATGGTCACCAGGCCGGAGGCCCAGAGTTCGTTCAAGGCGTCGACGTCGGTGGTGACGCGCGTAATCAGGCGGCCCACCGGATGGCGGTCGAAATAGGCGACGTCGAGCTTTTGGAGCCGCTCCATCAATTCGCGGCGCAGATCGAACATGGCCATCTGCCCTGTGCGCTGCATCAAATACGTTTCGACGAACTCGCAGGCGAAACCGGTCAGCAGCGCGGCCAGGTACAGCGCGGAAATCTGCGCAAGGCCCGTCCAGACGCCGGCGGCCAGCCAGCGGTCGATCGGCGAATGCACGGGATAGTCCGGTTTGACCAGATACTTATCGATCGCGAGCTTGGTGAGCAGCGGTCCTGCGACCTGGGTGATGGATTGCAGCAGCAGAAAAAACAGGGACACGGCCACGGCGCCGCGATACGGTTGGAGATACCGGACCAGACGCCGCATCAGGCGGCCGTCGTATGCTTTGCCGAGGACTTCTTCTTCCACTGGAGGGGATTCTAATTCGGCGATATGCCTATGAATCGACGGCAAGCCTCCAGTAAGTCGATCAGACCGCCCGCAGTCGCGGCCCAGATTGATCTCGGATAACGCAGCGCAGGGCGATCATTGGGTCGACGCGCATCGCGCGGCGCGCGGGGACCAGTGCCGCGAGCGTCGCGACGATCAGCACGAGCACGGCCACGCCGGCGAATGTCGCCGGATCGGCTGGATCGATCTCATACAACATGCTTCGCATCAGACGCGCGAGTGCCGCGGCCGCGCCGAGCCCGGCCGCGATTCCGGCCAAGCGCCACCGGCAGACTTTGCCGCGCGATCAGCGATGCGATGCCGCCGCGGCTCGCGCCGAGCGCCATGCGAATCCCGATTTCATGCGTGCGCTGCGCCACTTCATACGCCATGACGCCGTAAATGCCAATCATGGCGAGGACCAGCGCCAGGGCCGAGAAAATGGAAATCAGCAGCAGCGAAAAGCGCGACTGCCAGGTGGCATTGCCGATCGCGCTTTCCAGAGTCTCGACGTGCGAGAGGGGCAAATTGCGGATCGACGCTCCAAACGGCGCTTTTCACCGCGCGGGCGACCGACGCCGCGTCGATACCGGTTCGCACCACCAGCGTCATTACGGACGGTATGCGCGCTGATTCCACTGAAAAAGAAATCTCCGCTTTGCCGGAAGGGAATATACACTTCGTCATCCGGCGGCTCGCCCAGCTTCCTTGTTTCACATCCTTGACGACGCCGACAATGGTCATCCACTTCGGAGCCCCGCGCCGTCGCCGAGAGCGATACGCTTGCCCAGCGGATTTTCGTGCGCGAATTCGCGTCTGGCCAGTGTCTCATTGACGATCATCACGGGCGGCGCGTTCTCCGTGTCGCGATCGTTGAAGTCGCGACCGCTGCGGAAGGGGATGCGCAAGGTGGCGAAGTAATTGGGCCGGCGAGACGCGATAGACGGCGGTCCGCTTCCTTGCCCGGGCGCCGGAAGGGACGTCCTTCGACGGTGCGCTGCAGGCGCCAGACGTCGCCTGCCGATGGGCAGGTGATTGGTCATGCTCGCCTGGCATACGCCGGGCACGGCTTCGACCCGTTCGAGTATGCTTTATACAGATTTTCGCGGGCTGCGCCGACATATTCCGGCCGACCCGCGACGGAAATCGTCATGGACAGCAAGTTGTGCGCGTCGAAGCCGGGGTCAATCGCGCGAAGCTTGCAGAAGCTGCGCATGCAGCAGGCCGGCGCCGATGAGAAGCACTAGCGCGATGGCGATCTCCGATGCCGACTAGCAGTCCTCCGAAGGCGCCGCCTCCCGCCGAGGATCCGCGCGCGCCGTCTTTCAGCGCGTCGTTCACGTCGCCGCGCGACGCCGAACATGCCGGCGCGATTCCGAACAGCACTCCGGTGATCGTCGCGAGGGCCAGCGTGAAACGCCAGCACCTGCGCGGTCGATGGCGACAGTGTCCGATCCTGTCAGGTGCTGATGAAGCATCGTCTTCAGGCGCCCGGCGTTCCCCACACGGCCAGGAGCAGACCGGCCGCGCCGCCGGTCAGCGAAAGCACCACGCTTTCGGTAAGAAACTGGCGGGCGATTCGCGAACGGGGCGCGCCCAGGCGACAGCCGCACGGCAATCTCCTTCCGCCGCGCGGTCGCGCGCGCCAGCGCCAGATTCGCGACGTTTGCGCAGGCGATCAGCAGCACCATGCCGACCGCTCCCAGCAGTACCTGGAGCGCGGTCGTCACGCGTCCGACGGCTTTTTCGGTCAGAGATTCGACACACCAATGCATCCCGACGTTGGTGTCTGGATACGCCGCGGCGAGACTGCGGCAGATCTGATCGATTTCCGCCTGCGCGCGTTGCGCGTCGCGCCGGAGGCCAGTCGGCCGAACACGCGCAGCGAGTGCTCCGCTCCCGGACTGGCCGCCTGCGTCCGGAACGCCACAGATCGAGAGGAGCCCATATTTCGGCTTGGTCACCCAGAACGGCGCGAAATAGAAGATCGGCGGCATCACGCCGATCACGGTGTAGCTCTCGCCGTCGAGCAGGATCTTCTTGCCGATAGCGCTATCCGACGCCACCGAAGCTTCGCTGCCACAGAGCGTAGCCGAGCACCAGGACGCTGCTCTTTTCCGGGGCGAAATCGCTGCCATCGAACGTTCGTCCGCGGATCGGCGCGACGCCGAGTAGCGGGAACATCTCCGTCGCTCAAATGCAAGCCGAGGATCTGCTCCGGGGTTTCACGCCCGGTTAGGCTGGCGCTCCATACCTCGGCCGCGCCCATGCGCTCGAAGGAATGCGCCTGTTGCGCGCACATCAAGAAAGTCGGCGGGCGAGACAGGATTGCAGCTCGGGCTAAGCACCGAGTTACCAACCGGTCAGGCTCGCGATACGGCAGGGGGTGCAACAGGACGCGCGTTCACGACCGAAAAGATGGCCGTGTTGGCCCCGATTCCCAGCGCCAGGGCAAGCACCGCGATCGACGTCACGGCGCGGCCTCTTTAGCAGAACGCGAATGGCGTAGCGAAATCCTTGCCAGGCATAAAGTAGACGACAGCGCCTCCATTCGGTTAACTTGAATGACGGAGTTTGCTCAATTTGGATGGAGTGATTATTGTCGATAAGCCGCGCGGCTGGACCTCGCACGACGTGGTCAACAAGATGCGCCGCCTCGCCGGGACGCGCAAGGTGGGGCACCTGGGGACGCTGGATCCTTCGGCGACAGGGGTGCTGCCGCTGGTGATCGGCCGGGCGACCCGGCTGGCGCAGTTTTACACGCGCAACGACAAGATTTACGAGGGTGTGATTCACTTCGGCTATTCGACCGATTCCTATGACGCCGACGGCGAGCCGACGTCGCCCGAGGTTGCCGTTACGCTGGAACGCGCTGCGGTGGAGGCGGCGCTGGACCGCTCGCGCGGGGAGTTCGCGCAGATTCCGCCGCCGGTTTCGGCCAAAAAAATCGGCGGCAAACCCGCCTACGAGCTGGCGCGGAAGCGGCAGCCGGTGGATCTGAAGGCGGCGCCGGTCAACGTCTATCAGATGGAAATTTTATGGCTCGAAGGTTGCGAGGCTGACGTGCGCGTGCACTGCTCCGCCGGGACCTATCTGCGCAGCATTGCGCATGACGCAGGCCAGTCGCTTGGTTGCGGCGCTTATTTGAAGGATCTGCGGAGAATCGCGTCGGGGGATTTTAGAATCGAGTCCGCGCGAACGCTGGAACAGCTAGCGGCGCTCGCCGAAGAAGGCCGGCTGGCCGAGGCGCTGGTGCCCGCCTCGCAGCTGCTGCCCGAATTTCCCGGCGAAATGGTCGATGCGGTCACGGCCGGGCAGATCCGCAACGGCCGCGATTTTCGCGTCTCCCCGTTTCGTCCGCAGACCGGTGCGCGATTCGTCAAGGCGCTGAACGCGGAAGGCGACCTGATCGCGATCGGGGAAGCGCGGCTGCCGCATTTGTATCATCCGGTATTAGTGCTGTAGGAAGATATTAGCGAAGATGTTCCGATCTGCCGCATGCTCACGCATGGCGGCTCCGCGAATGTGAAATAAGCTTCATTATCAAGCTGGCACGGATTTAGGAGACTTCAAGTATTCTAATGACAGTGCCGCGCGTTTTGGGTTTTGCAGTTCTTCCTCTGTGGCTGGCGGTGGCGCCGCTTTTCGCGATGGCGCGTCCGCAGGACGCTCAGGAAAAGAAAACGGAAGAGCCGAAGCCGGAGACGTTTTTCGCCGGGACCGTGGTCGACTTCACCATGGAAAAAATCACGGTTTCCCGCGTCGTGCTGGGAAAAAAGGAAAAGCGCGTGTTCCGGGTGACGCCGGACACCAAGTACGAGGGGAAGCTGAAGACCAAGGTCCGCGTCACTGTCCGCTACGTTTCGACCGAGGATGGCGAGACAGCGGAATTGATCATCGTCCGCCCCCCGCAGAAGAAGACCAAACAGTAACCGTCAGGACTTCTTCAGCCGCTGCTTCACCCACTCCGGCTTCACCACCTGCCGCGAGCGGCCCAGCGCCAGGGCCCCGGCCGGAACCGCGTGCGTAATCACGCTGCCCGCCGCGATGTAGCTGTTCTCGCCGATTTCAACGGGCGCCACCAGCGTGGCATTGCTACCGACGAACGCGTCGTCGCCGATCGTCGTGCGATGCTTCTTCCGGCCGTCGTAATTGCAGGTGATGGTGCCCGCGCCGATGTTGGTGCGCGCGCCGATCTCGGAATCGCCGAGATAGGCCAGGTGCTGGCTCTTGGCGCCGTCGCCGAAATGGGTTTTTTTCAGCTCGACGAAATTGCCGACGCGCGCATCGCGCCCTACATGCGCGTCCATGCGGAGCCGCGCGAACGGACCTATCTGCGCGGCCGTATCGATGCGCGAATCGGCGATCAGCGTGTACGGGGCGACGGAGACGCCGTCCGCGAGAATCGCGTTCTCAAGAATCGCACCGGCGCCGATGCGGCAGTCCTCGCCGACGGTCGTCGCGCCCAGAAGCCGCGCGAACGGCTCGATGATCGTGTCCGTTCCGGCCTGGACATGCATGTCGATGGTGACCGTCTCCGGCCGCTCAATGGTGACGCCCGCCAACATGAGCGTCTCGTTTTTGCGGCTGCGCAGGACACGGTCGGCGGCGGCCAGTTCCACGCGCGTGTTGATGCCCAGCAGTTCCGTCGCGTCGCCGACATGCATCGGGCGCACCGCGCGACCGTGGCGCGCGAGAATTTCCGCCATGTCGGTGAGGTACAGTTCGCACGATGCCGGATTGGGCTCGATCTCGCCGATGTGTTTCCACAACAGATCGGACTGGAAGCAGTAAATGCCTGAATTGATTAGCTTGATGTTCCGCTGTTCCGGCGTACACGCCTTCTCTTCGACAATGGCGATCACATCGCCGCTCTCGTTCTGGAGAATTCTTCCGTAGCCGGTCGGATCTTCGAGCGTCGTGGTGATCAGCGTCGCGGCCGCGCCGGAATCGGTTTGCATATCGCGAAGGCGGCCCAGTGTGGCTGCGGTCAATAGAGGCGTGTCGCCGTAAAGGACGGTGAGCAGGCCGTCGTGTGGAACGGCTTCGCGGCACGACGCCAGCGCGTGGCCGGTGCCTTTCTGCTCCGGCTGGCGCACGAAGCCGACGCCCAGAGGCTGGAGCAGCGCCTCCACCAACTCAGCCTGGTGTCCGGTCACGACGAAAATTCGTCCGTACGGCGCCAGCGCCCGCGCCGCCTCCACCACTTGCTCTACCAGCGCCAGACCTCCGGCGCGATGCAGCACTTTGGCACGCTTGGAGCGCATCCGCGTTCCCAGTCCAGCGGCCAGAATAACCACGGTATCATTCATTTTTTGTTCAGCTTCCTTTTATAGCCTTTTCGCGCCAGGTCGAACGCGATCGCGCCGATCACGCTGCTGTCGTGGCGGATTTTTTCCTGCACTTGTTTTCCGGACAGACGCAGGAGATCGGCCTCAATCACCTTCAACCCCATGCCTTCCAGATTTTCGATGTCGTTCTCCACGGGCCGCGCGGCGTTCGCCTGATAACGGTCCAGAACCTTGCCGCGAATCGGGCTGGTGTTGACAACACAGGCGTCCAAAATGGGGCGTTTGGTGTGGCGATGAATGGCCTCCACGTGATCGGACGCGCGAAAATTGGTCGTCTCCCCGGGCTGCGACATCAGGTTCACAAAATAGGCCTTCAGCGCCGGCGACTGGGCGATGGCCTTCGGAATCCCGTCGACCAGCAAATTCGGAATCACGCTGGTGAACAGAGACCCCGGACCTAGCGTAATCAGGTCAGCGTTTGCGATCGCCTCCAGCGTTTCCTCGAGGGGCTTCGGGCGCCGGGGCCGAATCTCGACTTTCTCAATCCTCGAGCGGCTGCGGCTTATCCTGGTTTCCCCCGCCACCTTCCGGCCGTTTGCGAGCGTGGCTTCGATCACGACGTTCGCCGCGGTCGACGGATAAATGTTCCCCAGCACGGCCAGCACCTCGGCGGAAGACCGAACGGCCTGGTTAAAATCCCCCGTCAGGTGCGTCATCGCGGTCAGGAACAGGTTGCCGAAGCTGTGGCCCTTCAACCCGCGGCCGCCGGAGAAACGGAATTGAAACAGCCTTGACAGCAATGCTTCATCTTCGGAAAGCGCAACCATGCAGTTGCGGATGTCGCCCGGCGGCAAAACGTCGAAATCGCGGCGCAGGCGCCCGGAACTGCCTCCGTCGTCGGTGACGGTCACCACCGCGGTGATATCTAAAATTCCGTCGCCCGCTTTCGCGTAGCGCTTCAGCCCACGCAAGAGCGTCGAAAGGCCGTTTCCGCCGCCGATCGAAACGATGCGGAGCGGTCTGTTTTGAGACGCGGATCTCATTCCCCATTTAGAGCATCTCACGAGGTCCTCGCGTTTCCAAATCCGTCATTGGACGTTTGCTTCGTAGGCATCGGTCCGAAACATTGTCGCCCTATTCTGTTTATGGAGGATTTCCTCATGACGACTCCCCATCCGGTATCGGACGCCGCCCGCGCCCTACTGGCAGAGGCCCAAATTCACGCGGCGGCGGGCTGGTGTTTTGAAAAATTTCTATTGCCGGAAGAACTGGACGTGGCCTGGACCGACGCCGTTCTCCAGCCCACCGGCCAGCAGCTTTTTGAAAAGCTTCTCGAAGGGCTCGGTGTAAAGTGCGAATGCGCGCCCGGCGATCTGCACCGTGTTCCCCGGCGCGGTGCGGTAGTGGCGGTGGCGAATCATCCGTTCGGGATGGTGGAAGGAGTGATTCTCGGGTCGTTGCTGCTGCGCGTTCGTCCGGACGTCAAATTTCTGGCCAATTCCATGCTCTCCAACGTTCCCGGCTTGGGCGAATATGTTTTTCCGGTGAATACCTTCGGCGGAGCGGCCAGGGAAAACTGGCGATCGTTACGGCAGAGTATCGATTGGGTTAAAAAAGGCGGCATGCTGGTCGTATTCCCCGCCGGCGAGGTTTCCTCGCTCCGTCTGCCACAGCTTGAAATCACCGATTCGAAGTGGGACGACAAAGTGACACGGATCATTGAAATGGCCGGCGCGACGGCTTTGCCTATGTTCTTTCATGGCGTGAACAGCGCGATGTTTCAAGTGGCCGGACTGGTTCATCCGCGTCTGCGCACCATGCTGCTTCCGAGGGAGCTGGCCAACAAGCGCGGCGGGAAAATCCGGATCTCTATCGGCCGTCCGATCAAGCCGCAGAGCCTGATCCGGCTCCAGAGGGAAGGCGCGGCGACCGATTATCTGCGCCAGCGAACTCACCTTCTCGACATCGGGCGGCGCGTGCCGAAGAAGGCCTGGCGCGTTGGATTGAAACCAGCGGCCGTGATTCCACCGGTGCGGGCATTGTCGCTGCGCGATGAGATTGATGGACTGCCCGTCGAATGCAAACTGGTCGAAAGCGGCGGATACGAGGTGTATTCCGCCAGCGCAGACCAGATTCCGAACACGCTCCGCGAAATCGGGCGACTGCGCGAGATCACATTCCGCCAGGCCGGCGAGGGCACCGGCCGGTCCCTCGATCTGGACCGCTTCGATCGCGATTATCAGCATCTTTTCCTTTGGAATACCGATAGCAACGAGATCGCGGGCGCTTACAGGCTGGCCGGAACCGACGTGGTACCGGAGCTTTATACCAGCACCTTGTTCCGGTTCCGCGATGGGCTGCTCGAAAGCATGAGCCCCGCGCTCGAACTTGGCCGGTCCTTCGTGCGCATCGAATATCAGAAAAGTTTTGCCGCGCTGCTGCTGCTGTGGAAGGGCATCGGGCGCTACGTCGCCAGGAATCCCCGCTACCGGATACTGTTCGGACCGGTGAGTATCAGCCGCGAGTACAGCGAGGCATCCCGTGCGCTGATCGTCGCCTACTTGCAGGAGCGCTGCGGCAACGGCGACCTGGCGCGCTACGTGGAGCCGCGCCGGAGGTTCCGCGCGCCCCGCCTGCGCGGATGCGATCCCCGTGTGCTGGCCCATCTGCTGGACAATGTCGAGGAGCTTTCCGACGCCGTCGCCGATCTGGAGCCCGACGGGAAAGGCGTCCCTGTGCTGCTGCGCCAATATCTGAATTGCGGCGGCGAGATGCTCGCGTTCAACGTTGATAGCGCGTTTTCCGATGTCGTGGACGGTCTGGTGGTCGTCGATCTGATGAAGATGAGCCGCCCGCAACTGGAAAAATACCTAGGCAAAGAGGGGGCGGCAGGCCTTCTGGCGTCCCATCGAGCAAAAAAACAACTTATGTAACAAATGTTTTTTTGCCTGCTGCCGTTTTGTAACATTTGCCTGGACAACAATGGGGCATGAAGTGCGACTTGCATGTTCACACCCATCACTCTGGCATGTGTACCGTGCCGGTTATGAGGCGGATTTGCCGTGAAAGCTACAACGACCCGCGCGAAGTCTACGAAACGCTGAAACGGCGCGGGATGGACCTGGTCACGGTGACCGATCACGATTCCATCGAAGCGGTGGAATCTTTGCGCCATCACCCCGATTTTTTTCTGAGTGAAGAAGTGAGCTGCACCACCGAGCACGGCACGCATCTGCACATGGGCGTTTACGGAATCGAGGAGCGGGATCATGCCGATTTGCAGCTCCGCCGCGACGATTTGCCCCGTCTCATTGCATTTCTTGAACGAAAAACGGCTGCTGTTTAGCATCAATCACGTCTTTTCGAGCCTGACAGGACCAAGAACAGAGGCCGATTTCGAAGATTTCGCCACCAAGTTCCCGGCGGTGGAGACCCGCAACGGCCAGATGCTGGAAGTGGCAAATCGCTACGCCGCGGAGTTTGCCGAACGCAACGGCCGCGTTCCCATGGCCGGCAGCGATGCCCACACACTGGCGTCGCTCGGTTTGACTTACACCACGGTTTCAGGCGCCCGAACGGCCGCAGAATTTCTGGAAGGCATGAAACACGGCCGCAGCGTGGCGGCGGGGGTTTCGGGCGATGTCTGGAAGTTGACCAAGGCGGTATGCGCGATCGGAGGTGCCATGGTGAGAGAAAAACCCTGGACGGCGATTCTGACCCCGTTGATGGCGCTGGTCCCAGCGATTACGATCGTGAACTTCCTGATGGAGTTATCGTTCGCGGCAAAGTGGGGGAATCGGACGGTTAAGACGCCCGTTTCCGCCGAGGCGCTTCTTCTTCGATGAGATCGTCGTCGTAGGCCGGAAGCTGCTCGAGGTCTTCGGCCTCGAAGACCTGGTCGCAGTCCAGGCATCGCATATAATCGATCCCGTCACGGCGCATCAAGAGTTCAGTGCGTTGGTGTTCGCAACCCGGCATAGAAGCAGATTATCCCTATTCTAATGAGAGTCCTAGCTTTGTCAAGCCCCCCCGTTACTAAAAAAATTTAGTCCTGGTATACTTTTAGAACGTTTCGCGCATTACAATTCTAAGGACTGTTCACGATGAAAAAGCGTTTCACCATTGCCGCCGTCTTCGCCATGACATTTCTCGCCGCCGGGGCCCAGGCCGCGCCGGATTTCAGCGGCGAGTGGAAGCTCAACCTTTCCAAATCCGATTACGGACCCGTCCCGCCGCCTGAGGTCATGACCCGTTCCATCAAGCAAAGCGATGGGGCGATCCAATACACGACCCATCAGAAAGGTGCGCAGGGCGAGGTGACGACGGAGATCAAATACACGACCGACGGCAAGCAGGCCGAGAACTCGAATCCTCCATCGAAAGGGTCCGCGAAGTGGGATGGCGACAAACTGGTGGTCGATAGCGTTCGGGACTTTCAGGGCACCGAGCTTAAGTTTCACGAGGTATGGAGCCTGTCGCTCGATGGCAAGATGCTGACGATCAACAACCATATAACGGCTCCGCAAGGCGAGTTCGATCTAACGCTGGTTTTCGATAAGCAATAAATTCCCCGAGGTAAAAACGTATGAAAAAGCTGATGAGCACCCTGTTCGTGATCGCGGCGGCCGCAGGAATGGCCATGGCCGCTGACAAACCCGATTTTTCCGGCAGCTGGAAGATGGATGCCGACAAGAGCAACTTCGGTCCCATGCCCCCGCCGACGTCGCTGACGCGCAAGATCGACCACAAAGATCCAGCTCTCTCCGTCGAGGAGGCGAGAAGCGGTGCGCAAGGGGATACCAACATGACGATGAAGTATTCCACCGACGGCACGGAAACCACCAACAGCTTGATGGGCAACGACGTGAAGAGTAAAGCCGCATGGGACGGCAAGGTCCTGGTGATCACCAGCAATGCGAATTTTGGCGGCTCGGACATAAAGCTGACGGATAAGTGGACGCTTTCCGACGACGGGAAGACGCTTACCGACGTGCAGGGCATTTCGGCTCCGCAAGGGGATTTCGAACTGACCTACGTTCTCGTCAAGCAGTAGTCATGGCGAAACTGGCGCTGATCTACGGCATGCGATTGCTGCCAGCCGATGAAATTGAAAACGTCGGCGAGGCCGAGATCAAGCTGAAAAACGGCAAGACGGCGCACGTTACCATGCACTTGATTGACGGTGGAGAGAAGGAGATACGCCAGCAACTCGAACAGTCGCTGGACGCGTTTTTCGAGTTTTA
This sequence comes from Bryobacterales bacterium, assembly GCA_963749245.1. Classification (GTDB taxonomy): domain Bacteria; phylum Acidobacteriota; class Terriglobia; order Bryobacterales; family Bryobacteraceae; genus Palsa-187. The sequence goes on from CAVVNE010000044.1 coordinate 11,771, forward strand.
TCCGGAAATCTAGTCTCCTGTCCCAGAAGCAAGTTAACAAAGTCAGGCCCGGGGTTCGTCTGTGATTTAGGGAGATATTAAGACGTGCACTGGCCGACCCAAGAAGCCGCTGATCATCACCGGAGAAGAGCGTGAGAGACTGGAATCGCTGGCGCATCGGGCACGCAGCCAGGCGCTTCTGGCGCGGCGAGCGCGGGTGGCTGGCATGCGCCGACGGGCTGGAAAATCAGATGGTGGCCCGGAAGTTGCGATGCTCGTTTTACTGGCGCGTCAGCAGGCGGACGGAGTTGTTGGCGCTATCGGCGAAATAGACGTTGCCGGAGGGCGTGACAGCTACTGCTTTGGGGTTGTTCATCTCCGCCAGCGTGGCCGGGCCGCCGTCACCTGTGTAGCCTTGGGTGCTGTTGCCGGCGATGGTGGTGACGACGCCGCCGACTGGGAACAGGCGGATGGCCTGGTTGCCGGTATCGGCGACATACACGTTGCTTTGCGCGTCCACCGCGATGCCCGAGATCTGGCTGAACTGCGCGAAGGTGGCGAGGCCACCGTCGCCCGTGTAGCTGAGCGTTCCGTTGCCGCCGACGGTAGAGATGATTCCGTTGGAGATCATGCGCACCGCGCCGTTATTCGAATCGGCGACGTAGACGTTGCCGAAGATGTCCACGGCCACGCTGACCGGATAGTAGAATTGCGCCGCGGTCGCGGGGCCTCCGTCGCCCGAGTAGCCGACGCTGCCGTTGCCGGCGATGGTGGAGATCACGCCCGTCGAGGCAGAGACTTCGCGGATCCAGCCGTAAAAATCCGCGATGTAGAGATTGCCCGACGAATCGAGTGCGACGCCGAAGGGGGCCATCATTTTCGCCGACGTGGCCGCGCCTCCATCGCCGGAATAGCCTTGCGAGCCGCCGGCGCCGGCGACGGTGGAAATGATTCCGGCGGGAGTCACCTTGCGCACCACCGAATTGTTGGAATCGGCGATGTACAAATTGCCGGCGGCGTCGACCGCAAGGCCGGCGGGCTGGCTCAATTGCGCGCTGGTAGCGAGGCCGCCGTCGCCTGAGAATCCGGAAAGCCCGTTGCCGGCGTATGTAGTGATAATTCCCGCGGGCGAGACCATGCGCACGCGGTTGTTGAGAAAGTCGGAGATATAAACGTTGCCCGCGTTATCGACAGCGACGCCGTCGGGTGCGCTCAACTGCGCGGCGGTCGCCAGACCGTTGTCGCCGCCGAAGTTCGCCAGGCCGTTGCCGGCGATGGTGGAGATGTTGCCGCCGGCGATTTTGCGGATGCGGTTATTCCAGCGGTCGGCCAGATAGAGATTGCCCGAAGAATCGAGGCAGATGCCGCGCGGGGCGGAAAGCTGCGCGCTGGTGGCGGGGCCGCCATCGCCCGCGAAGCCATAACCGCTGTTGCCGGCGAAGGTGCTGATGTTGCCTCCTGAAGCGGCGACCTTGCGGATGCGATTGTCGGCGTAGGTGGCGATATAAATGTTCCCGGAGGAATCCACGGCGACGCCGGCCGGTCCGGCGAGCTCGGCGGAAGTGGCCGCGCCGCCGTCGCCCCCGTAACCGAACATGATCGTTATGGCGCCGGATACGATCGACGTGCTTCCGGCGACGGTGTTGATGTTGCCGTCGGAAGTGATCTTGCGCACGTTGGCGTTGTTGGTGTCGGCGATATAGACGTTGTTGTTCGAATCGACCGCGACGTCAAGGGGGCCGTCGAGGTTGGCGGCGCTGGCGGCGGCGGTGTCGCCGGAAAATCCGGGCGCGGTGGGGCCGAGGCCTGCGATGGTTTGAATATTTCCGTCGGTGGTGACTTTGCGGATGGCGTTGTTGGCGGAGTCGGCGACATAAAGGTTGCCCGCACCGTCGGTGGCGAGGCCAACTGGCAATTGGAGCTGCGCGCCGATGGCGGGGCCGCCGTCGCCGGTCCATCCATAGGTCGGCTGTCCGTAGGCGACGTTGCCCGCGAACAGATTGATGTTGCCGTCCGCGGTGATGATGCGGATGAGGCTGTTGCCGGTGTCGGCGACGTAGATATTGCCAAGGTAGTCTACGGCGACGCCCTGCGGATTATTGAACTGTGCCTGAACTGCGGGGCCGCCGTCGCCTGCGTAGCCCATGCGTCCAGTGCCGGCGAGCAGGGTGAGGGTTCCGCTGGCCGACAATTTAAACACGGCGTTGGACGCGGTGAAATAAAGGTTTCCGTTCTTGTCCGCGGCGATACGCTGCGGCTGCGTGATAGAGGCGCTGAGCGCGGCGGCCGGGGTGGGCGGAGCGGATCCGCCGGCGACCGTGGAAACCAGGTACTGCGGCTGGGCGGCGGCGAACGCGGCGTAGACAAGGGCCAGCCCAAGCGATTTACTCAATCGTGAATACAAAAAGTTCTCCATTAACGGTCGCATTCCTAGGAATGCGACTCCACACGTGCTCTGCTGAGCAGCCAAGCATTCCTCGGAATGCGCGCTCTTAATGTGACGCGAGACTCTTCTATTTTGGTACATCCGAGGGCCTCCGCGCCACGCCATCCCTCAGCCGCTTCGATTTACGAGCATTTGAGTTGCCCAAAACCGTATCGTTAATGGCGTCGTTTGGGTGCGCACCGGTGTATATTTCGCGCGACGGTGGGAAAGCTCGGCACAAGCGAGGTGTCCCCGCCCTCACGGGACGGGGTTATAACCCCTCTGATAAACTAAAGTGGATGGGTGCGATCAAGCGCTTTATTCTTTGGGATTTTCCGCGCGGAAGCTGGCAGTACGACGTGATGGTGGGGCTGATTCTGGCCTTCATTTTCCTCATGCCCAAGACCATTTTTCACGATCAGCCGAAGGCGGCGAGCGTCGCGATTCTCCGCAACGGATTCTGGATCGACCCGCAAGTTCTGAGCGGCGTCCCGGAAAGCGAAATGCTGAGGAAAGCGTCGGCGGCAGTAAACGCGAAATACAAGACGCACACCACGATTGTGAACGTCGATCCCATTTTCAACGACGAGCAGGAACTGCAAGGCTACATGGCCTACACGAAACCGTGAAGCGCGCTTATCTCATTCTGGCGCTGGCCGCGGCGGTGCGCGCCGATTCGCTGAACGAACTTCTCCAGCGGATGGATCAGGCGGCGCAGAAGTTTCGGTCGCTTTCGGCCCAGGTCCGCAAGACCGATTATACGGACGTGCTGAGCGACACCGAGGTGGAAGACGGCGCGTTCAAGCTGATGAAAAGCGGCAAGGACAAGTTCGTGCTGCTGGCGGACTTCACGGGGCGGGACGCGCATACCGTTCAGATGACCCCCAGTCAGGTAAAGATCTATCATCCGAAGGCGAACAGCGTGGAGATTTACGACACGCGCAAGTACACCAAGGCCGCCGACCAGTATCTGATGGTGGGTTTCGGAACGACCACCGCTGAGTTGCAGAAAACGTACACCGTGACCTTGGGCGGTCCCGAGACGGTGGACGGCGTGAAGACCACGCGCATCGATCTGGCGCCCAAGTCGGCTGAAGCGAAGAAGCTGTTCAACAAGATTGAGCTGTGGATTCCGGAGGGCCAGGCGAACCCCATTCAGGAAAAAATCATTTCGGGAAAAGACTACAAACTCTTCCAGTTTTCGAATGTCAAGATTCACACCGCTTCCGAGCCGGCCGTTCCGGCCTCCGAGTTCGAGTTAAAACTTCCTCCCGGCGTCAAGGAGATCAAGGCGGGGAGGTGACTTACGGCGGAGTGGTCGTGCCATCGGTGATCGCGCCCGCGATCTGCTCCGCGGTCAACCCTATCGACCCGCGCAGATTCGCGCCGCGCAGATCCCCACCGCGCATCCGCACTTCGCGAAAATCGCAGCCCTGAAAATCGGCGTCGCGGAAGATGCACTGGTTCATTTCGGCGCGAAAAAAATTCGTGCCGGTAAACGCGGTTCCGGAAAAATCGCAATGGTCGAGGCGCGCGCCGGCGAAGTTCGCCTTCCGGGCGTTGGCATTCCACAAGCGGGTGTGATGAAGCCGAGCGTGATAGAAATGGGCGCCGGCAAGTTCGCTGCCGCTCAAATCCACATCGTAGAAGCGCGACTCATGAAAGCTCGCCCCGGTCGCCAGCAAGCGGCGGAGATCGGCTCCCGCAAAAACTTCACCGTCTAGCGGCGCGCCACGCAAGTCGGCCTGGCGGCCTTCGGAAGGGTTTGACAGCCACATCCGATGCAGTCTCAGGACTGCATCCATAGAGCCCTCATTAAGAAGGCTTATCGGCGAAGGTGGCTATAACTTCTGCAAAAATTGACGGTGCACGCGCACGTCGCCGGTCAGCTCCGGATGAAAGGTGGTGACCATGTGGCGTCCCTGCTCGGCCCACACGGGATCGCCGTCATATTTCGCGATGACGCGCACGGCGTCGCCCGCGCGGCGGATAATCGGGGCTCGAATAAAAACTGCCTCGAACGACCCGTCTCCATTTAAATCGAGCCTCGCGATGCGGCTGTCGATCTGCCGCCCATAGCCGTTGCGCTCGACGTCGATATCCATCAGCCCGAGGCTGATCTGCGCCGGGTGCGACACTTCCTTCGCCAGAAGAATCGCGCCGGCGCACGTCCCGTAGATCGGCTTCGCTTCGCCAAAATCGCGGAGGGGTTCCAGGAGATTCTCGTATTCCAGCAGCTTGAGCATGGTGGAGCTTTCGCCGCCTGGCAGAATCAGGCCGTCGCATTGGGCCATCTCCTCGCGCGTGCGGACCTCGATGGCGCGACCGCCCGCCTTCTCGATGGCTTTTGCATGCGCCTCGAAATCGCCTTGCAACGCAAGTATGCCGACGGTTTTCATGTTTTGATTGCCGAATCCCCGCCCTTACGGGACGGGTTATACGTTACCAGCCGCGGGTTTGCATCAGCTCCGCTTCCGGCAGCTTCGACACATCGAGGCCGCGCATCGGCTCGCCCAAATCCTCGCAGGCTTCGAGCAGCTTGAGCGGGTCCTTATAATAGGTCGCGGCCTTGACGACGGCTTTGGCGCGCGCCTCGGGATCTTCGGATTTGAAAATTCCGCTGCCGACGAACACCGCTTCCGCGCCCAACTGCATCACCAGCGCGGCGTCGGCCGGCGTGGCGATTCCTCCGGCCGAGAAATTCGGCACCGGCAGCTTGCCGTTGGCCGCCACCCACTCCACGAGTTCGAGCGGCGCGCCGAGATTTTTCGCCTCGTGCACCAGCTCCTCTTTGCCAAGCACGGTGAGCTGCTTCATTTCTTTCACGATGGTCCGGATGTGCCGCACCGCCTCGACGATATTGCCCGAGCCGGCCTCGCCCTTGGTGCGGATCATCGCCGCGCCTTCCGCGATGCGGCGAAGTGCCTCGCCCAGATTGCGAGCGCCGCACACGAACGGGACCTTGTACGTCTTTTTGTCGATGTGATGCTCTTCGTCGGCCGGCGTCAGCACTTCGCTCTCGTCGATGTAATCGACGCCCAGCGCTTCCAGCACCCGCGCCTCAGTGAAATGGCCGATGCGCGCCTTCGCCATCACCGGAATCGAGACCGTGTTCATGATCTCGCGGATGATGCGGATGGACGCCATGCGCGCCACGCCGCCTTCCTTGCGAATGTCCGACGGCACGCGTTCCAGAGCCATCACAGCCGATGCGCCGGCCTGCTCCGCAATCCTCGCCTGCTCCGCGTTGGTGACGTCCATGATGACGCCGCCCTTCAGCATCTCCGCCAACCCGACTTTCAGCCGGAATTCTTCAGATAGGTACATGTTCATCTCCTTACGCGCATTCCGAGGAATGCGCTATCTTATACAAGTGCCGGCGCTGGTTCGCCGCTCTGTTTGCGCTGCGCGCGTTGTTGTTCGGTCCGGAAAATCAAACCCAAAATCGACATCCCATGCCGGATGTTCTCCGGCGTTAATCCCGCAAAACTCAATCGCAATCCGTGAAGCTGAGGACGGGTCACCGCGAAATACCGGCCGGGAAGGAAGCTGACATTTTCGCGCTCCGCCCTCGTCGCCAGGTCCGACGCGTCCAGAGGCTTCGGTAATTCCACCCAAACATTCATGCCGCCTTCCGGTTTGGTGAATGTCGACCCCATGGGCAGCTCTGTTCCGCACGCGGCCAAGGTAGCCTTCAACCGTAGCGCGCCCGCGGTCAACATTTTTTCCCGATGCGCGGCCAGTCTTCCCGATTCGGCGAACCGCAGCACGACGGCCTGTGAAAGCTGATCCGAGTGCAGATCGCTTGCTTCCTTCGCCTCCGTCAATCGGGCGATCATGTGCCTCGGTCCGATGGCCCATCCCACTCGCAAGCCGGGAAACGCGATCTTCGAAAAACTGCCGAGCAGAATCGTGTCGCCCGACTCGTCGAGCCTCTTCATGGTTGGCACTTCCGCGCCGTGATACCGCAGTTCGCCGTACAAATCGTTTTCGACCACGATCACGCCGGCGCGCTTCGCCAACATCAGAATGGTTCTGCGCGACTCCACAGGCAGCGTCGACCCAGTTGGATTCTGAAAATTCGGAGTCAGGACCATCAGGCGCGGCTTCTCTTTTTCGAGCAGCGCGCCGAGCGCGTCGACCTCGACGCCTTCGCGGCCGACCGGCATCCCGATCACGCGCGCGCCGCCTCTGAGGAATGCGTTGCGCAGCCCCGGATACACCGGGTCTTCAATCAGGACCGTTTCGCCCCGCGCGGCGAGCACGCGCTGAATCAGATCGAAGGCCTGCTGGCAGCCGCTGGTGACCAGAACGTCGTCGTCCTCGCCGGCGGTGCCGCGCTGGCGCGCTTCATTTAATAGATGACGCCGTAGAGGGCCGTAACCGCTGGCGGGCCCGAGCTGGAGAATCTGCGACGCGTCGTCGGAGTCGATCACCTCGCGGCAGGTGGCGCGGAATTCGTCCATCGGAAACATGATTTCCGAGGGCCGGGAGGCTGAGAAACTGATCGTTGCGGGGGCTTCCTGGGTCGCCGAGCCGATCACAAAACTCCCCCGCCCCACTTCGCGGCGGATCAGTCCTTCGGACTCCAGGACATCGAAAGCTGCCGTAATGGTCGCACGGTTCAGTCCAATGGACTGAGCCAATTCGCGGGTGGGCGGAATCCGTTCCCCGTGCGACATGCCGCCAGCGAGGATGGCAGAGCGAATCTGTTCATGGAGTTGCCGGTAAAGTGGCGTCGCGGATTGTGGGTCGAGATCGAGCTGCGGTAGCATACCAATTCTCGATTAACTATACCATATTGGACTAGTGAATCATCCCGATGATTTGATCGGTCCCCTGAAAACAGGGAGTAAACTAATGTGTAAACCGCAAACTTTCATCACCATCGGTGAGCTGCGGGCTCATTCGAACTGGCGACGGCCGCGGCCCCAAAAACGTAGAGCAGCTTTCGGGAACTCCGTGCGCTTGGGCTCGGAAACAGGCTTCGATAAGAGCGGGGGACGGTCCCGGCTGGGATCGTCTCTGGCGGCAGAAACCCTGGCACAGCCGGTGCTTTCTTTTCAAGGGATTGCGCCAAGGTTTCTGGAAAGTCTCGACGCGGCACACAATGGGCGTGCGCAACATCAAGTGGGTTGGTGCGGATAAGAGGACTTGAACCTCCACTCCCTTGCGAGAACATGGACCTGAACCATGCGCGTCTGCCAATTCCGCCATATCCGCACGAGACGACTATTTCTATTGTCTTAGACTGCGGGGCCAGAGTCAATTTTTATACGGTTGACGAGCGCAGTTCGAGAATCAGACGCATCACCAGGCCCTCGATCTGTTCGGCGACCAGCTTGTAAACCGAGTCCGGCTGGCCGATCGGATCCTGCACCAGCCAATCGCGCACCCTCGCGCCCGGCGCCACCGGCAGCCGCTGGCCGCTCATGTTGACGATCACATCGAACTGCTCGCGTGAAAGAATCTCCAGGCCCTTGGGAAACTGCTGGTCGATGCGGACGTTCCGACCGGCCATCACCTGTTTGGTTTCAGGCTGCACGATGGGCGCGGGACTCAAGCCCGCGCTCTGGGCCACCATGATATCGGCTCCGTAGGCGCGGGCGAAGCCTTCGGCCATCTGGCTGCGGCAGGAGTTGCCGAAGCACACGAAAAGAACGCGTTTCCTGGTCCTCTGCACCGGCGGCGATGGACGAAACGTCGCGACATCGGTTCGGCGCGGCCCTCCCATGCGCGGACGGCCGCCTCTGTATCCCGTGCTCATAATGACATCTTGTACCAATCGAGCGTCTTGCGGAGGCCGGCTTCGATAGTGAATTTCGGGGCGTGACCCAGTTCCGCTGTGGCGGCTGTCGTGTCGGCCATGGAATGGCGGACGTCGCCCGCGCGCGGCGGACCGTAGTTCGCGCCGATCTCCACGCCTTCCATCTTCTGAAGCATGGCCCAGATTTCGTTCAGCGTATAGCGGCACCCGTTGCCCGCGTTGAACATTTTTCCCGCGACCGACGCCGGCGCCTGGGCCGCTTTCAGGCACAACGCCGCGACGTCCTCGACATAGGTGAAGTCGCGCGACTGTTCGCCATCGCCGAAAATGGTTGGCTCGGTGCGCGCGATGAGGTGCTTCATGAACAGGCTCAGGATGCCGGAGTAGGCGCTCGAAGGGTCCTGCCGCGGGCCGTACACGTTGAAGAACCGCAGCGCAACAGTTTCGAGCCCGAAGCAGGACGAGTACACCGACGCGTAGAGTTCGCCCACGTATTTCTGCACCGCGTAGGGCGATTTGGGCCTCGCGGGCATGGACTCGATTTTCGGCAGCGTGTCGCTATCGCCATAGGCCGAGGAGGACGCCGCGTACACCACCCTTCGCACGCTGCCGGCGGCCGCCGCCTCGAACACTTCGAAGGTGCCGTCGATGTTCACTTCGTGCGAGGGCCTTGGCTCGTCAATCGACCGCGGCACTGAGGGAATCGCCGCCAGATGAAACACGGTATCGGCGCCCGCGATCACGGGACGGATGGCCGCGCCATCTCGAATGTCGGCGATGTGCAGCGCCACTTTGTCGCGAACTTCCGCGAGATTCTTTTCGTGACCGCTCAGCAGGTTGTCGATGATATGAACTTCCCCGCCGGCGTCTAATAACGTTCTTACCAGCGCTGAGCCGATGAAGCCCGCGCCCCCCGTCACCACGTATTTCTTCATCCTTGTTTCGCCATCTCCGCATTTAAGTAGTCGATCGACTCACGCGCAATTCTCTCCGCGCCAAAGGAAAAATCGAAGGCTTCGAGCGACACCCAGCCTTTGTAGCCAAGGCGCTCGAGGGTCCTCAGGACGGGCTTGAAATCGTAATCGCCCATGCCGGGGTGGCGGCCATCCATTTCGTTTACATGCACGTGGCGGATCAGGTCGAAGTATTTTTCGACCAGCGCCGCGTGCGGCTCGGTTTCGTTCACCGCGTTGTGGGTGTCGAACATGGTTCGAATCGCGGGGCTGCCGATCTGGCGCACGATGGCGGCCGCTTGGGCCAGCGTGTTCACCACGTCGGCCTGCTCGATGGGAAGGGCCTCGACCAGGATGGTTACGCCGCGTTCCTGGGCCTGCGGCGCGACGTTCGCGAGACCGTCAATGTATCGCGCGGTTGCTTCCGCGGCCGACGCGCCGTCTACTGTCGAACGCTGCACGGGCGATCCGAAGACCATCACGCCGTTCGGGCCCAGATCGGCGCAAAGATCGATTAAGTCGCGAATATGGCGCCAGCTCATTTCACGAAGAGCGTCGTCGGGCGTGGTGACGTGCAGACCTTTCGGAGAGACCATCAGCCAGTGCAGGCCGACAAAGCTCAGCCCTTCGGATTGCAGAATGTTTTTATACTCGGCGCGCTGCGCGGGTGCGATATCGGACGGTTTTTCGGCCAGCGTGAAGGGAGCGATTTCCAGGCCGGTATAGCCCGCGGCGCGGACGAACTTCGCGGCGTCGGGGAAGGACCATCCTTGAAAAACCTCGTTGCAGATCGCGTGGCGCATACCATTCTCCAGTGTAGAGGGTGAGGGCCACTATGCGCGTTGTGCTGGGGGATAAACCAGTCTCGACATGAAAACGTTAAGATCTTCTCATGGTGGACTTTGGCGAAACTTTCTGTGCGAAGCCATACATGAGGAGCCTGGGGATTTCACTCTTCGCGACCCTAAGCCTGTTCGCCCAAGCCAGCGGCCCAACTTTTGAAGTCGCGGCCGTAAAAGCTTCGCCGCCAAACGACGGGCGATACATCAGAGGCTGCAAGGGCGGACCCGGTACCAACGATCCCGGACTTTGGCGCTGCACGAACGCGCCCATTACGATGCTCATAGCGCGGGCTTACGACATCAAGTACTACCAACTAACCGCACCCGATTGGACGGCGAATGTGAACTATGAAATCAGCGCCAAGCTCCCTCCCGATACGAACAAAGAGCAGTTCCGCGAAATGATCAAGAACCTGTTGTCGGATCGTTTCAAGCTGGAATTCCATTGGAGCAAGAAGGAAATGGCGATGTACGATCTTGTCGTCGCCAAAGGAGGGCCGAAGCTGAAGGAATCGGCCGACAAGCCGGAGGAGGGCGGAAAAGACGATCCGCCGGGCGGGAAGAGCGCCCGGACGGACGCCGACGGCTACCCGAACATTCCCAAGGATTGCAGCGGATGCATGACGATCAACGCGGCGGGGAAAGCGCGTTATCGGGCGACGAAAGAATCGGTCAAGGATTTTGCGGACATGATCGGCAATCAACTTGGTATGCCGGCGAACGATCGGACGGGCCTGACCGGGAAATACGACATCACACTTTCCTGGAGCGCCGGCCGAGGGATCGGCAGGCGGCCGGATGCGGATGCCGGCGTGGATCCAGGCATCACGATGGAGATCGCCGTGCAGCAGCAGCTCGGACTGAAGTTGGTATCGACGAAGGGTCCGGTCGACATCATCGTGGTGGACAAGGTGGAGCGGAATCCGGGGGAAAACTGAGAGCTACAGAACGTGCACCACTTTCGGGGCCATCGAAAATGCGCCGGTCAGGCTCTTGGTCAGGTCTGAAAACCGGGCCCGCGTGATCAGCGCGGCCAGGGCGCGGCGGTCGAATCGCGCCAGATCCTCCACGGCCGAGCGGAACGCTTCGCCGTCGGCGTTTACGCTGCCCACCACGGTCTGATTGTTGACGATCATCCGCAAGAACGGGACCGGACCCGAGCCGTTCGGCGCTCCCAGCACCACCATCACGCCCAGGGGAGGCATCTGCTGCAAGGCGAACAGCGCCGCTTCGGTGGAGCCCGTCGCTTCAATCACGATGTCGGCCGAGCCGGTTACCGACGGTTTCGTAAGGGATGTCCTGAAGTTTTAAGATCGCCGCGCGCGGATGGTCGGTCGGTTCGAGCGATTGCACGCGCACCCCGTATCCACGCACCTTCAACGCCATCGCCGCCAGCATGCCGATGGGACCCAGCCCCAGCACGATGGCCGTCCGCGGCTCGCCCTCATGCACGGCCAGCGCGCGCACGATCGCTTTCTCGGCGACGCTCAGGGGTTCGATCAGCACTCCGAAATCGACCAGCTTCAGAGGCACGCGCACCAGGTCGTCTTCCGTGTCGACGGCCTGCTCCGTGAAATATCCGTGCAGGCCCAGAATGCCTCGCTCCGTATATTTTCCGCTGATACAGAGGTCGCGGCGGCCGCGCGCGCAGGAGCTGCACGGGGGCTGGCAGGCGCGCCGCACCGTGGGCGCCACCCAATCGCCGCGATTGAGGCCCTTCACTCCGGCTCCCGTGCCGATGACCTGTCCCAGAGCTTCGTGTCCCAGAATCAGGCGAGTTTCGCCGGACGGCGGCGCGCCGAGTTGAAATGCCGCCAGCGCGCGGTCCGTGCCGCAGACGCCGACTTCATGCACGCGGTACAACACGTCGCGATTGGCGTAAAACTCCGGCGGATCCAGCTCGCCCCAATCCAGCGTGCGCGCTTCGAAATCCAGCGCGAGAGCTTTCATTCCCGTTTCTCACCGGCGGGAATTCCGGGACAGACCGCTCGGTCCACGCGGCTAGGGGGCTGTCCCGATGATTTCAACAGCGTGTGAGCTGACCGCTCCCGAAGGTCGCGGCTCCAAAAACGTCGAATTTGCCAAGGTGCGCTATGGAGCCGCGACCTTCGGGAGCGGTCACAGCAGCGCTTTAGGAATGACCGGGACGAGCCACTCGTGGCCTGCCGCAGCCGGATCGTTAGCATGTCCCCTCCTTCACAGTCGGGGTTCTGTGCCAGCACTGGGAACAGCCTCAGCGTGAAGGCTTTCATGACCCCTTGCTTGCCACCGCTATCACCGAAAGCCCTTTCCACGGCAGCAATCCGTCGATGCGGCGCCAGAACCAGACGGTTTTGTCAAACACTTTCAGCGAAAATTTATTGATGCGTTTTCGGCCCAGCAACTTGCCGAAAATCAGCCAGGAAAAGGCGCCGATTTTGTTCAACTGATAAACGTGGTCCACGCGGAGTCCGGTTTTTCCGATCAACTCCCGCAGCTCCTTCTCGGAAAATCGACGCTTGTGGCCCATCGCCACGTCGAGCGATCCGTATAATCCGGACCCTTGCGGCACCAGCACGATGGCCACTCCGCCGGGCTTCAGAATTCCCGCCAGGTGCTGGAGCACCGCCGCCGGATCGTCCACCGATTCGAGCAGGTTCACGCACAGGGCGCTTTCGAACTTTTCCGCCCAGGGTTCGTAATCGGCCGGATCTTCGGGGTCCAGCTTGCAAACCGTCACGCTCGGCGTGCGCAGGAATCGATTCCGCAGCGCGTGCAGGTATAGACGGATCCTTTTCGCCCGCCACGTATTCCAGCTTGCGGGCCATCAGACGCCCGGTCAGGTTGCCGAGCCCTGCGCCGGCCTCGAACACGGTGTCGCCCAGATGCGGGCGCAGCACGCGCGTCAGCCAGCTCAAATATTGCGGCGTGCCGGTGAGGCTGTTCAGCAATCCGCGGCCGTAGCTGGCGACGTACAGATCGTCCACCAGCCAGAAGTGAAAAATGACGCCCAGCGCTTTCACGCCGTCCTTCCAGCCGATTTTTTTTCCTTCTTCGTACGTGCGGCCGTGGTAGCTGATGGGCACCTCATACACGCGCAGCTTGCGCTTCGACGCTTTCATGGTGATCTCCGGCTCGAAGCCGAAGCGGTTGCTGCGGATGGGAATGCTCTTCAACAGATCGGTGCGGAAAACTTTGTAGCACGTCTCCATGTCGGTCACGTTCAGGTTGCTGAACATGTTCGATACCACGGTCAACCCCTTGTTGATCATGGAGTGCCAGAACGGCAGCACGCGCGACTGTTCGCCGGCCAGGTATCGCGAACCGAACACGGCGTCGGCGTGGCCGTCGAGCAATGGGCGCAATAGTTTTACGTATTCGGAGGGATCGTACTCCAGGTCGGCGTCCTGAACCAGGCAGAAATCGCCCTGCGCGTTTTCAATCGCCGTGCGGACCGCCGCGCCTTTGCCTTGATTCACCGCGTGACGGTGCAGGCGGATGCGCGGCTCGGCGGCGGCCAGGCGCGCCAGAATGTCGGATGTGCCGTCGGTGGAGCAGTCGTCGACCATCACCAGTTCGCGGTCCATATTCTCCGGCAGGGCCGCGGCCAGCACCAGGGAAAGACTTCGTTCCACCACCGTTCGTTCGTTATAGACCGGAATCAAGATCGAAAGAAGCATGCAATTCCATCAGTATAATTGGGTTTGGCACTCCAACCCTTGCTTGAGACAAATCTCGCCGGCTATAGGCTGCGCGCCCGCGGTAAAGTCCGCGACATTTATGAGGATGGCGACCGGCTGTTGATCGTCGCCACGGACCGCATTTCGGCGTTCGATTACATCCTCGCCACGGGCATTCCGGATAAAGGCCGGGTGCTGACGCAGATGACTCTGTTCTGGCTCGAGTTTTTGAAAGACGTGGTGCCGAATCATTTGTTGAGCACCGATGCGCCGCCGGGTTTGGAAGGACGTTCGATGTGGGTGAAAAAGGCGCGAATGTTCGACGTGGAATGCGTCGCGCGAGGCTATTTATCGGGTTCCGGATGGAAGGATTACGTGCGGACGGGGGCGCTCTGCGGCATCCCGTTGCCTACCGGCCTGCGCGAAAGCGATGCGCTGCCCGAGCCTATTTTCACGCCGGCGACCAAGGCGCAAAGCGGCCACGATGAAAACATTCCATTTGAAACCGTGGCGGCGATGATTGGAGAGCAGACGGCGGCAAGTCTGCGCAAGCTGACGCTGGCGATCTATAAAAAGGCGGCGGATTATGCGCGTTCGCGCGGCATTATCATCGCCGATACGAAATTCGAATTTGGGGTGGTCGATGGGCGGATCATTCTCGCGGATGAAGTCCTCACACCCGATTCCTCGCGCTTCTGGCCGGCCGAAACCTACTCGCCAGGCGGCCCGCAGCCTTCCTACGACAAGCAGTTTGTGCGCGATTATCTGGAATCCATTCATTGGAACAAGCAGCCGCCCGCGCCCGCGCTGCCCGAGGACGTGGCGCGCCGCACCAGCGAAAAATATAAGGACGCCTACCGGACGCTGACCGGAAAATCGCTATGAACCTGCTCGACCTGCTGCTGGTGGTGATTGTCGGAGTCTCCATCGCCACCGGATTCCTGGCCGGGTTCGCACGCGTCGGCGTGGGATTCATCGCCCTGGTTTCGGGCTTGGTGTTCGGCTTCTGGTATTACAACGTGCCCGCGGCCTGGATTCGCGATCACTGGACGATGTCCGTGAACGCGTCCAACATGCTGGGATTCTTCGTCGTGTTCCTGATGTTCGTAAGCGCCGGAGCGATGATCGCCAAACTGCTATCGAAGTTGTTCAAGTGGACCGGGCTGACGTGGCTCGACCGGCTGCTGGGCGGCGCCTTCGGGCTGGTTCGCGGCGTTCTGATGGCCGTGATTTGCGTCGCGGCGATCATGGCGTTCACGCCCAGGCCGCTGCCCACCTGGATGGTCGGCTCGGAGGTGCTGCCCTATGTGCTCGACGCTTCGAACCTTTGCTCCAAGCTCGCGCCGGAGGCGGTGAAGGAGGCTTTTCGCGACAGCACGTTTGAAATCCGCAAGCTGTGGGAAGAGGAGCTCGCGAAGAAGCGCAAGAAACAGGAAAAATTCAAAAAGGCCGACAATTGAACGAGCTTTTGATCTTTGACCTGGACGGCACGCTGATCGATTCCAAACGCGACCTCGCCGATTCCGTCAACGCCATGCGCGTCCATCTGGGCGAGCCTCCTCTGGCCGATGAGACGGTGTACTCGTACGTCGGCAACGGAGCGCCCGTGCTGGTGCGCCGCGCGCTGCCCGGCCGCCCCGATGAGGAGATCCAGCGCGGGTTGGGATATTTTCTCGAATATTATCGCGACCACATGCTGGATGCGACTACGCTTTATCCCGGCGTGCGCGAGGCGCTTGACGAACTGCTGGCCCACGAGGTCAAGATGGCCGTGCTGACCAATAAGCCCGTGCGCTTCAGCGAGCATTTGATCAAGGGCCTCGGGCTGGACGGCCATTTTTTTCGCATTTACGGCGGGAATAGTTTTGAAGAGAAGAAGCCTCATCCGATCGGGATCGAACTGCTGATGGAGGAGTCCGGCATCGGCCGCGCGGATACGATCATGGTGGGCGACAGCGCGGTGGACGTGATGACCGCCCGCAACGCGCAGGTGCGAGCCTGCGGCGTAAGCTGGGGTTTTCAACCGGAGACGTTCGCGGACGCGCCGCCGGATTTCGTGATCGACGATATGAAGGAACTGGTCGGCATGGTGCTCGGGTGATGAACTAATGGTGGCGCGAGCTCCTGTCAACGCAAAAGCCGCCCGGAGGGCGGCTGCCGGCTCAATAGCCCGCCCCACACTTGGCTTCCAGGTTCACGGCGTTTTCCAAAACGATTGCGGCCGCGTAGCCCTCCGGCGCTTCACAGGAGTGAAGAGACCATCCCTCCCCCCCGCGCAGCAATGCCGCATCCGCGCCCAGCGTGACGTCGAAACTGTCCAGTGGGAGCGATACTCCCATCCCGCAGGCCTTGATAAACGCCTCTTTCCGGGTCCAGCATCGGAAGAACGCCTGGCATTGCTCGGCCTCGGGAAGCGCCCGCAACGCGGCCACCTCGTAAGGTGAAAAAAAATGCTCCGGGATCCGTTCGTCCGCAAAGGACGGATCGATCCATTCGATGTCGCAGCCCACTTCCCTGCCCTGGGTTATCGCGATCATCCCCATGCTGTGGGAATGCGACACATTGAAACGCGTCGTCGTGTCCTCCAGGCGCGGTTTGCCATACAGTCCATAGACGAACCGCGTCCGGACGCCCAGCAACTCCCGCAGAGTTCCGCGGCACACGATGTACCGGTTCCGGTCGCGGTCGAACCGGAATCGCGCCGCGCGCTCTAGCTCGTCGGGCGTTAAAAGACCAACGAAGCGCCCGATGTCCTCATCCAGCGAAAAGAAATGAACGTCGACGCCGGTCATGTTTCCATTTGGGCCAGCAGCCGTCCGGCTTCTTCCTCGCTCATCGCGTCCAGTTGCGCGATCAGTTGCCGCTCAATCTCATCCGACAACTTCTCCACCGTCTGCGCATTGAACAGATCGCGCAGCGTCAGCATGGCGCCGAGGCGCTCCCTCACTCGTAGCACCAGTTGCGTTCCCAGCAGCGAATGCCCGCCCAGCAGAAAGAAATTATCGTCGAGCCCGACGCGTTCGACGCGCAGGAGGTCTTCCAGAATCGACGCGACCTTGATTTCGATCGGCGACTCGGGCGCGCGGTACGGTGTCGTGTCCAGCGCATTCTGGGCCGTGGGCTCCGGCAGCGCGCCGCGGTCCAGCTTGCCGTTCGCGGTCAAGGGCAGCGCCGCGATGCGCACGAAAATCGAAGGAATCATGTATTCCGGCAGCTCCTTCGCCAAGAACTCCCGCAGCTCGCCGCTTCGGGGCGCGTCTTTATTCGATACGATATACGCCGCCAGGTGCTTATTGCAAGCATTGCCCCGCGCGACGACCGCCGCGGACGCGACTTTCTGATGACGGGACAGGACGCTCGAAATCTCATCCGGCTCGATGCGATGCCCGCGAATGGATTCCTGATTGTCGGCCCGCCCGTGAAAGGCGATCTGCCCATCGGGCAGCAGCGCGCCGAGATCGCCGGTGCGGTACATACGGGCGTCGACGGCCGGGCTGAAGGGATTCGGCACAAACCGTTCCGCGGTCAGCTCCGGCCGATTCCTGTACCCGCGCGCAACGCCGGCGCCGCCGATGTAAATCTCTCCGGTTTCGCCCGCCGCCACGAGCTCGCGATTTTCGTTCAACAGATAAATCTGCGTATTGGCAATCGCCGCGCCTAGTGCGGGGCGTCCGACCGCAGTGGAAGGCTTCACGATCCCGGAGGTCGCCACCACTGTACACTCCGTCGGTCCATAATTGTTCACCAATTGGAATGGCAGGCCTGCCGCCGGGTAACGATGCAGCGTGTCGGCGCCGGTCAACAGATAACGCAGCGCCGTCTTGTTCGGCCACTCGGCCGTCAGCATCGGCTCCACCAGTGCGGTCGGGACGAACGCTATCGTCACGCCCTCCGAGGCCAGCCAATGGCGCAATAATTCGGGCGACCGGCGCGTGGTCTCATCGGCCAGCGCCACGCTCGCGCCCGCGCTGAGATACGGCCACAGCTCCCACACCGCCGCGTCGAACGCGAGGCCGGCGACGTGGCTCGCCCGGTCGGCCGCCGTTACTTCGAACGTTCTCCGATGCCAGAAAACCAGGTTGAGCAGATTGCCGTGCGTCACTTCGACGCCCTTCGGCTTGCCCGTCGACCCCGAGGTATAAATCACGTACGCCAGACTCTCGCGCGTAATCTCCGCGGCCGCGGCCGTTTCGATTTTGCGGCGAAACTCGACCTTCAGCCTGTGCCCGATCACCACGGCGGCACGCGCATCTTCCAGCACAAACTCGCGCCGCTCTTCCGGCCAGTCGAGGTCGACCGGCATGTATGCACCACCCGCCTTCCAGACTGCCAGGACGGCGATGGCGTATTCGAACGAACGCTCCAGGCACACGCCCACCACCACCTCCGGCCCGACGCCCAGCGACTTCAGATGCCTCGCGAGAAGATCGGCCCGCGCGTCGAGTTCGCCGTAGGTAAGCCGCGCCGAGCCCATGCGCAACGCCGTCGCGCCGGGCGATATCGCGGCGGCTGCGGCAACCAGCTGCGGTAAACAAGCCTTCCGCGCGCACATCGCGCGAGCGGGAGGCGAAGAATTTCGATGAGCAGGACGCAAGACAGCCGTGCCGACAGCATTCGGTTGCGTATTCATTGGTGTGTTAAGAGAATATGACGGCGCCGCCGGTGAACCCATGGAGTGTTCGTACCGAATCGCGTCCCCGTACCGGACTAGGCGATCGGTCCCAATGAGTACTATCGGATAGAAAGGAGGCTTTCGACGGAAATATCCTCGTCGAGATCGGGCCAATGGATGCCGATTCCACCGCCGATCAGCCTCCAGTTGTTTCTCTGTGCTTCCGCCGCGTCGTTGAGTCGCGGAAACCAGACGAGGGGAGCGCTGACCTCCCTGCCATCGGCAAGAACAACGTGCAGTGCGTCGCGGGTGACCCGGACGTCGACGGCCAACGGCTCAAATCGAACGGTTAAGGTGCTCATTCCATCGATCCTCAAACATCTGGCGGTTCTCCCGCACGATCTTAATGATCTCAGATAGCTCGTTACTCCGAAAGCCGCTTGATCTTGCAACTATTGTCGGATCCAACCAAAGCTTTGCGTAGCGCTCCGCCTGCTCAACGTGGATATGCGGCGGCTCCCGGCCTTCAAGACTAAAAAAGAAGAATCGGTATCCACCGATGCGAAGCACGGTTGGCACGACGACAGCTTAGCAGATGCTACGTCTTGCGGATCTCCGGCATCGGATGCCGGTACCGGCCCGCGAAAATCTCTGCGAAGACGCCGACCATTGGCTGATGCAGCAGCCCGTTGTCGGCCAGCATGTGCGGACCCTTCAAATGGAACGGGCCGCCATGCATATCGCTCGCCGCGCCACCCGCTTCCCTTACCATCAGGACGCCCGCCGCCATGTCCCACGGATTCAGACCGAACTCCCAGAACGCGTCCAGCCGTCCACATGCGACGTACGCCAGATCCAGCGCCGCCGCGCCCGCCCGGCGCACGCCATGCGACATCATCGCGAGTTGATAGTAGAAGTGCACGTTGACGTTTTCATGCCTTTTGCGCGAAGGAAATCCGGTCGCCACCAGCGCGTCCTCCACGCGGGCAACCTTCGAAACGTGAATTCTCCGGTTGTTCAAGTACGCGCCGGCGCCCTTTTCCGCCGTGAACATCTCTTCGTGAATCGGATGGTAGATCACACCCGCAATCAACTCGCCCGCCTTCTCCAGCGCGAGCGTCACGTTGAACATCGGAAAGCCGTGCGCGAAATTTGTCGTGCCGTCCAGCGGATCCACGTACCAGCGATACTCCGACGTTCCTTCCTGCCCGCCGCCTTCCTCGGCCACCACGGCGTGGGTCGGAAAATGATTGCGCAGCTTCTCGACAATCAGCCGTTCGCTGGCGCGGTCGGCTTCCGTCACCAGGTCGTAGTCGCCCTTCAGCTCGAAGCCGATGCCGCGCGCATGGTAGCTGGCGATCAGCGCGCCCGCCTCACGCGCAATGCCGGCGGCGGTCTCCAGAAATTCGGCCATTCAGCTCAGTTCGTACAGGTACTTGATGTCGTGCTTGAACAGGAACAGATTCGGTTCCCCGGTTCGCGTGATGCGAATGAAATTGGCGTCGTAAAATTCCACGACGCCGTCCACTTCCTGGTTGTCGGTCAACCGGACACGCACGGGAATATGACCGTCAATGAGATGACGCAGATACTTCACCTCTTCGAAGGTCTGATCGGGAGCTTTTGCTTGACTGATTTTTCCGGGCACTGGTGTAAGCCGCGCGCTTAAGGAATTACATCTCCATAATAACCGCTGCGCGTCGAGGCCCGCAAATCCGCGCGTTTCAACTCCACCTTCACGGGATGAAAACGCGGCGCGTCGGCGGGCATTTCCTTGGGATAGTAGGCCAGCAGGTATTGCGTGCGCAGATCTAACAATATCTCTCCGAACGCATGGTCCAGCTCCGACTGATTGGACGCCCAGAGCACGCGGCCGCCCGTATTCGAGGCGAACTGCATCAGCGTGTGTTCGCCGCCGGTATTACGTCCCGCGTCGTTCATGATCGGCACGATGATCACGGGATAGATCACGGCGTCGGCCTTTTGCCCGGCTTCCAATGCGTCGTGATATTTCCAGTGGCTGGTGGTGTCGCCGCCGTCGCTCACGATCACCATCACGTGCCGGCCTTCGCGGCCCTGGATATCGTGCCCGGCGAAATGCACCGCGTCATACAGCGATGTCCCGGCGGTCGGCTTGATCTTGCCCAGTTGAGCCACGAGGTGATTCAAGTCGCGAGTGAAGACATGCATGCGGGTCACGTCGTAGTTGAAGGCGTACAGCGCCGCCGCGTCTCTGGTGTTGCCTTGCCTCAACAGCGACTTGAAAAACTTGCCCACGGAGTTTGTTTCCAGGTGCAAATCCTTCAGCGTCGACCCGCTGGCATCCACCAGCACGGAGACCGACAGAGGCTGCACCGTCTGCCGCTCAAAAATCGCGATCTCCTGCTTCACGCCGCAGTCGTAGACATCAAACGCGTCCTTGTCCAGCGCGCCCACCAGGTTCCCCGCCTGATCCTTCACGCTCACCAGCAGCCGCACCAGTTTTACGTCGTGCCGGAAGGTCGATTGCCCGGCGGCCATCGCCAGCGTCACGAAGATCGCCAAGAACCTCATCGCGCTTTGACCACCGATTCATCCCACTCCCCGTCGACCCACACCTCGCCATCCTCGAAGTATTCCTTCTTCCACACCGGCACCAGCCGCTTCAATTTGTTGATTCCTTCGAGCGCGGCCTCAAACGCGGGCCTCCGATGCGGCGCCGCGGCGATCACCACCACGCTGGTCTCGCCGATCTCGATCCGCCCCAGCCGGTGCACCATCGCGATGCGGGAAATCCGGTGGGTGCGCGCGATCTCCTCGCCGATCTCCGCCATGGTCTTCAGCGCCATCGGTTCGTAGCATTCGTAGTCGAGAAACCGCGTCGGCCGTCCCTTGGTGTTGTTGCGCGTCACGCCTTCAAAGGTGACGATCGCGCCGTCTTCGCCGCGGAGGATCTGCCGCGCCAGCACGGCCGCATCGATCGGATCGCGCGTCAAGGCAAAAATATGGCCGTCTGCACCCCCGGAAACGGGAGGCAAAAACGCCAGCTCGTCGCCATCGGACAAAGCCTCGGAAGGCGCGCAAAACTTCTGATTCACGGCCAGGACAATGCTCTTGGACATCTCGCCCAGCCGGGGAAACCGGGCCGAATAATGGTCGAAGACACTTGCGGCGAGGCCGCCGTCGGGGACCTCAATCGAGTCCTCCCGCAGGCCAGTCACATCCCGGAGAACTCCAAAAAACAGGACACGGATACGCACTTGCTGTCATACTAACAGACCGCTCCCGGCCGGCTTTGGTTTCAACGGCTTTGTTCTTTGTAAACGGCTAAGAGGTTCCCTTGGGAGGGCGGTACCACAAGAGTGACGAACTCCCGTCCTTTCGCGGCCCTGCCGATCGCTGTTTCCAGCGCAGGTTTGTCCCAGCGTGTGGAATTCAAGTCCGTTGGAAAAGTGAGTTGTTCAACCGCGTATTGCGACGATGTGGATTGCGCGTGAACGGCGGGAACAAAGAGCCGCCCTAGAGCATTCCAAGCGAGCAATGCAGCGATGATTGTCAGGATCGCTTTCGTGTACAGGTCTGCGGAGCGCATGATTTCGTCCTTTCCGGTGTCGTTGACCGCTACTCGCCATTGTAGCCGCGCCTGATTAGGCCCACCGACTACACTGGAGTCTCATGGAATCCGTCTGCACGCAGCTTCGCGTCCGCTACGCCGAAACCGACCAGATGGGCGTCGTGTACCACGCCAATTTCATTATCTGGATGGAGATTGGCCGCGTCGAATATTTTCGCGCCCACGGCATCCGCTACCGGGACATGGAGCGGGACGAGGGCATCCTGCTGGTGGTGGTCGAAGCCCATTGCCGCTATCATTCGCCCGCCCGTTACGACGAGGAGGTCACCATTCGCACGTGGGTGGAGGAATCGAACCCCCGCATGATCCGGTTCGGCTATGAGATGACCGACTGCGCCACAGGACGTCACCTGGCTACGGGCGAAACCAAGCACATTTTCTGCGGGGCGGACCAAAAACCGAAGAAACTTCCGGAACAATTTCGCGCTTCGTTCGGCATCGGGTGAGGTGGCGGGCTGTCCCTTTGTTAGTGTCCGCATGCTCACGCATGGCGGCTCAGTGCGGGCGCGGCGCCGTGAACGGCGGGATTGCATCTGGCATCATAAAACGATGAGCACACTTTCGATTCGCGACCTGGATCTCAACGGGAAGCGAGTCTTCATGAGGGTGGATTTTAACGTCCCGCTTGCGCCCGGCGGAAAAGAAATAACCAGCGATAAGCGAATCAAAGCTTCCCTGCCGAGCATTCAGTACGCTCTCGATCACGGCGCGGGCCTCATTCTCGCCAGCCACCTGGGCCGCCCCAAAGGGAAACCGAATCCGGAAATGAGCCTGGGACCCGTTGCCGTCCGCCTGGCGGAGTTGCTGAAAAAGCCCGTAAAAATGGCTCCCGATTGCATCGGTCCGGAGGTCGAGGCCATGCTTCCGAAGCCCGGCGAAGTCCTGCTGCTCGAAAATCTCCGCTACCACGCCGAGGAAGAAAAGAACGATCCCGAATTTTCAAAAAAACTCGCGGCCCTGTGCGACGTCTACGTCAACGACGCCTTCGGCTCCGCGCACCGCGCCCATGCATCGACCGTCGGCATGATCCCCTACGTCAAGGAAGCCGCCGCCGGCCTTTTGATGGACAAGGAACTGGAGTACCTGGGAAAAGTGACGAAGAACCCGGAACGGCCCTGCGTCGCGATCCTGGGTGGCGCGAAGGTCTCCGACAAAATCGAGGTCATTCAAAATCTGATGAGGGTCGTCGACAAACTGCTGATCGGAGGGGCCATGGCCTACACATTTCTACGGGCGAGGGGAGAAGGGATTGGCAAATCGCTGGTGGAAGATGACAAACTCGACCTCGCGCGCCAGTTGATGGCTGAAGCCGGGGATAAACTGATGCTCCCGGTGGACCACGTCGTGGCGTCGGAATTTAAAGCCGGAGCGGAAAACGAAGTGGTCAGCGTTGTGCCCGATGGAAAAATGGGACTCGACATCGGCCCTAAAACCATAGAAGCGTTCTCCAAGGTCATCGCCGGCGCGAAAACAATCATCTGGAACGGCCCCATGGGCGTCTTCGAGATGCCTCCGTTCGATACCGGCACGGTGGCTATCGCGAAAGCCGTGGCGTCATCGGGCGCCATTAGCGTCGTCGGTGGAGGCGATTCCGAGAAAGCTATCAAATCGGCGGGCGTAGCGGACAAAATATCCCACGTCTCGACCGGCGGCGGCGCGTCATTAGAGTTTCTAGGCGGCATCGAACTGCCGGGCGTGAAGGCGCTGGATAGATAAGGCATCCCCACGCTGACGAGTCTGTGTGAAAAGTCGGCTTGGACCGCTCCGTCGAAAATACACGATCAATGATTACGGTGGGGCGGACGCCCTCGTCCGCGCCGGACCCCTGGTCCGGCTTCCGCGCGCAGGCCGACGAGGGCGTCGGCCGCAGGCCGGGGGGCCCGCCCCACAATCTGATTTTCATGGCTCCGGCATGGGCCATCGGCCCATGGACACCCTGATAGTCGCGGCTCCATTGCGAGCGTTAGTTCGGGGATGCGACTCGTGGTAAAACTGACCGTATGAAACTTCTGATCCCCGCGCTCCTGCTGACGGCCATCGCTCTCACGCCCCAGCAACAGACCCAGCGCATCCAGCAATTTGAAAACGACGACGTCAAGGTATGGCGGTCGGTCGTCGTGCCCAACACCCCTCTCACCATGCACCGCCACGAACACGGCCGCGTCATTATCCCTCTTCAGGGCGGAACCATGAAGATCGTCACCCAGGGAGGCTCCTCGGAGACGCACCAGTGGGACGTGGGCCACGCCTATTGGCTGGGCGCCAACAAGCCGGGCGAAATGCATGCCGACGTCAACGCCGGAACCAAGCCTATTGAAGTCATGGTGGTCGAACTCAAGCAAAAATAACCTGAGTACCGGGTATTTCATCTTAGAGCGTTTGCCCTACGTCTGCCCTACCCTGTTAGGGGTACGATGCAAGTAGATATCAGGACCGTCACCCTGGTGGGGATGGCCACAGCGATGCTTTTCAGCATGCTGAGCGTCATCGTCGCCCGGAGGCGTCATGTCTGCCCGGGCTTCGGCTGCTGGACGGCCGCGAATCTTTGCGCGTCCCTGGCTCTGCTATTGCTTGCACTGGACACCATCATTCCTTATTGGGTTGGAATCCCCTTAGGCAACGCGCTTGCGATCGCTGCATCCCTGCTGGTGGTGGAAGGATCGCGGCGATTTCGAGGCAAAGCCGGCCTCTGGTGGGCCGGACTGGCGACCGGCGTATTTGCTCTGGCGCTCATTTGTTACTACGGGCTTGCCGCGCCCAATATGAATGCCCGCATTATCGTGCTCTCCGTGTTCCTGGGAGCATCTCTTCTGGTTGCGGCGAAGTACTTATCCTCCGGCTTCCGGCGCGGATATCGTCTGAGCCTTGGGTTCACTGCGACGGCAATGGCGGTGTCCGGACTAACGCATTTGCTGAGAGCGTTTTACGCCGCGTTGCTCCCTCCCATCGGTTCGTACTTTTCGCCCTCACCTCTGTTTGGCGCCCTGATGGTTGCCACGGTGTTGGGAATCGTAGCCTGCGCCTTCGGCTTCTTCCTGATCAATCACGATCACATGGTGGAGGACCTTCAGACCGCGCAGGCCAGGGTCAAGCTTGCCGACTCCGCCAAAAGCGAGTTTCTCGCCAACGTCAGCCATGAAATCCGCACTCCGATGAACGGCGTCATCGGATTAACGGAGCTGCTGCTCGACACGCCGCTCGACCGCACCCAGCGCGATTACGTCGAAACGGTTCAGGAAAGCGGCATGGCGCTGCTGGCCATCGTGAATGAACTGCTGGATCTTTCGAAAATCGAAGCCGGCAAAATCGAACTGGAGGAAGTTTCCTTCGATCCTCGTGAAGTGGTTGAAAAAACAGTCGAACTGCTGGGCTGGAAAGCCAGAAACAAAGGCCTGAACCTGAACTGGGAGGTGGAGGGGGAAGTTCCCCGCACCCTGCTGGGGGACCCCGGGCGTCTGCGCCAGATTTTAACGAATCTAGCGGCCAATGCACTGAAGTTCACCAAGCACGGTGAAATCGGAATTCGGGTGACGCTCGAGGAAAGACCGGCGACGCTGAGATTCAGCGTTACGGACACCGGCCCGGGCATTCCGCGAGCGGAGCAATCCGCCCTTTTTGAGCGATTTAAGCAGCTCAAGGCGAGCAGCCACAACGGTTCCGGCCTGGGCCTGGCCATCGCCAAGGACCTGGTCCAGCGCATGGGCGGCCAGGTCGGCGTGATCAGCGACGAAGGAAAGGGCTCCACGTTCTGGTTTACGGCCGTTTTCAAGAAACAGAATAGCTTCGAGAACCTGTCGCTGCGCGTTCTGGTTGTGGACGATAGCGTTATAAATCAAAAGGTTGCGAGCGGGTTGCTCACCAAAATCGGGTGCGAGGCGCGCGTGGCTACGGACGGCCGCGCAGCAGTGGAACTGATCTCCAAGGAACCATTCGACCTGGTGCTGATGGACTGCCAAATGCCCGATATGGATGGATTTCAGACTACTCGAGCGATCCGCCGGACGTCCGCGATCCCGATTATCGCGATGACTGGGGAAATGCGGGACGACGAACGAAGAAAATGCCTGGAGGCGGGTATGGACGGGCACATTTCGAAGCCGGTCAGTCTCGGGTCGATTACCGAGGCGGTGAATAATTGCGTTCTGAATCGCCGGTGATCTCCGCTCCTTTTAGTCGCGGCTCCGAAAGAAGAGCCTGCTGGAAGCAGGCTGCCGGCTGAATAGCCCGCCCCACACGGAGCCGTTACTGATGGGCGGGATTGGGCTTTTCCTGGCTGAATCCCAACTCCGCGATCGCGGCTTCGGCGCGGTGGACGTTGATGGCGCCTGTCCGGGCCAGTGCTGCCAGGGTCGCCTGCGCGATGGCTTCGGCTGAAATTTCAAAGAAGTGGCGCAGATGTTCGCGGTTCTCACTGCGGCCGAACCCATCGGTTCCAAGCGAGGTCAACCGCGAACCGATCCACGGCGCGAGGCCGTCCGGAATCGACTTCATATAATCGCTGGACGCAATAATCGGCCCTTGCGTGTTGCCGATGACCTGCGCGATATACGGCACGCGCGGTTCGGAGGCGGGATGGAGGCGGTTCCAGCGCTCGACTTCCAGGCCGTCCTTGCGCAGCTCGCTGTAGCTGGTGACGCTCCAGACGTCGGTGGGGACCTGGTAGCGTTCGGCGAGAATCTGCTGGGCCTTTAACGCTTCATTCAGCATCGGGCCGCTGCCGAACAGTTGCGCGGCGGCGTAGCCGCTTTCGGACGCCTTGTATTTATAGAGACCGCGCAGAATGCCTTCGCGAACATGTTCGCCTTCGGGCATCGGCGGCTGGGCGTAGTTTTCGTTGTAGACGGTGAGGTAATAAAAACGGTCCTCGCGCTCCTGATACATGCGGCGAATGCCGTCCTGCACGATGACCGCGACTTCGTAGGCATAGGCGGGATCGTAAATGGCGCACGTCGGGACGGCGCTGAACAGCATGGGGCTGTGTCCGTCCTGGTGCTGCAAGCCTTCGCCGAGCAGCGTGCTGCGTCCGGCGGTGCCGCCCATCAGGAATCCCTTGACGCGCGAATCGGCGGCGGCCCAGACCATGTCGCCGACGCGCTGGTAGCCGAACATCGAATAGTAAATGTAGAACGGAATGATCGGCACGCCGTAGTTGGCGTAGGCGGTGCCGGCGGCCAGGAACGAGGCCATGGAGCCCATTTCCGTGATGCCCTCTTCGAGGATCTGGCCGTCCTTGGCTTCCTTGTAATAGAGCAGAACGTTGGCGTCGACAGGGCGATAGCGCTGGCCCTGGCTGGCGTAAATGCCGTATTCGCGGAACAGCGATTCCATACCGAAGGTGCGCGCTTCATCCGGCACGATGGGCACGATCAGCTTACCGAGTTCGGGATGCTTCAGCAGGGCCTTCAAGATCGCAACCCACGCCGCGGTTGTGGAGGCTTCGCGGCCTTTTGAACCGCCGGTGGTTTCGTGGAACAAGTTCGAGAGGCGGCGCGGTGACGTGCGGATAATTGGTCTTGCGCGCGGGCAGAGGGCCGCCCATGGCTTCGCTGCGCTGGCGCAGATACTGCATCTCCGGCGATTCCTCGGGCGGACGGTAGAAATCCAGGTGTTGGACGGTCTCGTCGCTGATCGGGATTTTGAAGCGGTCGCGAATCTTCATCATTTCCGGTTCGGCGAGCTTCTTCTGTTGATGCGCGGTGTTGCGGCCTTCGGCGGTTTCGCCCAGGCCGTAGCCTTTTACTGTTTTGGCCAGGATGACGGTGGGGCGGCCGGTGGTTTCGACGGCTCGCTTATAGGCGTTATAGACTTTGACCGGATCGTGTCCGCCGCGGCGAAGCGCCCAGATATCGTCGTCGGAAAGGTGTTCCACCAGTTTGAGCAGCTCGGGATATTTTCCGAAAAATTCCTTGCGGATGTAGGCGCCGTTCTGGGCGCGGAACGCCTGATATTCGCCGTCGACGCACTCATGCATGCGCTTGAGCAGGAGGCCCGAGGTATCGCGGGCCAGCAGGTCGTCCCAACCGGCGCCCCAGATGCACTTGACGACGTTCCAGCCGGCGCCGAGGAACGCCGCTTCCAGTTCCTGAATGATGCTGCCGTTGCCGCGCACCGGTCCGTCGAGCCGCTGCAAATTGCAGTTGACGACGAAGATGAGGTTGTCGAGTTTTTCACGCGAGGCCAGCGTGAGTGCGCCCAGGGATTCGGGCTCATCCGTTTCCCCGTCGCCCAAAAATGCCCAGACTTTTCGCGACGATTCCTTGATGATGCCGCGATGCTCCAGGTACTTCATGAAGCGCGCCTGATAGATGGCGCCGATGGGACCGAGGCCCATGGAAACGGTGGGAAATTGCCAGAAATCGGGCATCAGCCAGGGGTGCGGGTAGGAGGACAGACCCTTCTCTTCGCGCAGCTCATGCCGGAAATTTTCGAGATTCTTTTCGTTGAGTCGGCCTTCGAGGTAGGCGCGCGAGTAGACGCCGGGGGACGCGTGGCCCTGGAAGTAGACGAAGTCGCCGGCGCCGCCTTGGTGGGAGCCGTGGAAGAAATGGTTGTAGCCGACTTCGAGCAGCGTGGCGAGCGACGCGTAGGTCGCGATATGGCCGCCGATGTTGGCGTCGTATTTATTCGCGCGAACGACCATGGCGGCGGCGTTCCAGCGCACCAGGCTCTTAATGACGCGCTCAATGGCGCGGTCGCCCGGGTAGGCGACTTCCTCGTCGGTGGAGATGGTGTTGATGTAGGGGGTATTCCAGCGCAGAGGGGGTTGGACGCCGAAGTTGGCGGCGCGCTCCATGAGACGGTTCAGAAGGTAGCTGGCCCGGTCGGGCCCGGTTTCGTCGATGATTTCATCGAGCGCCTCGATCCATTCGGAGGTTTCCTGAGGATTGAGGTCGTCGGGAGCGTCTACTTTGACTTTGAGCATGGGGGGTACACATTCAGGGTAACGGTTTCGGCGAGGAGTGGGCAAGTTGGACGTTTAATGACGCCGCGCCTTCGGCTTCGGCGGCAAGGGCATTTCGAGGAAGCAGTAACTTCCCGGTGCTGCCGCTCCAACGGCCGCGGCGATGGCGGCTTGGTGATCCAGCACAATTGGCCAGATGTTGGACCCAAGGACGATCAAAGCGAGTCTGCGCCCCTCCAGGTTTTGCTGGTACCGGATGTTTTGATCGGCAGTGACGATAGCGTCAAACCCCGCCTCCTCCGCAGCGTTCAGAAGTTCACCGTTTTCGAGCTGCGGATGCCATTGCATGTCGGCAAAAGTGCGCACCTCATGGGCCAGGAGAAAGCGGCGGACGCCCACGGGAACATTTTTATCGAATACGATGCGCAATGCGATGGCTCTGGGCGTAGGTCAGGATCGTCTGGACACAATCTGGCGCGAGCTCGAACTGTTCGGCGATCTCCCCGGCGCTCACTCCATAGTCGAAGTTATCGACGATCGCCTCGACGGGCATGCGCGTGCCGCGTAACACCGGAGCTCCACTCTGGACCCCAGGCTTGATTTCCACAAGCGGGCATTCCGACCAGTCGACTTTTTCGATTGGAGACATGGGGACCTTCCTTCTTATGATTCCATGTTTTTGCCCGGGGCGTGAGAATATCTCCGTTTGGCGCGACTATCAAGTTCTTATCCAGCCCGGCCATCTGCACGGCGTTTCACGAGCAGGATGGTGACGTCATCCTCGTTGAACTCGGGGTCTATTAACGATTTCAGAGTAGACATCGTTCTTCGAGAACCGTCCGCGAACGCATCGCGCAAACTCGCTTCGGGATTCTCTTCGGAAATCGAATCGGTAAGTCCGTCGGTGAAAACCAGGAGAGCGCCACCGGGTGAGAGAAGAGCTGTGCGAGCTTCATATGCCGCTTCGGGAAACAATCCGAGGGGCATGCCGGTAGCTTCCAGCTCCAGGGCTGGTCCGGCTCCGAAAACGATCGGGGCGTTGTGGCCGGCGTTCACATAGGTCAATTCTCCCGAATCGCGACTCAGCACGATGAAGACTGCCGTCGCAAAGCGATCCGTGGGAGTATAACGGCTCAGGTGCCTGTTGATCTGCCGGGCCAACGCCAATGGATCCGCCTCAAAATTCGCGCCGCTTCTGACTAGCGCCTGTATGTTCGCCGCCAGCAACGCGGCAGGCATTCCTTTGCCGGACACATCCGCCAGCGCGAACAGCGTTCGGTTTCCCGCAAGTTCGATGACGTCAAAATAGTCTCCGCCCACCTCCCGGAAGGGCTTATAGAAGGTCTCCAGGTCGTATCCCGGCAACGGGTCGAGTTTTCCGGGTTGAAGTGTCTGCTGAATCTGCCGCGCGGCAATCTGGTCCGCTTCCAGTTGGGTTTTGCGTAAAAATTCCGAAGTCAGCATCCCGTTGGTCAGCCCAGCGCCGGCGACGTAAATCAGCCACGCAGTTCCATAAAGGGCGACGCCGTGCGGCCACATCACTGGCCACACCAGCGACCGCGTCCAAATGCAATAGACCGCGTAACCCTGCATCAGA
Organism: Bryobacterales bacterium; assembly: GCA_963749245.1. Taxonomy (GTDB): domain Bacteria; phylum Acidobacteriota; class Terriglobia; order Bryobacterales; family Bryobacteraceae; genus Palsa-187. The sequence continues at coordinate 42,119 of CAVVNE010000044.1, forward strand.
ATCCCGACCCAGGTGACGAGGCGTTTGGACCTGGGCATCTCGCGAGTCCAGTCATGGTAGGCATACTGAAGCGCACGGCGAACAGGTCCGAGGAACCTGGCCTGGAGGGCGCGAAACGGCATGGCTGGAGTCTATCAGGACACAGGGTCGGCAGGTGTTATTCCAGGCTGCCTTGTTCGATGACCACGTTTTCCCGCACGATCAGGCGATGCGGCGCCAGTTCAAAGAGCTTCGGCAGCACGCGGGACACGTGCTCCTCGAAGTCCACGAACACGATGACCACCGGAAGGTTGCCTCCGGCTTCCACCAGGTGCGCGGTGTGGACGTGATTCCGGCCGTTGAATCCCGCGACGGCGTGGAAGGCGCAGGCGCCGGCGACATTCTCACGGCGCAGCATTTGCAGGATCTGATTCCACTTGTCGGATTCGTTCAGGTACATCGTGACTTGGACGGCTGTGTTCATAAGCTGCGGGCCAGCGCGGCGCCGGACGCCACCGCGAGGAAGCATACTACATTCGTCACCAGAAAATTCAGAGCCGCCAGCGAAAATTGCCCTTTCTCAAAAAGCGCGAAGGTTTCGAAGGCGTAGCTCGAATAAGTGGAATAGGTGGCGCAGAACCCGATGGCGAACAAGATGCGCCAGCGGGGGTCGGCCAGGACGCGCTCACTGGTCCAGATGAGGAAGAAGCCGAGCAGGAAACTGGCGGTGATGTTGATGATGAGTGTGCCCAACGGGAAGCTGGACGGCATGAGCTTCGAGACGTATTGGGCTACAAAATAACGGAGATTCGCGCCGATGACAGCGCCGATTGAGATGAGCAGGACTGTTTGCAAAATGGACTCCAACCGTTTAGGTGGTAGGAGTCATCGGCCCTCGCGAGCGGTTGTGGCGAACTCCATCGCGGTCACCTTAGTCTACAGCGGATCGCCGGTTCCTTGCAAATGAGGAAACTGAATCGAGTTGGGGCGCGCCTAAGGTATTTGTTGCTAGAATGAGAGAACGCGTGAAGTCACCTGTCCGTAGTGTAGTCCTCCCTCTATTTCTGACGATTTCGATTGGCATGGCGCAGACGGCCCAGACGCCGCCGGCGTCGACTACGACGCAGACGCCGAATCCCAGCGCTCCCCCGCCGCCGCGTCCACCGGACGAGTACAAGAACCTGAGCGACATCACTGTGGAGCTGTATTACTGGACGCCCACGTCGCACCCGGTGATGCGGCCGGGAATGGCCAATGTGGACGGCGACAGCGCGACGCAGGGGTCCGGCGTCGATTTCGAACTGGCGAAGAAATATGCGGACGGGATTGTCGTTACGTCGCCGGCGGGGCGGGCGAACCTGCTGGAATTCACGTACTTTCAGACCAAGCAGCAGGGCAACGAATTTCCGCCCATCGCGGAGGTGCTGTTCGGCCAGCCTTTTGCGGCGGCCGACCAGTTGGTGACCTCGACGGAGATTCAGCACGCGCGCGTCACATGGAGTTACCTGACCTATCCGGATCCGCCGGGCGTTCACAAGTTCCGGTTTCGCACGCTGTATGGCTTCGAATGGACGCAGATGACCGCCAATTTCAACGCGCCGCTGGACCTGAATGCGTCGCCGGTGACGGGATCGCGGTCGGTAATCTTCCCGTCGTTTGGATTGGGAGTGGAGTATCACGTTTCCAAGCGTCTCTACTTCGATATGAGAGCGGAGGGCTTCGCGTGGCCGCATAAGGCGGTGCAGACGGACGGCGAGGCGAAAGTTTCGTATCGGATTTACCGGCAGCTCGACCTGGTCGCGGGGTACAAGGCGTTCCACTTCAAGACGAATCCGGAGAAGGATTATTTTCTGAAGGCGACTTTATTGGGGCCGTACGCGGCGCTGCGCTGGACGTTTAAATAAGGCGTCTGTCCGCATGCTCACGAGACTGCGGAAAAAGTCTTTCGACAGGCGAAAACGCCTGTCCCACCTGGCTGGAAGTGCTTGATTTGCTTTGGTGGGGCAGGCGGTTCCGCCTGCCAATCGGGACATCCCACGACTTTTTCCGCAGCCTGTCACGCATGGCGGCTCAGAGTCTGTGTGGAGACCGCGAAGTCAGTTTCGTACCGCCGCCGAGATCGCAGCGCAGGTCTGCTTCAACTTCGGGGCGAGCGAACGCGCGCGGCCGGCATCCATGCGGAACACCGGACCGGAGATGCTGAGCGCGGCCACCACGCGGCCATCGGGGCCGGTGACCGGCGCTCCGATGCAGCGGCCGTCCAGTTCATTTTCCTGGCCGTCGACGGCGTATCCGCGTTCGCGGACACGGTCGAGCTCGGTCATCAGCGCGATGCGGCTGACAATGGTGTACGGAGTCAGGCGCGGGAGGCCTTTCAGCCGGATCAGGCGCAGCATTTCCTTTTCCGGCAGGGCGGCCAGCAGCACTTTACCGATCGCCGTGGAGTGCAGGTGGCGTCGGTTGCCGACTTTCGAGGTCATGCGCACGGACTGCGAGCTTTCGACGGTGTTGATCACCACCACTTCGCCGCCGTCCAGAATCCCCAGGTTAACCGTTTCGCGGCAGGATTTCGCCAGATCCTCCATGCGCGGCTGGGCCACGCGGTTGAGGATCTGTTCGATGGGAAAGGGCTGCTGAAGGTCGAACAGTTTGCGGGCCAGGCGATACCCTCCGCCGGAGCCGCGATCGAGAAAGCCGCGCGATTCGAGCGTGGAGAGAATGCGGTAGACGGTGGCCTTGGGCATGTTCACGGCGCGGGAGAGCTCGGAGAGTTTTACGCCCGCCTCTTTGCTCTTGCCGTCATAACCGAGGATGTTTTCGAGGATATCCAGCGTCTTGTGCAGGACCAGAACGCCACCGGTTTCGGACGTACCCGCTTTCATAGTGTTCCACATAGTAAAACATGATGTTTCACAAAAGTCAATTGCCGGATTGACACGGGTCCAAAATCCGCTTATTCTCAGGTAGCGGGATGCGATCCGTCGCGTCTCAGAATGTGAGACTCATGATTTCCACCGAAACCTGCTTCGTCCGCGGGACTCATCTGAAAAAAGGGCGCACCCGGTGGCTGAGTCCGGCCTCTGGCGCCGTGCGCGAGCTGCATTACGGACGCATTATACTCGACGCGGGCGCCGACGCGGTCCGTTTCTCGAATGACTGCCACGAAACCGGGCTGATCTGTTTGAGCGGCCGGGCGAGGGTGAAGACCCGCGGGTCCACTTTTTCGATGGGTCTGTACGATTCGCTGTACGTGCCCCGCGATTCGGAAATCGTTGTGGAAGCGGAGCCGGCTTGCGATCTGGCGGAGATTTCGGCGCCGGTGGAGCGTTCCTACCCGCTGCAGTTTATTCCTTACGCCGATGTGGAGGCCGATCCGGGGCTGCATTTCAAGACGGGCGGTACGTCGTTCGAGCGGACGGTGAACGTGCTGATCGGCAAGAATGTCGAGGCCGGGCGCATTCTGGCCGGGGTGACGTTCAGCCAGCCGGGCAACTGGACGTCATGGCCGCCGCATGAGCACGCCGAGATGCTGGAGGAGGCGTATATATTCATCTCGATGCCTCCGCCGGCCTGGGGCATGCAGTTTGTCTACACCGATCCGAAAGCGCCGGAGATGGCGCAGGTGGTGCGCGAAGGGGATTGCGTGGTGATGCCTGCGGGCTATCATCCCAACGTCGCCGCGCCGGGCGGATCGATCAATTTCCTGTGGATCATGGCGGCCCACCGCGAAGCGGAGGACCGGCAATTCGGCGTGGTGAATGTGCAGCCCGAGTACGCCGGCGCAGGGTCGGGCCTGGAATCGGGGCGCGCAGCGAAATGAAGCGGTTCCTCGCTGCGGCATTCTCCCTGGCTATGGCGTTCGCCGAGCCGCGGATCAAAGTGATCAAGCTCGCGGTCACCAATCCGTCGAATGCGGCGCGCCCGGCCGAAGATATCTCGCTTCCTGTGGCCGAGCTGAAGCGCATCGCGCCCGATTTCAAGCCGGCGTCCGTGATCGTGACGACCAGCGAGGCGTCGACATTGGCCGAAGACGCGCGCGTGCTCGAAACGGTGGAGCTGCCGTCGCAGGCCGACGATCTGGACGGCGACAACAAAGCCGACGAGATCGCGTTCCAGATCGACCTGAAGCCACGCCAGACCCGCATTGTGACCATCGCTTACGGCGAGCAGTTCACCATCGCGCGGCTGCGAGGGGTTTATGCGAAGCGGTCGCACGTGAAGTTCACCACCAAGTACGAAGGACTGGGTTGGGAGTCGGACCTGACGGCGTGGCGCATTTACTTCGACAAGCGCAACGCCATCGACCTGTTCGGCAAGAAGCGTCCGGGGCTGTATCTGGAAATGTTCGGGACGCCGGATTGGGATTATCACGCCGAATCGCCTCTGGGACGCGATATTTACGACGTCGGCGACGGGCTTGGACTGGGCTCGGTCGGCACGCTGGTGAACGGCAAGGCGGAGAAGGTGGCGGATGTCGCGGAGCGCAAGTGGCGCATCCTGAGCGACGGACCGGTGCGGTCGATTGCGGAACTGGAGTACAAGGGCTGGAAGGTCGGGGGCAAATCGGTGGACCTGGTGAGCCGCATCACCACGTGGGCGGGCGAGTATGGATTCGAGCACTCGATTCGCGCGACTAACGCCGACGGGCTCACGTTCGTGACCGGGCTGCCGGCCAAGGACGGCGTCCCCGCGGCGGGCGCGACCGGAGACCCGTCGATTCAGGTGATCTCCACTTGGGGGCATCAAGTGGTTGCGCCGGGCGCAAAGAAGAAGATCATGGTGCCGGATCAGGACCTGGGACTGGCGCTGTTTATCCCGCGAGCGGAATCGGGCGAGGCATTCACCGACGGCCTGGATCATCTGATTAAGCTGAAATCGGCGAATGCGCACTGGTACGTGGCGGCGGTGTGGGATCAACTGCACACCGAGGATCTGGTCGGAACATTGATGCCGGCGGCGAATCGTCCTCCCACGCGCGAGTCCTTTGTGGCCTACGTCGGCGCGATGAGCGCACGGATGGCGATACCCGCATCCGTGGGGGTTCTCTCCAAGGCCGCGGAGCCGGAATCGGCGCCACCTGACACGCTTGTTCCCACGCATCGCACTTACAAAGAAGCGATCGAGCTGATGCGCAAATCGGCCGACCGGACGGCGAAAACGTTCGAGCCTCAGGTGCTCCAGAATAATGCCGCGGCGATGGATAAATTCCATGGCTCCGGCTTTTTTACGGAAGGCGATAACGAAGGACATTGGAAGGATCAACAAGGATATTTCTGGACCGGGGGGTTTTGGGCGGGCGAGCTGTGGAAATTATTCGCGGCGACCGACGATCCTCACTACAAGGCTCTCGCCGCGACCTGGACCTCCAGACTTCTGGGAAATGAAAACAAAGAAAATCACGACACTGGATTCTTAAATTTGTATTCTTCCGTTCTGGGATATGAATTATCGAATAATTCTCAATATAAAGCTGGGGGATTAAGAGCTGCGCAACGATTAAAAGCGCTCTTTAATCCAAATATCGGGTTAATATCGTCGTGGGGGCCCAATGGCGACGATACCATCATCGATACGATGATGAATTTACAAATATGGTGGTGGGCCGCGCGGGAAACGGAGGACCCGCAATGGAGGGTATTAGGACTAAAGCATTCCCTTAAATCCGCCGATTGGCTGGTTAAACCAGATGGCTCGATCACTCAATCTGTGCATTATAATCCGGGCGATAATCGCCAGGAATTCACGTCGAGCAACATATTGACTTCCTTTCCGAATCACGCGGCGCCAGACGCGAAAGTGTTCACGCACACACATCAAGGTTATGCGGCCGACTCGGCATGGGCCAGGGGACAGGCGTGGGCGGTGTACGGGTTTGCGGAAGCGTATCGGGCGACCGGGGAGCCAAGGTTGCTGGAGACGGCGGAGCGTACCGCCGACTTTGCGCTAGACCATCTGCCCGCCGACGGCGTGCCGTGGTACGACTTCACGGACGAAGGCGTGCATTTCCGCAATCGCGACACCTCGGCCGGGGCGATCCTGGCCGGGGGATTGTTGCGCCTCTCTGAACTGGCGAAAGACCCGGCGCGGGCCGGGCTCTACCGGCGCGAAGGACAACGAATTACCCAGTCGCTGATCGACCGCTATCTGTCGGACGACGGGGTGCTCCGCCATGGATGCGGGACGCGCCCCCACGACGGAGAGCTGGTTTATGGCGACTACTACCTGCTCGAAACACTCACGAGGCTGACTCAGTAAACTTATGCGAAAACCACTATATCGCTTTGCCCTTTGTCTGCTTGCCGCGATAGCGCTCAAGGCACAGATCACGACGACCAGCATCTCCGGAATGGTGACCGATCCCACGGGCGCCGGAATTCCCAACGCCAAGGTGACGGTTTCCAACACCGGCACGGGCGCGGCGCACACGGTCGCCACCAACGTGCAAGGCGAGTACCGCATCGATCTGCTTCCCGCGGGCGAGTATGAGGTGGAAGTGAGCGCGACGGGATTCAAGAAATCAAAGCAGACCGGAATCGTGCTGGAGGTAAACCGCGCGGCTCGCGTGGATGCCTCGCTCTCGGTCGGATCGGTGAACGAAGAGGTGACGGTGGCGGCCGACGCGCCCCTGGTGAATACCAGCAACGCGCAGGTGGGCCGCACCACGGGGAACTCCGAAATCGTCAACCTCCCGATCGTGGGGCGCAACGTTTACACGCTGCTCAACCTGACGCCGGGCGTCGATTCCAACGTGAACAGCATCGTGCTGGGATATCCGCAGCAGGTGACCATGATCAACGGCGGCGTGGACGGCGGCGCCGGATCGGTGAACTACTTCCTGGACGGCGGCACCAACATGACCGGGCTGCGCAATACCGGCAACATCGCGCCCAATCCGGACGCGGTGGAAGAGTTCCGCGTGATCACCAACAGCTACAGCGCCGAATTCGGGCGCTTCGCCAGCGGCGTCATCAACATCATCACGCGGTCCGGCACGAACCAGTACCACGGCTCGCTGTTTGAGTTTTTGCGCAACACCGATCTGAACGCGAACACCTGGGGCAACGCCGGCGTGACGCCTCCGCTGCATCGGAACCAATACGGAGGCACGGTGGGCGGACCGGTGATCCACAACCGCACGTTTTTCTTCGGAAGCTATTCCGGGCTGCGCCAGATCACGAGCAACTTCCTGACCGGCGCGATCGTACCCGATGCCGCCGAGAGGGGCGGCAACTTCGGCGAACTGCTGACCGGTTCCGGAAAAGTTCAACTGACGGATCCCAGCGGCGGCAACGCACCGTTTCCGAACGACGTGATTCCCGTGACGCGCTTCGACAAGACGGCGCTCAATATCCTGAACCAATACGTGCCGCTGCCGAATCTGTCGGGAAACATCTGGCAGGGAGTGACTCCCAGCCCTTATAACACCAACGAATTCCTGGCCAAGGTGGATCATACAATCAGCGACCGCCAGGTGATTACGCTGAGTTATTTCGAAACCGCCGGCCACAATTCGATTCCCGGCGGCGGGAATCTTCCCTGGTCGACGCAGAATTTCGACTGGCGGCAGCATAACGCCAACGCGAGCGACACGTTCACCATCAACCCGGACATGGTGAACCAGGTGTGGCTCTCCTACACGCGAAACTTCGGCGGGCGCATCAGCACTCCGGCGGAGTCGCTTTCGACGTTCGGCTCCAACTTCACCATTGAAGGAACGCCTTCCCTGCCCCAGATCGCGGTGACAAATTACTTCACGCTGGGCCAATCGATTTCCGGTCCCGTGGCGGGCACGAACTTTTATTCGATCCGCGACGTATTGAGTTGGAACCGCGGCAAGCACACGCTGAAGTTCGGCGGCGAGCTGTCGCTGGACAAGGATATTCAGCAGACCCTGCTGAACAACTACGGCGTGTTCGCCTTCAACGGAAAGAAGACCAAGGACAACCTGGCCGATTATTTCCTGGGCCTGCCGGCGACGATGAACCAGGATACTCCGGTGCTTGCGCTCGCCAACTTCTTCACCGGCGCGCTGTTCGCGCAGGACGATTTCAAAATCCTGCCGCGGCTGACGCTGAATCTCGGCGTGCGGTGGGACGTGCAGCAGGCGCCCACCGATCCGCAGAACCGGGAAGCCACGTTTGAGCCCGGCGTGCAGTCGAAGATTCTGGGCCCGAAAGCGCCTCTCGGTCTTCTCGTCGTCGGCGATCCCGGCGTCGGCCGCGGCGTGGTACCCACCGAATGGGGTCACTTCACGCCCCGCATCGGCTTCGCTTATGACGTGTTTGGCGACGGCAAAACATCGATCCGCGGCGGCGGCGGCATTTTCTACGGCAGCGTTTCCGGCAACGAATGGAACACGCAATCGAATTATCAGCCGTTCGCCGTGCGCCAGCAGTTCGCCACGATACAGTCGTTGACCAACCCCTACGGCAGCCTGCCGGGCGGGGTCGATCCGTTCCCGATTTACTACAGCCCGAGCAATCCTCAGTTCATCGCGCCGTCCACCGTCTACGGGTTCCCACTGAACTTCCGCTGGCCGTACACGTATCAGTTCAACCTCACGGTGGAGCGGCAGATCACCAAGGATTTCACTGTCGGCACGGGGTACGTCGGTTCGCTGGGCCGGCGCCTGCCCTTCGCCTACGACTTGAACTATCCGAACTACGCGCCCGGCGCGACCACCTCCAACGTCAACGCGCGCCGCCCGATCGACACCAACGTGCTGGCGAACATTTACTCGGGCGAGTCGATCGGCAACACAGCTTACAACGGTCTGCAAGTCACGTGGGAAAAACGGATGGGCCATCACTTCGGCGTGAAAGGCTTCTACTCGTATTCCAAGGCCATCGAGGATATGACGCTCGAAAATAACACGCTGATCGGCAACGTGGAGGACTTCCACAACCTGGCGCTCGACCGCGGCCGGTCGGACTTCGACCGCCGCAACAGCTCCGTGACCTCGGTCATCTGGGACCTGAGCTACTTCGAGAAGACCAGTCCGTTCCTGAAAGCGGTGATCAATGGCTGGCAGTTCTCCGGCATCGTCACGCTGCAAAGCGGCCTGCCGTTCAACGTGACCACGGGAGCCGATACGAATCTCGACGGCAACAGCAACGATCGGGTCAACCTGAACTCCAGCGTGAATGCGACGCTCGATCCGCACCGGTCGCGCGCGGCGGTGACCGCGGAGTGGTTCAACGTTGCCGCCTTCAGTCTACCGGCGTCGGGCACGGACGGTAATTTCGGCCGCGACGTGATGACCGGTCCGGGAACGAAGAACGTCGACCTCGGCCTGTTCCGCAATTTCAAGTTCCGGGAGCGCTTCGTGCTCCAGGCGCGCGGCGAATTCACCAACGGATTCAACCTGGTGAATCTCAGCAATCCGAACGGAGTATACTCGACCGCGGTGAACAATACATTCGGCAAGATCCTGACCGCGGGCCAAATGCGTCAGGTGCAGTTGGGCCTGCGGTTGTCGTTCTAGAGAGCTGTGGCGCGAACTTTAGTTTGCAGCGTCGGCTTCAGCCGGCGTTTGTCCGCACACCGGCTAAAGCCGATGCTGCAAACTAAAGTTCGCGCCACATGGTCTAAACTCTGAAAATTGGCGGGACGGCTTTCCGTCGCCTCCCCTTTTTACTTAGAGTGTCTATATGACCCGACGTGATTTTGTTCTTTCGAGCGCCGCAGCGGTGGCTGCGGCATCCGCGTCTCCGGTCCCGGCCGGCGAGGCTCCGCGCAGCGCGCGACTCCTCACTGGTTGGGAACATTATCGCGGTCAGCTCGGCGGCATCTGGGAGGTCTGGCGCGGAGCAAAGGCGAGCGACAATGTCGCCTGGACGCCGGTCGGGCTGCCGCATTGCTTCAACGCACGCGATGCAGTGGATCCGGATGAGGCCTACTATCAAGGTCCGGGTTGGTATCGGACCCATGTTGCCGTAGAAAATCCGTTTCCGGATGGCCGCACGCAGTTGCATTTTGAGGGCGCCGGGCAAAAGACCGAAGTGTGGGCCGGTCAAGAGCGCGTCGCGCAGCACGTAGGCGGCTACGATGAATGGACGGTCGATATCACCGAGGCAGCGGTGGGTCAAAAAAACGTTGCAATCGCAGTTTTCTGCGACAACTCGCGCGATCTGGAAATGATCCCGTCGAGCCTCAGCGATTTTAATTTGTACGGAGGGCTGTATCGCTACGTGAATCTGCGCTACGTTCCGGCGATTTCGATTGAGCGGGTACACGTGCGCGAAGACGTTGTTTCCGCGCGGCTCTACAATCCGGCGCGGCTGAAGGATGAGGTCGCTCTCGAGATCCGCATTGCCGATCCTTCCGGGAAGATTGTACACGCGTCGTCGCGGAAGGTAAAACCATGGATCGGGGAACAGGAAATCGCTCGATTCAAAATCGAAAGCCCGCAACTGTGGTCTCCCTCAACGCCGTCTCTGTATCGCTTGAGCGTCAACGGCATCGACGAGCGCTTCGGACTCCGCACCGTCGAATGGGTGGACCACGGCCCCTTCAAACTGAACGGCGAGCGCCTCCTCCTGAAAGGCACCTGCCGCCATGAGGACCACGCCGGACTCGCCGCCGCGATGACTGAGGACCTGATCCGCAAAGAGATGCACATGATTAAGGACATGGGCGCGAACTTCGTCCGCCTCGGGCATTACCAGCAGTCCCGCATCGTGCTGGACCTGTGCGACGAGCTGGGCCTTCTCGTCTGGGAGGAGATCCCCTGGTGCCGCGGAGGCATCGGCGGCGATCGCTATCGCGAACAGGCGCGCGGCATGTTGCGCGCGATGATCGACCAGCACTCGAATCACCCATCCGTAATTCTGTGGGGCTTGGGCAATGAAAACGACTGGCCGGGCGATTTCGACAAGTCCGATCAGAAGGCGGATATTCGTGGGTTCATGACGGAGCTGAACACGCTGGCGCATTCGCTGGATCCGTCGCGCCAGACCGTGATCCGGCGCTGCGATTTCGCCGCCGATATTCCCGATGTTTATTCGCCGTCGATCTGGGCGGGCTGGTATAGCGGACGCTACACCGAATACAAGGCGTCTTCGGAAAAAGAAATGAAGAAGGTCCGCCATTTCATCCACGCCGAGTGGGGAGGCGACAGCCACGCCGGACGCCATGCCGAAGATCCGGACAAAATTATTTCGCAGATCGCCGCCGGAGGCCGCACCGATGAACGCGGCCTCGATTACTTACTCACCGGCGGCCAGACGCGCGCGTCGAAAGACGGCGACTGGTCCGAGAGCTACCTCTGCAACCTGTTCGACTGGCACTTGAAGGAACAGGAAACCATGCCGTGGCTCACCGGGGCCCTGCAATGGATTTTCAAGGATTTTTCGACGCCTCTGCGGCCGGAAAATCCCGTGCCGCGCGTGAATCAAAAGGGTCTCGTGGAGCGCGACCTCACACCCAAGGAAGGTTATTACGTCTTCCAGTCATACTGGACGGAAAAACCGATGGCGCATATTTACGGGCATTCGTGGCCGATGCGCTGGGGCAATGAGGACGAACCGAAGATGGTCAAGGTCTACTCCAACTGCGCGGAAGCGGAGTTGTTCGTGAACGGAGTTTCCTACGGCAAGAAAATGCGCAACAGCCAGGATTTCCCCGCCGCTGGGCTGCGCTGGATGGTGAAATTCGAAGAGGGTAACAACCGCATCAAGGTGGTCGCCCGAAAAGGCAGCATCGCAGTAAACGACGAGATCGTCACGTTTTACCAAACCCGCAAATTCAACAAGCCGACGCACTTCGAGCTTTCGCAATCGAAGATCGCAGGCGGCCTGATTCAGGTGGAGGCGTGGCTGATGGACGCGGGCGGAATCATGTGCGTCACGTCGCGCAACCCGGTTCGATTCGAACTGGCCGGCGACGGACTGCTGATCGACAATCTGGGCACTGCGCGCGGGTCGCGCAAAGTGGAGCTGACCAACGGCCGCGCCTACATCAACGTGAATCCAAGAAGCGGCAAGAGTATAATATCGATCTCGTCGGCAGGCCTGCCGACAGCGTTTCTGACGGTGGCGTAGCCGGCAGCGATCACTGCGCTTACTTCAGCTTGGACTTCATCAAAATCCACACTTTCTCCCAAGTAGGAACCCGTATCCGCCGCGTCAGAACATCGTAATTCGATTCGACGATCCGGTCGAGGAGCCGCGAATAAATCCCGATCAGGGCTTTCAACGACGCCCGGCTGCCCGGATGAATCATCGCCACCAGCGGCGCCGACTCACGATAATAGTCCCGCGCGCGATTCGCCTCGAACTCCATCAGCCGCAAGAATCCTTCGGTCGAAACCAGCGTCGCCGGCGACACGCCGAAGCGCCGGAAATCCTCGGCCGGGATGTAGACGCGGTCTTTTTCGTAATCCTCACGCACGTCGCGCAGAATATTCGTGAGCTGGAATGCGATCCCGCATTTTTCAGCCAGCTCCAACGCCTTCGGATCGTCGAAGCCGAAGATGTGGATGATGGTCAGCCCAACTACGCTCGCGACGTGATAGCAATAGTCGTAAAGCTCGGTGAAGGTCTGGATGCAGCGCGGCTCCAGGTCGCTCGATACGCCGGCGATCATGTTGAAAAAATATTGGTGAGGGATTTTGTAGCGTTCCACGGCGTCGACGAACGCGGGCCACAGAGGATGGCCGGACAGGCGGCCGTTCAAGGCATGCTCCAGATCGTCGCGCCAGCGCGCGATGGCCGAGGCGCGGTTCACGATCCGTTCGTCGTCGCTCAGATCGTCGCAGTAGCGCATGAACGCGTAGATGGCGCACATCGCCTCGCGCTGCGGGAGCGACAGCAGCAGAAAGGAATAATAAAAATTCTTCGCCTGCGTCCGCGCGACCTCGACGCACCATTGATAAGACTCTTCGACGTTAAAATCGGCGCTCATGCGGCCGATGAAAACGCACGACGAGTCAACGCGCCCAGCAAAAGGCCCACGCGCTCGACTTTCGAAATCGAAGGACGCGAGCCCAGGACGTTGCAATCCTGCTGTTCGATCTTTTCGAGGATTTTCAGTCCGCCGCGGCTGAACAGTTCGAGGTCGATCGCCAGCCGCCTGTCGACTTGCCCGGCCAGGGGCAGTCCTTTCAAAAACAAATCGCGCGCCACGCCGATCGATTCTTTCATGACTTTGCGAAAGCGATCGTCAAAACGCCGCGCAAACAGGGCCTCCACCGGATAACCGTGCTTCGCCAGCACGTCGAGTGGCAGGTACACGCGATCTTTTTCGAGATCGACGATCACGTCCTGCCAGAAATTCGCCAGTTGCAGCGCGGTGCACGTCGCGTCCGACAACTCCTGCCTCGCGGCGTCCCGGTAACCGCACAATCCCAGCACCAGCCGGCCCACCGGATTCGCCGAATAGCGGCAGTACTCAAACAGCTCTTCAAAGTTGCGATAGCGCGTGACCTTCTGGTCCTGTTCAAACGCCTTGATCAGATCGTCGAAGGTTTCCTGCAATAAATAATGCCGTGTCGCCGTCTCCTGAAGCGCGACGAATACCGGATGCGATGGCTCCCCCGCATACATCGCTCGAAGCTCGGCTCGCCACCAGGAAAGCAGACGCAGGCTCTCCTGCGTATCGCCGATTTCGTCACCCAGATCGTCCGCCCAGCGGCAGAACGAGTAGACGTTGTAAAAATCCTGATGCAGACGCTTCGGCAGCAGGAAGCTGACGACGTGAAAATTCTCGTAGTGATGTGTGGCCAGCCATCGCGTGTAGGCCAGCGATTCCTCGCGCGTCCACGTCTTCTCCAATAGTTCCGGATCGGCGACAAAAGCGGCGGGGGCGAGGAACACAAGGCCTACGGAATGATGGCCGTCTTCAGATGGCCGTTGTGGCTCATCAGGTGCTGCATCACCTGCAACAGGTTGGTCAGCGGCTCGGAATGATTCACGAAATCTTTCGCGCCCACATAACCGCGGCTCACCAGGTCCAGCGCCTTGCGAATCAGCGCCGGCGTGTGATGGAAACTTGCCTTGCAGGTCAACTCGGAGTAATGCAGCAGGTTCGTGTCGAGGCTCAGGTTGGTGCCATCCGGACAGCCGCCGAAAAAGTTCACCACGCCTCCGCGCCGAAGGAGCTTGATCGCCAGCTGCCAGACTTCCGGCAGCCCGACGGCTTCAATCACCACGTCGGCTCCGCGGCCTCCGGTCATCTCGTGGACCGGACCCACCACGTCCGCGCCGTCGCAATTCAGAACCGTCTCATCCGCGCCCATTCTCGAAGCGCGCAGGAGTTGCTGCGGACGGCGGCCGATGGCGATCACGCGCGCGTTGCACACCGCTTTCGCCAACCGCACGAACATCATCCCGATGGGCCCCAGGCCGATCACCGCAATCGTATCGCCCGCCCGCACGCCCGATTCTTCCAGGCCCCGCAGCACGCACGCCAGAGGTTCCACCAGCGCCGCGTCCTGATAGCTGACGTGGTCCGGCACTTCATACATATTTCTGCGCACGATGCGCTCAGGAATGCGGATATATTCGGCGTAGGCTCCGTTGTTGAACAGCAGGTCCTCGCAGAGATTTTCCTGATTCCGCCAGCAGTAGAAACATTCGCCGCACGGAGCGGAGTTCGCCGCCACCACGCGCTGGCCCATCCTGAATCCGCGGACATCCCTGCCCATCGCCACGATATCGCCGCCCAACTCGTGCCCGAACAATGCCGGAGGCACGATCATGCGCGCATGATAACCACGGCGGAAAACTTTGACGTCGGTGCCACAGGTCAGCGCCGCGCGCACGCGCACCAGCACGTCGCCCCTGCCGATCTGCGGAACATCGACTGTCTCGATCTGCACATTCTCTTTTCCGTAGAGAACGGCAGCCGTCATCTGCTGAGTCACTCTTTCCACCTCTGTGGCTGTACTACTATCTTTAATGATTCTTCGTCAGGATGCAACGCGCGATCAATCCCTTCATTAATATGATTTAATGCGTAGCGGTGGGAAATCAGCCGCTCGACGTTTAAGGACCCGTTGAAAACCATCGCCGCACCCTCGCTCTGCACATCGATCGACGCGCTGTAGGACCCGCATAACATGCGCTCTCCCATGCAGATATCCGCGCCCGACAAGTCGACGCGCTCCTGATGGGACGTCTGCGCGAACAACAAAATCTTCGCGCCCGGCCGGGAACACTTCACCGCCTGTTCCACTATCCCATTGGCAGATGCGGCCACAATCACCAAGTCCGCTCCGCGCCCTTCGGTCATGGAGCGCACTGCTTTCTCTAATTCCTCGCCGCAGGGATCATACGCTTCCGACGCGCCGAACTCCAGCGACAATTTGCGCCGCCCAGGCATGGCATCCGTGGCGACGATCTTCGAGCCGATGCGCGCCACCATCATTGTGAAGATGAGTCCGATCGGACCCTGGCCCAGAATCGCGACAACGTCCTCGAGTTGCGGGTCGATCTGTTTCACGCCCTTCAGGCAGGTGTTCACCGGCTCGACGAAACAGGCCTGATCGAAGGAAACGCCGGCCGGAATTTTTTCGACGCCGCGCTCGACAATCCAGTCCATGGCGCGGACGTACTGAGAAAATCCGCCGCCCGCCGGTTCATAGCCCGCCGTTACGCCGACTTTCTTATACACCGGACACTGCGCGTACAATTTGCGGGAGCAGTAAAAACATTTTCCGCAGGGAATGTGATGGAACACTATCACGCCGTCGCCGGGTCGAAACTTCGTAACGCCGCGGCCCACTTTGGCGACAACGCCAGCCGTCTCGTGGCCATAAATCCTCGGCGCCGGCAGCAGGTTGTATTCGATTTTTTTCAAATCCGTGTGGCAGATGCCGCACGCCTCCACGCGAATCAGAATCTCACCCGCGCCGATTTCCGGCACCGGAACCGATTCCACCTCCACCACGCTGTCGCCCTTGTAAACAGCGGCCTTCATGGTGGCCCGCGCGACGCTCTCGGCGAACTCCTGGGTGACGAGACTAAAATCGACAGTCTGCAAAAAATGCTCCTAGTGATTCGGATGCCACGTTGCAATTGGCTTCGAGGCGCCGGAGCGCCGGTATGCGCGTAAACGGACGGCGCATCGCCGCAAGAGCGATCTTCGGCAGGGAGAACCGGCCCGCGGCGTCGCGATACAGATTAAAATCCAGCGGCATGTTCTCGTTCGCCGTATCGGAAACGGCACGGATGCAGTAAAACGGCACGCCCCATTCCCCGGCAATTCTCTTGACAGCGCCCGCTTCCATTTCCGCCGCGATGGCGCCTGTCTTTTCCCGCAACTTGCGTTTCTCCTCGGCCGTCACCACGACGCGATCCGAGGAACTGATCTCGCCTCTCGCGAAACGCGACCCGCATGGCGAATCGCCCCACACGACAATGTCGCCGACGCCGAGCGCCGGATCGAGCGCCCCGCAAAATCCCGTATTGACGATGCCGCTTACGTCCATCTTTTGCCTGAGTACTTCTTCCACCGACCGCGGACCCGGTCCGTTCGCCACCAGCCACCAGCGGTCTCCATCTTTGAAAACTTCCCGAGCAAACCTCGCGCCATTCCCGTCGATCTTCGCCGCCGGACCGAACCGCTTCAAGATCCCGCTCAATTCGCGGCGCTCGGCCGCGATCAACAACCATGTCCGCACTAGCAATATCCGTTAGCCCGAAACCATTCCACTGCGCGTTCCAGCGCACCCTCCGCCGCAGCAGGCGCATACCCCAACTCGCGGGCGGCCTTGTCGTGCCGCACCCACATTTTCTTACGGGCCATCTTCACCCCGTCCAAAGGCGCCAGCGGCTCATTGCCCGTCACTCCGGCCCAGGCCGTCGAAACCACTCCCGCCGCAAACGCGACGGCGTACGGTATCCGGATCTTCGGCGCCGGCCTCCCCACGGCCTTTGCCAGCATGCCGAAAATCTTCTCGAGCGTCAGATTCTCCGCGCCCAAAATGTACCGCTCCCCTACTCTTCCCCGTTCACACGCCGCCAGATGACCCGCGGCGACATCTCTCACATCCACTACGTTCAGGCCGGTATCCAGAAACGCCGGCATCGCGCCGCGCACAAAATCCACCAGCATCTTTCCCGTGGGCGTCGGCTTGAAATCATGATCGCCTACCGGCGCGGTCGGATTCACAATCACCACCGGAAACCCTTCCCCGGCAAACTCCAATGCCACTTGTTCCGCTAAAAACTTCGACCGCTTGTACGGCCCCTGCATGTCTTCGATGCCCACCGGCGTCTGTTCGTCGCCGATCCCGTCCTTCGGAATCCCGATACAACCCACCGTGCTCGTATATACGACCCTCTCCACTCCGCTCCGCCGCGCGGCCTCCAGAACGTGCCGCGTTCCCTCCACGTTCGACCGGAACATCTCTTCCGGATCGCGCGTCCACAACCGGTAATCGGCGGCGACGTGGTAAACAACCCCGCACCCCTCCACTGCGCTTGCCAGCGACTCCGGGTCCCTCAGATCCCCCAGAACCGGCGCGATGCCCTCCAGTTCCCTTACCCGCGCCGGATCGCGCACCAGCGCCCTTACACTCTCGCCCCGCTCCAACAACCTGCGCGCCACATGCCAGCCCACAAATCCCGTGGCGCCCGTTACCAGCGTCGGTTTCACCTAGCTTAAGAGCCAGCCCAATTGTTTAAACGGATCGCTGAACTTCGAATTGATGCCATACGCCGCCGACGGCTCATACCCGCAATGCACCATGCATTCGGCGCATCTTGGATCGTTGCCCTCGCCGTAATTGTCCCAAGGGGTTTTAGTCATCAGGTCCTCGAACGTCTCGTGATGAGCGTCCGTGATCAGGTAGCAGGGACCTTTCCAGCCCTTCACGTTGTAGGTCGGCATGCCCCACGCCGTGCACGGCAGGTTGCGGTCGCCTTTCAGAAATTCCATGTAAACCGGCGACGATACCAGAGGGAACCTCTTGGCCATTTTGTCGATGTTGCTGAACTTCTCATGCACATCGTCGCGCGTCAGGAAAATCTCGCGCTGATTGACGGCCGAATATCCGTACGCCGGCGCAATCGCGTGCCCGTCGACCCCTAAAGGCTCCAGATACTCGAACAGCTCCCAGATTTCCTTCATGTCGGTCTCTTTATAGACCGTGGTGTTGGAAAATACCTTGAACCCGCCGGCCTTGGCGGCCTTGATCCCCTCGATCGCTTCCTTGAAAACGCCCGGCCGCTCCACCGACAGATCGTGATTGGCTTCCATCCCGTCCAGATGGACGTTGAACACGAGGCCCGCATGGGGTGTGAATTCCTTCAGCTTCTTCACCATGAACATGCCGTTGGTGCAAAGCTGGATCCATTTTCCGCGGGCCAGAATTTCGTTGGTCAGTTTGGCGATCTCCGGATACAGCAGCGGTTCGCCGCCGCAGATCGAAACCATCGGCGCGCCGCACTCATCCACCGCTTTCAGGCATTGCGCCAGGCTCAACCGCTCGCGAATGGAAGACTCGTATTCACGGATGCGCCCGCAGCCCGTGCACGTCAGGTTGCAGGCGTGCAAAGGCTCCAGCATCATCACCAGGGGGAACCGCTTGTTGATCATCGGGTGAGGCTTGCGCTCCACGCCCGCCGCCGGAACCTGCGCGTGAATGATGCGGAACGGATTCGCGTCGTCCGAAACAGAGTTGTTTTTCTGCCATTCCGGCCGCGGACGAATCTTGTTCTTGGCGATGTAGGTCGCCATATCTGCGACTTGCGAAAAAGGAACTCTCATTTACGATCTCGCTCCGTTGGCTTCTCTCGACTTCAGGTAGCAGGACATGGCCAGCACCGGAAACGAGTTGCGGTAAAGGTGATACTTCAAATAGAAGACGCGTGGGAATCCGGTGCCGGTGGCGAGCGCCTCGTCCCAGCTCCCGTCGGATTTCTGCGTCTCAATCAAATATTCGATGCCCTTGTGCAGGCTGTTGCTGGTCGTGTCGCCGCCGGCCAGCAAACCCAGAACCGCCCACGCCGTCTGCGATGGCGTGCTCTTGGCCGGCACGTATGTATGATTGTCGTAGCTGGCGCAGCTTTCGCCCCAGCCTCCATCGGCGTTCTGAATGGACCGCAGCCACTCGCCCGCGCGCAGAATGTACGCCTCGCGATCGCTCTCTCCGGCGTCCTTCAACCCGCGCAGGGCCAAGAACGTGCCGTAAATATAATCGACGCCCCAGCGGCCGTACCAGCTTCCGTCCACTTCCTGCGTGCGCTTCAGAAACTCGACGCCCCTGCGGATCGCCGGATGATCGCGGTCGACCCCCGCTGCTAGCAGCCCCTCCATCACGCGCCCCGTAATATCCGGACACGTCGGATCGAGCATCGCATTGTGATCGGCAAACGGCACCGAACTCAAAAAATTCCAGTTGTTATCGACGTCGAACGCCGCCCATCCGCCGTCTTTCGACTGCATCGCCAGCAGCCAGTTCTTCGCCCTTTCAGTGACCGCTTCCTGCTTGGCCGCACTTGACCCTCGCGAGCGGGCCAACGCCAGCAGCACCTGCGCCGTATCGTCGATGTCCGGATAATATTCGTTGGCGAACTCGAAGTACCAGCCCGAGGGTTCGACGTCCGGCCTCTTCACCGACCAGTCGCCCTTGCGCCGGACCTCTTTGGTCAGCAGCCAATCCACGGTGCGGCTCAGTTTCGCTTCCGGAACCACGCCGGATTCGCCCAGCGCGTACGCCGCAATCGCCGTATCCCACACCGGCGAGAAGCACGGCTGGAAGAAAAACCCGCGCTCATCGTCCACCAGCAGGTTAAAGAATTGCTTCTCGGCTTCCTTCACGTCCGGATGATCCTTCGGATAACCCAGCAGATCCAGCGCCATGATGACGTACATCATCGGCGGATAAATCGCACCCAGTCCGTCGGTATAGCGAGTCCTCTGGAGCATCCATTGTTCGGCGCGCCGGATCGCCTGCGTCCGTATACCTCGCGAGCCGTGCCTCTCCCAGAACTTCAGACATTTGTCGGTGACGAGAAAGAAATTCCGCCAGCTGAAAAATCCTTCGTTGTTCGGAAATTCCAGAGGAACGCCGGGCAGAAACAGCTCCTGCAACGAGAACCCCTTCGGAACCGGACGCCGAGGATTCATCGCATGGACAATCGACAGAGGAATCACAATCGCCCGCGACCACGACGAAATCTCGTAGATCAGATTCCCGAGGAGGATGCCTTCCGGAGGAATCGACGGCGTCGCTTCCCTCGGGTATAAATTAAACAGGCTGAGATTGATCTTGGTGTAGCTGTTGGCCGCCTGGATGCCGCCCATCGCCAGGATTTTTTCGCGCGCCGCGCTCAAATGAGGATGGTCGTAAGCGAGCCCGGCCAGCTTCAGAGCGGTGTACGCCTTGACCGTCGCGCTGATATCCGAAGGACCCTCGGCGTAAATATTGAATCCGCCGTCCGGCAACTGGCGCGTCAGAATCGTCTTGACCGCCTTGTCGACCAGCGAACGAGTGGGAGGGTTCCAGACTCCGTTCCGCGGCGGATGGCGCCACAGCTCCAACAGTATGAAGTCGGATTCAAGAGTAGCGTCGGCCGTCAGGTCGCCCCACCAGTATCCTTCTTCCGTCTGGCGCCCGAGCATGTACCCCGCGGCGCTGCGCAAGGATTGGGCTGCGGCCGCCGTCAACGCATCGGCAAGTTGAAGACTAGGACTCATACGCGCGCGATGGTCTGTAATTGCACCGTGCGGCCAAGTTCGGATGGCAGATTGAACCGCACGTCCTCTTCCTTGATTTCCATTTCTTCGAGCTCGTCAAACCCCCGGCCTTCCAGCGATTCGATCAACTCCTCCACTAGATTCTCCGGAGCCGACGCCCCCGCCGTGACCGCTACCGTTTGGATGCCCGCCAGCCACTCGGGTTTCACTTCTTTTAAATCGTCAATCAGATACGCCGGAACGCCCATTTTTTCGCAAACCTCAACCAGCCTTCGCGAATTCGAACTGTTCTGCGAACCCACCACCAGCAGCAACTGGCACAACGGCACCACCGCCTTCACCGCCAACTGCCGGTTTTCCGTCGCGTAACAGATATCTTGCGCTGCCGGACCCTGGATTTTTGGGAACCTCTCCTTCAGCCGCGCCACGATATCCCGCGTCTCATCCAAGCTTAGAGTAGTTTGCGTGATAAAGGAAACGTGCTCCGGATCGGGGATGTTCAATTTATCGACATCCTCGACGGTCGACACCAGAATCGTCGCCTCCGGCGCCTCCCCCAGCGTGCCGATCACCTCATCGTGATCCTTATGCCCGATCAGCACAATGGAGTAGCCTCTTTTGGCGAACTTTTTGGCTTCCAGGTGGACCTTCGTCACCAGAGGACACGTCGCGTCGATCACCTTCAGGTCGCGCTCCCGCGCCTGCGTCCAGACCGCCGGCGAGACTCCGTGCGCGCTGAAAATCAGCCGCGCGCCTGACGGAACCTCTTCCAGTTCCTCGACAAAAATGGCCCCCGCCTCGCGCAACTCATCGACCACGTGCTTGTTGTGCACGATTTCCTTACGCACATAGATCGGCGCGCCGTACAGATCTAGAGCAATTTTGACCACATCGATCGCGCGCACTACTCCAGCGCAGAAACCGCGCGGCCTCAGTAAGATGATCTTCTTAGACGCGGTGCTCATAGGGAAGCTTTATTATAGCAAGGAAACAGCGTGCCCTGCCCCAGAATCCACTTCGGATCGAAGCGCCTCTTCACCGCCCTCATGGCCTCGATTTCCGCAGGCAAGTACTGTATTTCCAGCAGGTGCGCCTTCCGCTTCCCCAGCCCGTGTTCGGCACCCACCGTCCCTCCCAGCGCCACCGCGTCGCGCGCCAGATCCGTAGTCACCGCCTTGGCCGCCGCGAAGTGCTCGGGACTGTCGGAGAACGTATTGATATGTAAGTGCGCATCCCCGACATGACCGAAAATAACGAAATTGTCGCCCACGGACTGGTGCAGCTTTTTTTTATAAGTGGCAAGAATCTTACGATTTTGGTCCAAAGGAACTGCGTAGTCCGTGCTTAATTTCATAAACCCGCTGCGCCGGATGCGGGCGTTCACCCTCTCCGGCAAAGTGTGGCGGAACACGCGAAATCGCTCCCGATCGGCCGCCGACATCGCGAACCAGGAGTCGTTTTCAAGCGCCCCTGCCATATCCAGATCCGCATCGCCCTCAATCTCGATCATGAGTGCCGCCTGATGCGCCACATCCATCATTCTGAGCGACTTGTCATCCAGATACTCCATCATCCGCAGCCCGGGCGTGGCCCTCCATCGGTCCACCGCATCGAGCGCGGCCTCTTCCGATGCGAAAAATACTACCCCGCCCAGGACCTCGCCCGGCGCCGGCAGCAGTTTCAACTCCGCCTGCGTCACCACACCCAGCGTGCCTTCATTCCCGATGAACAGATCGACGTAATCCATCCCCGGTTGAAGCCTGTATCCAGCCGAGTGCTTTGTCGTCTTCGGAAGAGGGAGGGCCGGAACATCGAAATCGACCGGCTCCCCGCGCCGCACCTCGATCACGCGCCCGTCAAGCAGAGCAACCCGCAGCGCAAGAACATGTTCCCGAGTCGCTCCATAACGAAAACTGCGCGACCCGCTGGCATTGGTGGCTATATTCCCGCCAATCGATGAAGTGTTCTCCGTAGGATCCGGCGCATAAAATTGCCCCGACGCCGAAGCCCCGGCTTGCAGCTCGCGCAACAGGACCCCCGGTCCCACAATCGCCCGCCCTTTTTCAATCTCCAGCCGCCGCAGCTTCGAAAGCGATAGTCCCCATCCCCCATTCGGCGCCCCGCCCCCAGTGACGCCGGTAAGCGCGCCCATCACCGTAATCGGAACATTCCCCGCCGACGAACGCTGTAAAATCTCGATAGAGCAGCCGGTGGTGGCGTAGTAACGCCGCGGTCCGCTCAGCGGGGGCTCGGAGTATTCGAACGACGGGTCGATTTGATTCCGCCGCTTGGCCTCGCCTTTCAGCACATCAAATTTCGCAATGAACGTCGACGCAGTTTCCACCGCTGTTCCGCAAGTTTCCCCATCGCCTTGTGCGAAGTGCGTGTCGCCGACCGAGAACAGCGCGCCGGGAACATACACAGGCAGGTACAGAGTCGACCCGGCCACCAGGTGACGGATATCGAAATTGCCGCCGTTTTCGCGCGGCGGAATGGTGCGCAACGCGCGGCTGGCGATCGGCTGGTGCGCGGGCACCGCTCTGTTGGATCGGGCGGAAGCACCATTCCTCCCCGAGCGGCGAGGTCGGCTTCGCGCGCGGTGATGCGTTCCATCAGATCGTGCGACGGCGCGACTCCCATCACCCCCATAAACGGCGCGCCGGGGATTCGCACGCGGGGCAAATTCTCAGAAAATGCGAAGCCGTTCGCCAATTCCCAGTGAACGACGAACGGGGTCGTAAACAGATCGCGCAGATAGCCGAAACCGGGAAGAACGCAGGTGAATCCCCGTTCGACCGTGACGATGTTCTCGATCCTGACCGCGAGCAGATCGCCGGGTTCCGGCGCCTTCTACATATACAGGTCCCGTTAACAGATGGGCGCGGCCCAGATCGATGGACAACTCCTCCGGCTTCATGCCGAATCTGAGTTGCCCGTCCAGCGCGTCGATCGTTTCCATCTCGACGGACGACCGGCGCCGATCCGTACAACCGGTTCAATATCGGGATGCCAGCGGTTGTGCCCTTTGGCGGCTTGACGGGCGAGCGGCAAGGCTCGATCGATGGAAATGTGCGCGCGGTTCATCTCGACAATCTTAGTCGATTTCGAGATCCCGTTTTATGCCCAGCTAAACCCGTGCTTCGAGAGCGGCAACGTGCGGATGCGCTTGCCGCTGGCCGCAAAAATCGCGTTGGCGATGGCCGGTAGAGTTGGCGGCAATGCAGGCTCGCCTAGACCGGTCGGCGAATTCGCGGTTTTCAGGAAATGCACTTCAATCTCGGGAGGTGCCTGCGCCATTCGCACCGGCGGATACTGGTTAAAATTGCTCTGAACCGCGTGGCCGCCGTCAGTAGTGATTTCCCATCCCATCACATGGCTCATCCCCTCGACCACCGCACCTTGCGCGTTGTTGACCGCTGCGCTCGGGTCGATAATCTGGCTCCCGATATCGCCCACCACCCACACCTTGTGCACCTTGACCTTGTTGTTCGCATCAACGCTGACATCGGCGACGTGGGCGAAATATCCACGATGACTGTACTGGAACGCGACACCCTTGCCTCTGCCCTTGGGCAGCTTTCCGCGCGAAGCCCAATCGGATTTTTCTGCAACCATCTGAAGAACGCCGCGCATGCGATCGGCGTCGAACCCGTCGTCTGCTTTGGCGGTTTGCGAGGCGGCGAGAGATCCAGCCGGAACTGGACCGGATCCTTGCCGGCAGCGTGTGCTGCAGGCTCACCATCGATGAACGATTGGAACACGAACGAAAACGCGTTACTGCGAGGCGCACGCATGGCTCCCGTCGGCACGCCCAGCGGCATCAACGTCGCTCCGAAGTGGAAATTCGGAATGAAGCGGGCAGGGAACTCGGTGGGCCCGATCTGGGCCGACGGAGCGAACTTATCGCCTTCACCATAGCTCACGAAATGATTCCGCCAAGCGACCAGTTTGCCCGACGCGTCGACGCCGCCCTTCAGGTAATGGAAGCCGCCGGGACGATAAAAGTCGTGTGCCA